>JAFZCU010000171.1 GCA_017556145.1 Prevotella sp. | reverse complement strand
TATTCATATCAAAAATAAGGAGGAACGACTATGAAGGTATTAATGTTTGGATGGGAGTATCCTCCTCACGTATTTGGTGGACTTGCCACTGCTAACTATGGCATCTCCGAGGGCTTGAAGGCTCAGGGCGATATGGATATCACCCTCTGTCTGCCGCATCCTTTCGGCGACGAGAGCCAGCACGCCTGTCGCATCGTGGCCATGAATGCTGTGCCTATTGCCTATCGGGATGTCGACTATGACTATGTCCGTCAGCGTGTGGGTAACATCATGGATCCTGACTACTATTTCAAGCTCCGTGAGCATATCTATGCTGATTTTAACTATATGAACGTGAACGACCTCGGTGCGATGGAGTTTGCGGGTGGTTATCCCGGCAATTTGCATGAGGAGATCAATAACTACTCGATCATCGCCGGCCAAGTGGCTCGTGCCGAGGAGTTCGATATCATTCACGCTCATGACTGGCTTACCTTCCCTGCCGGTATCCATGCCAAGCAGGTGAGTGGCAAACCCCTCTGCATTCACGTTCACGCTACCGACTTCGATCGTAGCCGTGGTAAGGTGAATCCTACTGTCTATGGCATCGAGAAGAACGGTATGGACTGGGCCGACTGCATCATGTGTGTGTCGGAACTCACGCGCCAGACCGTTATCAACCAGTATCATCAGGATCCGCGTAAGGTCTATACGGTGCATAATGCCGTATATCCGCTGCCCGAGGAATATCAGGCCATTCCGCGTCCAGATCACACGGGTAAGGAGAAGGTGGTGACCTTCCTTGGCCGTATCACGATGCAGAAGGGTCCTGAGTACTTTGTTGAGGCTGCCACGATGGTGCTTCACCGTACCCGCAACGTGCGTTTCTGCATGGCTGGCTCTGGTGATATGATGGATGCGATGATCCACCTCGCTGCCGAGCGTGGCATTGCCGATCGTTTCCACTTCCCCGGCTTCATGCGCGGCAAGCAGGTGTATGAGTGCTTGAAAGCATCTGATGTCTATGTGATGCCTTCTGTGAGTGAGCCTTTCGGTATCTCACCACTGGAGGCCATGCAGTGCGGCACACCCTCGATTATCTCGAAACAGTCGGGTTGTGCAGAGATTCTCGACAATTGTATCAAGGTCGACTATTGGGATATCCACGCGCTGGCCGACGCCATCTATTCCATCTGTCATAACGAGTCGCTCTTCCAGTATCTTAAGGAGGAAGGCAAGCGCGAGGTGGATCAGATTACCTGGGAGAAGGTTGGTGCCTGGATTCGTACCCTCTATCGTCGCACCCTCGGTTGGGAAGAGTAAATAGTGAATAGTTAATAGTTAAAAGTGAAAAGTATATGAAAACGATTTGTTTATATTTCGAGATACATCAGATTATTCATCTGAAGCGTTACCGTTTCTTCGATATCGGTACCGATCATTACTATTACGATGACTACGAGAACGAGCGTAGCATCACCGACATTGCCGAGCGTTCGTATATGCCCGCTCTCAATACTCTGCTCGATATGATCAACGAGAATGGCAAGTACTTTAAGGTGGCCTTCTCATTGTCGGGCACGGGCATCGAGCAGTTGGAATATCATGCACCGCAGGTGATAGAGTTGCTGCAGAAGCTGAACGAGACCGGTTGCGTGGAGTTCTTGGCAGAGCCTTATAGTCATGGTCTGTCATCACTGGCCAATGAGGAGACCTTCGCCCTCGACGTGAAGAAACAGGCTGCGAAGATCGAGGAGCTCTTTGGTAAGAAACCCACCGTGGCCCGTAACTCTTCGCTGATCTATAGCGATGATATCGGTGCACAGATTGCTGCCATGGGCTTCAAGGGCATGCTGACCGAGGGTGCCAAGCATGTGCTCGGTTGGAAGTCGCCGCACTATGTGTATAATTGTAATATTGCTCCAAATCTGAAGTTGCTGCTCCGCGACGTTGAGCTGTCGGATGATATCTCCCTGCGTTTCAACAACTCGGAGTGGGACGGCTATCCTCTTTTTGCCGATGCTTATATCGATCGTATCGCCCGTCTGCCGGAAGAGGAGCAGATTATCAACATCTTCATGGAACTCTCTGCCCTGGGTATTGCCCAGCCGCTGAGTTCAAACATCCTCGACTTCATTCACGCACTGCCCGCCTGTGCCAAGGAGAAAGGCATTACCTTCTCTACGCCGACAGAGATTTGCAAGGCCTGCAAGAGTGTGGGCAATCTCGATGTACCCGACACGTTGTCATGGGTTGATGAGGAGCGTGACGTGAGCTGTTGGCTGGGTAACGCCATGCAGCACGAGGCTTTCAATAAGCTCTATTCTGTGGCTGACCGTCTGCGTATCGCCAATGATCCGCGTATCAATCAGGACTGGGACTATCTCCAGGCTTCGAATAACTTCCGCTTCATGACCACCAAACCCTCGAACGTGGGATTGGACCGTGGCATCTACAGTGGACCGTTTGATGCGTTCACCAACTACATGAACATTCTCGGTGACTTCATCAACAGAGTGAATGCCCTTTATCCGCTCGACATCGACAATGATGAGCTCGAAGGTCTGCTGACGACCATCAAGAATCAGGGTGACGAGATTGAGATGAAGGACAAGGAGATTACCCGTCTGAAAGCGAAACTCGAAAAGCTGGAGGCTTCAAAACCTGCAAAGCCGAAAGCTGAAAAGAAACCTGCAGCGAAAGCAAAATAAAAGGATCCCCCGCAACTGCGGGGGATCTTTTGTTTATTTGATGGTTACAATTGTCTTTCGCAGGTCTTTATCGGCGCTGGAAGAACCAACCATCAGTTCATATTTACCAGGTACGACGCGCATGGTATTGGTTTTTACGTCCCAGCCCTCGAAACGCTCACGGGGCAGGTCAATGGTGACGGTCTTCATCTGACCGGGATCCAAAGAGACTTGTGTATAGCCTTTCAGGGATTTTAGGGGACCATGAGGGTCGTTGAGATTCCGGAGGTAGACCTGGACGGTTTCCAGGCCTTGGCGAGTGCCGGTATTCTTTACACTCACGCGTACCTTATTATTACTATAGGTTGGTTTTCCGATGTCGAAGGTGGTGTAGCTCAATCCAAAACCGAAGGAGAAGAGGGGCTCGCCACGGAAATAACGATAGGTGCGGTTTGCCATTGAATAGTCGAGGAAGTCGGGTAGGTCATCTGCGCTCTTATAGAAGGTGATGGGTAGACGTCCGCTGGGATTCTTGTCGCCAAAAAGTACCTCAGCAAGGGCTGTTCCCCCCATCTCACCACCATACCACCACTGTAGGATGGCATCGCACGATTCTGTCTCTGGCACGAGGCCCATGGCTGAACCGGAGCAGTTGACGAAGATGACCTTCTTGCCAGCCTTGTGGAGCATGGCGAGGATGTCACGTTGTGCCTGAGGCAGTTCGATGCTCTCACGGTCGCCGCCTCTGAAGCCGGGTTCGCTGACGCGCATTTCCTCGCCCTCCAGACTGGGAGAAATGCCACCTACGAAAACAACGGTTTGCGTTTCGCCGATCTGAGCTAACAGCTGTTCAGGCGTGGGGTTCACCTTGCAACGGATGTCGAAGTTAAGGGCCGCGTAGCCTTCCTCCTTCATATAGTCGATCTGGATGCGGTAGTGCTGACCAGCCTTGACTGTGAGCTCTTTTTTACCGCTGTGGATACGCTGGCGTGCGCTCCATTGATTGATTACGGTGTCTGCATTGATGAGCAGGCGGAATCGGTCGTCACCGCTGATTTCAAAACTAAGCGTCTCATCGCGGGTGGGGATGAAAGTGGCATCGTAGCGGGCCGAGAAATGCTCAAGATTGACACCCGGGGCGAAGACGGTATTGCCGCCATTGCTCAGACGGACGGGGCCTTCAATACGTGTCACGGCAGCAGGGTTGCCCTCCATCTTGGTGTTGTTCCAATAAGCGGCTTGCAGACCCTTGTTGCCTAAGGGATCACGTAGCTCGGAGAGACGGCTTTCGAAAGCCTCGTTGCGGGTAAGACCACAGCCTTGGATATAGCGCACGCTGGCCTTCGAATCAAGGGCTTTCGCCTTCATGGTGATGCCTTGAAGGGCAGTGATGGTCTGGGTTGGAAAACCACTATAGTTACCCCACATCATGACAGAGTCAGCCGCATTGGGCCCCATGACAACGATGTCATTGGCGGAACCTGCTGTTGGCTTAAACAGGTTGCCTAACGGTAATACCTGGTCTTTGTTCTGCAGGAGAACGATGCTCTTACTGGCCATGTCGAGAGCGAGTTTCTTATGTTCCTTCGAGGCGATGACGCTCTCAGGGATCTTTGTCCAGGGATTCAGTTCGTCGGGGTCGAAGTCGCCGAGTTCGAAACGGGCCATCAGCAAGCGACGCAGGCTACGGTCGAGGTCGGCTTCCTTGATATCCCCACGGCGCACGGCTGCGGGTAGGTTCCGGTATTCGGAGCCGCATTCTACATCAGTGCCTGCGAGGACAGCCTGAGCAGAGGCTTCGGCACCATCCTTAGCCGTGTTATGCCAACGGGGCAGGAAGTCGCGGATGGCACCGCAGTCGCTGGTAATGATGCCGTCGAAACCCCATTCTTCGCGCAGGATCTGCTGTTCGTAGCGGGTCTGACTGCAGCAGGGCTGACCGTCGATGCGCTGATAGGCACACATGATTTCTGCCACCTCGCCTTCCTGCACCAGAGCCTTGAAAGCTGGGAGATAGGTCTCCCAAAGGTCGCGCTCGGGCAGATTCTCGACATTAAAGGTATGGCGGTTCCACTCAGGGCCGCTATGCACGGCAAAGTGCTTGGCGCAGGCGAGGAGTTTGCGGTAGGTCTCATTCAGAGGTTTTCCGTCGTAGGTATAGCCTTGTAGGCCTCTTACTACGGCTAGGCCCATCTTTGAGGTGAGGAATGGATCCTCGCCGTAGGTCTCCTGACCGCGTCCCCAACGGGGGTCACGGAAGATGTTGATATTGGGCGTCCAGAATGAGAGACTCTGGTAACGTTTGATAGTACCTGAGCGCTTGGCCTGCTGGGCCTTGACGCGGGCCTCGTCGCTGACGGCTGTAAATACCTGATGGAGTAGGGTATCGTCCCATGAGGCTGCCATGGCCATCGTGATGGGGAAAACCGTGGCATAGCTGTTGCGCCCTACACCGTGAAGGGCTTCGTTCCACCATTGGAACTGGGGAATGCCGAGTCGGGGAATGGCGGGTGAAGTGTCCATCATCAGTGATACTTTCTCTTCGAGCGTCAGGCGCGAGAGCAGGTCGTCGGCGCGCTGGGCAGCGGAGAGTTGTGGGTTCTGATACGGCAGCGTCTGTGCGCTTAAGAGGTTAGTGCACAAGCATAGAAGCAAGATAGAAAAAACTTTGTTCATGTTGTCTAGTAATTATGATCTCGTTGCAAAGGTAATGAAAAAAAACGACTTTGCCAAATTGTGGCGCATAAAAATAGGCGGATTGCCGTTAAGCAGTCCGCCCAAATATATGAGATTGAGAAGTGATTACTTCTGAATCTTCTTCTGGCCGTTCATAATCACAACACCCTTATAGTTAGCGTCAACACGCTGACCAGCAAGGTTGTAGATCACACCGTCTGCCTGAGCAGCCTTCACAGCCTGGATACCAGTAGCTTTGGCTGCATCGAAATCTGCCTTGCTGCCTACCCAGATACCTTCCAGTGTGACATTTGAATCAGCCTGTGTGGCCTGGATGAAGAGCTGACGGACGTGCTTGCCGTATACCTCACCAATGTACTGACCATTTTCCTTGGCATTACCAACAACACACTTGGTTTCGTTGTCAATCTTGATACCAACGATACCAGCCTCACCTTCGAAGTTCACACCGGCATCAGCGAATACATCACCCCAAGACTCGAGTTTCAGCCACTCGCTGTAAGTAACACCGAACTTAACGGCACCAGAGTGACCAGAATACTTCACCCAAACATACTCGTAAGGAGTCCAGTCGAGGTCAACGATCTCGCTCCACTGACCACCCCACTGACCGATAGCTGAGTAAGTCTTGAGTTCCAGTCCGTTAACTGTAACTTCCTGTGGGCCTGCAGGCTCTTCAGAACCAGAACCTTCACCTACAAGGGTCTTTGAGATGCCTTCGCCCTCAACAGTGACAGACTTGGCCTCAGTCTCAGAGAAGTAGATACCGCTCCAAGAAATCTTTGAACCTGTAGCGTGTGCCAGATAGGTACAACCCTCTGCTACGGGGAAATAGAATACCCCCAGACCATTACCTGCAGTAGTTGCTTCGGCATCGCCAAGGAATTCACGGATGACCCAGCCAATACCAGTGCCGCCATTCTGCTGTGCTACACTTTCGGGAATGTTGTTGTATTCGCCCTCACCCTTGATCTCAAGGTTGATGACACCACCAGGAATACGCTCGTCAGCATTCTCCATAGCAATCTTGTAACCAATAGGCAGACCTTCCTCGAAGACCATGTACTGCTTGTTGGTAGAAAGCTTAGCTACGATGTAAACCCAACCGTTCTTTTTGGCGTCAATCTTAAGAACTGCACCTTGAACAGCGGGTTTCAGTGTCAGTGCTGAGTTACCACCGTCAGCATCCTTGGGGTTGTCCTGTCCCTGAAGACCATTGGCAGCGAGAACTTCGTTTCCATCAATAACAACCTTTGTGAAGTTGTTGTTTTTACAATCTACGTTCTGATGGTTTGTTGTAAAAGCATTAGATACAGTAAGTGCATCGATACTTCCAAATTCAACACCAGCTTCGATGGGAACATTCAGTTTGTCCTTCTCATCAACGAATGCACCTTCTTTGGTGTCATTCACAAATGATTTTCCGTCAACTTGAATGACTTGAGCATTTACACTC
This sequence comes from Prevotella sp., assembly GCA_017556145.1. Classification (GTDB taxonomy): domain Bacteria; phylum Bacteroidota; class Bacteroidia; order Bacteroidales; family Bacteroidaceae; genus Prevotella. Next base: position 53,225 of record JAFZCU010000171.1, on the reverse strand, counting down.
ATTGCGGCTACAAGAGCCACTGCACTAAGTAAAATTTTCTTCATAATTAAAACGTTTTAAATTGATAAATAAATATTGTTTGGGTATTATAATCCGTTGCAAAGATAACCCTTTTTTTAATAACGAGCAAGAATTTCCTGTTTTTTTTCGTTTAAATAGAGGAGCACGTAACATGCTCCTCTATTGTAGTTGTCTATTTCTTGCCTCTGAACTCGTATTTGAACTCATAGTTCTTACGACCTACGCGCTGTGAGAGCGTGAACGAGGCATCTATATTGCCAGCTTCATCGATTCTTCCTGAGAAAGCAACACCCAGTTTGTTGGCATCACCAGTTGTCTGGTTAAAAAACTGATAGCCATAGTTGGCATGCCAGACATTCGCAGTGGAAGTAGCATCGAGCGATGTACCTGGGCAAGAGAAAGTGACAGTAGTGGCATTTGTGCCGGCAGCAGCCAGTGTAATCGTGCCGCTGAAGGTTTCAACCGTACCATCATCACTGAGACGCGTCCACTCACCAGTGTATGTTCCTGCAGATCCCTGCTCCGCCGTTGTGGTGAAGTCGATGCTGGGATCGTCGTTGTCATCGCCACAGGCCACGAAGGTGCAACCTAACGTGAGCACTGCAATGACTGAATATATAAATCTTTTCATATCAATTATCAATTATCGATTGTCAATTATCCATTTATTAATATCCCGGATTCTGGTCTTCCTGAGAGATACCGGTATTGGCACTGATCTCATTGGCGGGAATCGGACGATACCACTTGATTTCACCCTTGTTGTTGGCCATGGCAGCAGCGTCGGAAACATATTCACTGAACTGCACATTGTAGCGGACCAACTGCTTGGTGCGGCGGAGGTCCATCCAACGGTGTCCCTCGGCATAGAGTTCACGGGCACGCTCATCGAGGATCAGGTCAATGTCCTTGATGGCGAAATTGCCAGTGGTGGAGTATTCGGGTTGATAAGCGCTGAAAGCACTGAGGGCTGCCAGACCAGCACGACCGCGAACAGCGTTGATCTTCTCTAGAGCCTGTGCGCTCTGACCAGCCATCAGATAGGCCTCGGCTGCAATCAGGTATTGGTCGCTGACGTGCATAAGTACGATGTCGCGGTAGTCATTGGCCTGGTTGGTGAAGTCGGCATTAGCGTCGTCGAACTTCTTCACGCAGGTGCCATTGTTCACCTGTAGGTTGTAGTCGGCGATGCCCACCTTGCTCTTCGTCCATTTACCCTGAGTGTAGACCCAGTTGGTCACCTGTGGCAACGTCAGCAGTGAGATACGGACATCCGAATTGCAGTACTTGTCCTTATCAGAAATCAGCTGGCTCTGATGGGCGTCAATCCATGCCTGAACTTCTGCTTCTGTGTAGTAGTAGGGGAAGTAGGCGCGGCAAATAGCCATTGTATTCAGTTTGTCCTTTGCATTATAGTAGGCATAGTAGCCTTCCGTGCCCCATGTGGGTTTGCCACTAGCATCAAACGAAGAGTTGTACATCACCATCATATAGGTAGCTGCATAGCGGTCGTCACCCTTCTCAAAGAGATACATACTCTTCTGCGACTGACAATCCTCAGAACTGGAACCCTTGATACCGCTGGCATCGTAAGCGCCATAGTAGCCACCGAAAGCACCGTGCATGCTGTGTCCGCCACTGATGATGTCACCACCGTATCCGTTGCGCTCATACTGAATGGAGAAGATTTCTTCGGCATTCCCCTCGTTGAAAGGTGACCACTTGTCCTCGAACGACATAGTCAGGGCGATGCCATTGATAGCCTTCTCAGCCCATGCTGCAGCCTGCGTGAAGTTGTTGGTACCATTGACAGTGTAAGTACCCTGTGCGGCATCACCCAGCGTGGTGTCAAGATCCCATCCTGCTGCCAGGTAAACCTTGGCGAGGAGGGCTGCCACAGCCTGCTTGCTGGCCTTACCGATATGGCTCTGGGCCTCCAGTGAAGAATTGTTGTAGAGGCTGGTCAGATCCTCGATCATGGCACTGTAAATCTCGTTCAGCGGCGTGCGGGGATAGTTTCTCTCCGCACTATTGATGTATTCTGTGATATAGGGCACGCTGCCAAACTGCTGCGTCAGCAGGTAGTAGCCGTAGTTGCGGAGAAAACGGGCCTCCTGGCCTAACTGTGAATCTGCACCAGCATAGTAAATCACACCATTCGACAGGTTGATGGTCCTATAGACATTCGAGTAGAAATTAGTGACCGTCGTGTTCTCCGTGTTGAAGGTATAGGTATCGAAGTCAGACACACTCTTACCACGGGTGTGGATATAGAGGTCGGTACCTCTGGAGAACAGATCCAAGTTGAACCCGTAGTTCTTCAGACTGCTGTAAGCAGCTGTCATAAGAGATGAGGCATCCTTGCTGAAATACTGCTCTGCTGTCTGTCCGCCTGCCGACTTGTTCTCAGCCTCCATAAAATCGCTGCAAGCCGTCAAGGTGAAACCTGTTAAGAGTGCGGCGATGACTGATAAATATATATTCTTTTTCATATCTTCTATGTATTATCTGATTTAGAACTTAATGCTTGCACCAATCTGGTAGTTGACAGTGCTCGGACCATCCTGCTTGACACCAGCGCTGGCCCACTCAGGATCGAAACCCTTGAAACTGGTGAAGACGAATGGGTTGGTAACCGTTGCATAGAGACGGAGGTGCTTGCAACCGAACTTGTTGAGGAAGTTCTTGTCGAAGGTATAACCCAGAGTGATGTTCTTCACCTTCAGGAAAGAAGCATCTTGCACACCCTTGGCTTGGTTCCATTCACCTGACTGACGACCAACACCGCCGCTGGTACCACCGTTGTTCGGGAAGGGATAGTCACCGTAGTGCGTGGTCTCCTGATATTTCGGGTTGATATAGGTGCCATCTGCGTTCACACCGTCGCAGTCAATCAGCGTGCCGGCGGGGATGTACCAGTCCATATTCAACTTCTGACGGCCACGGTCGGATAAATCCCCGATGTTGCTAGTGAGGAAGCTTGAATAAATCTTATAACCTACCTTGGCATAGAGTGAGAACGAGAAGTCCCAGTTCTTCCAGCTGAGGTTGGAGGTGAAACTGCCTGTCCATTTCGGATCCATGCTCTTGATAGTGCGGTCTTCCGGATCAATCTTACCGTCACCATTCTGGTCGACAATCCAGGGCTGACCTTCAGTCAGACCATATACCTTATAATAATAGTCGTATTCCTTCATCGTAGAACCCGGTGTCAGACCGGCGTTCTTGGCTGCTTCATTGTCGGGTACTGTCATGTCGCGGTCTGTAACGATGCCACCCCACTCATAAGCATAAACGTTATTGGCAGAATAGCCTACGAAGAGGTTGTCTGTTGTACCGCTACCGAGTACGCGGTCACCCGTACCATTGATCTCGCGAACCTTATTTTTATTGGCTGCGAAGGTGAAGGTGGTTTCCCAGCGCCAGTCCTTATTATCAATGTTGACCGTGGTCAGTGCCACCTCAACACCTGTGTTGCGGACAGAACCGATATTGGTCACCATCTTGCCACCGCCGGATACAAGTGGCAACTGTACTTCGAAGAGCAGGTCCTTAGAAGTCTTCTGGTAAACATCAACGCTACCGTTAATGCGACCACCAAAGAAACCGAAGTCAATGCCGGCGTTATATTCCGTAGAAGTCTCCCACTTCAGATCCTGGTTCACAATCTTTGAAGCCGAATAACCAGTGTTATAGGAACTACCGAACGGATAGCTAATTGGACTGGAGAGCGTCTGCTGAGTGTCGTAAGAACCAATACCCGTGTTGTTACCAGTTACACCGTAAGCGAGACGGAGCTTCAGGTTGCTCAACCACTCATATTTCTGCATGAATGGCTCCTCAGAGATGCGCCAGGCAGCAGCTGCAGAGGGGAAGGTACCCCAGCGGTTATCCTTGGTAAACTTGGAACTGCCATCACGACGGATGGTGGCTGTCAGCAGGTAGCGACCCTTATAACCGTAGTTCAGACGGGCAGCATATGAGGTCATGCTCGACTCGTTGTAGTTGGTCTTTGAAGCATCCGAGAGACCAGTTGTGCCGTCAGAACGCTGGGCTGTGCCCATATTCCACCAATCGGTAAGCTCCATCACTTCATTACCTTCAATATAGGTGTTTTCGGTGTTGCCTGCTTCTTGTGAGAAGAGCAGCATAACGCCGAGGTTGTGATCTTCGGCAATAGTCGTATTATAATTGATGATGTTATCCCAGGTCCATGAGAAACTGCGATTGTTGGTCAGATTAGCAGAATTTTGCTCCAAACCAGAATCATAGAAGTTGCCGTTCTCGTCCTTGTAACCCTCAAAGTAACCCTGACGGTAGTAGTTATAGTTGGGCGAGAAGGTGGTCTTGAAGTCCAGACCCTTGATGATGTCGAATTTCAGGTAGACGTTACCCAGCAAGCGCCAGGTCTCACGCTCCTTATTCGTACTCATCATCTTGAGCAGCGGGTTGGGCTCGTCAGAGAACTGATACGAAGAGCAGGTGCCCAAGGCCTGATAGTTACCCGGCTTTGCATTCAGATTGCCATTGGCATCGTAAGGCTTCATATAGGGGTTCATACGGAAAGCACTTTGGATGGCAACGTCGTTGGCATATTCGTTCTTGATTCTAGCTGCGTTGAAACTGAAGCCAGCTGTAATTACCTTGTTGATCTTGGCATCCACGCTTCCCTTGAAGTTGATGCGGTTCGACTTATCGCCTTTGTAGACACCTTCCTGGCCATTGTAACCCACACCGAAATGGTAGTTGATGGCATCGCTACCGCCGCTGACGGCCAGGAAATGGTTCTGCTGACTACCATTCTGGGTTACCAGGTCGGGCCAGTCGGTCGTACTGCCATTGGCCAGCATTTCCTTCATGACGTAGTTGCCAGAACCGACATCCTCGCGCAGCAGACACTGCTCCAATACGGCACCGCCAATCTGATAGACAGGATGTGAAGAAACGTCGCTAGTGGCGGTTGAACCATTACCAGCATAGGTCAGGAACTTCATGAAACGGTAGTTATAGAACTGTTCTCCAGTCATGAATTCCGGCATACGGGCAGTCTTCGACCAACCGTAGTATCCGTCGTAGCTGATGGTAGGCTTTGAGACCTTATTGTTGACGGTGGTACCGCTCTTGGTAGTCACCATCACAACACCGGCCGTGGCACGGCTACCGTAGATAGCGGTCGAGGAGGCATCCTTCAGAACATCGATACGCTCAATGTCCTGCGGGTTCAGCCAGTCGATATCATTACACATTACACCATCGACCACAAAGAGTGGTGTGGTCTTGGAACTGATTGACGAACGACCGCGAATCTCGATGTTATAGTCACCGCCACGACCTGAGGTCTGGGTGATGTTCACACCGGGATTGCTACCCTGCAGGTTGGCCAGCACAGAAGGTGCACCCTTGGCGTTCAACTGCTCGGTATTCACGGATGATACAGATCCCGTGAGGTCTGTCTTCTTCATTGTACCGTAACCAACGACCACCACATCCTGCAGGGTGTTGGCATCTTCTTTCAGAATTACATTGACACTGGTCTTGCCGCTCACGTTGACATCCTGTGGCTGCATACCAATGTAGGAGATGGTAATGACCTTACCACCCTGCAATTTGATGGAGAAGTTTCCGTCGAAGTCCGTGATAACGGCATTCTTGGTGCCTTTCTCCAATACCGTAGCGCCGATGACCGGTTCACCCGTTTCGTCGACGACATTTCCATTGACTGTCTGAGCTGAGATGGTGCCTACAATCAGGCTCATCATCAACACCAACGCCATGCGGAAAGTTTTTAATTTACTTTGCATACTTAGTTTTTATTAGTTATTAATCAAAATGTCAGTTATAGTTAGCGCCCGAGGCGCGGTTTACGTTGCAAAAGTAGTGAAATTATTTGGAAATAGCGATAAATTATGATAAAAAACTATACGTAAACGTTTTCAAAAGTGTCTTTTCTACAAATAAAAATAAGGTGCATCTCACGAGAGAGACACACCTTATCTTTATATCATCCTTAGGATGCAGCCATTTACTTCTGTGGCGCATTGGCGGGCTGGTCCGTCACCACATCCTGTGGATTGCCTGTGTTCGTCATGTCCACGGGATTATCATCCGCAGCACAGGCCATGAATACCTGTGTGGCAAGGGCCATGCAGAACAAAATCAATAATTTCTTCATATGCTTTTATTATTTAATGATTACCTTTTTATTATTTCTGATATACAGACCCTTGGTCGGAGCGGCTACGCGCTGACCATTCAGATTGTATATCTCGTCCGTCGTGTCGTTGTCGGCTGTCGGCTGCTCAATGCCTGTTGCGCCATCGTTATTGTCGATGGGATATGAGCGTGCACTGGTTACCGTCTTCGGGATGGCGAGCCAAGCACGATGGCCTTCAATCTCAAAGGCTTCACCCTCTTCGGCACCCCAGTACCAACCGAAAGTACGGGCATACTTTGTGTTCGAGGGACCGTAAGCAAGCTTATAGAACAGACATGGCATCTTGATCAGCGAATAGGTGAGGGTGTTTACGTCACTACCCACCAACAGGTTATGACCGACGTAAGGCTCTGCCTTTGTTACGGTCAGTTCATACTTCTTACCATGGTTCTTCTCACCCTTCAGCAGTACGGCTGTTCCTGCTGGAATGGCATCGGTCAGCTGAACATAGGTCAGTTGGTCTTCTGTGCCTGATGTTACGACGTAAGCCTTCAGTCCCTTCGGGAGAGCATAGCTGTTCTCGGAATCATAGAAAGTGCCATAGTACGTGTCGGCCAAGACTGCGATGGCGGGTGTCGAGGTGGCCTCGCTCAATCCTCCCATCTTATTGGCTGCGCGCACCGCATAGACAGCATTGGCATCATCGACGGTGAATTCCGGAGCGTTGGCGATGCCGAAAATCTGACCGTTCTTAAAGATAACCCAGGTTTCCACATCCTTAGCAGCACTCCAAATCAGCTTTGTGCCAGCGAGTTTTACATTCGTAGGCGCAGCCATCTGAGCCGTCAGAGATGCGGGATCCCATGGATTCTCGATATTGTTCTTGAACATCATGTCATAGGTATAGGTAGCGGCCTGATCCGCTGTGAGAATGGTCTCGAAGCTTCCACCAAACGAAGTGATCTTGTTGCTTTTCGGGGTGATATCGGTACCATTGACGTCCTTCGTTCCATACTCACCGAAGATCTTCGGATCGGTATTGTTCATACCCTTCTGGGTCCAGCGTGAGCTGACAAGTGTCTTCTGGGCATTCTCGTCGAGCGTGGTGTTGAGCCAGATACAGATAGGCTCCTTCTGCCATGTACGCCCAAAGTTCCAGTCACCCTTACCCTCTGCGAGGTCAACCACCTTACAGTTGTCGAACACGTAGCCGAACTTCGTGACAGTGGTCGGAGCCGTAACAGTACGACCGCCCTTGCCGTCGAGTGCACGTGGCTCAAGGGAGATGGTCGTGTTCTGGAAACGGATGTCACCACCACCGCAGATGAAGTCGACCGTGCCATGGATGTCACAGTCCTCCCAATAGGCCTGCTGGTTGCTGTTCGAGGGATAGTAGGTGTCCTGATAAGAGAGCATGCGCACACGCTTACCGATGGTGCGGTTACCGCTATCCTGCAGCACGGCTGCACGTCCGGCCGAACCGGCATTGTAATAGTCGAGTGCATTCTTCAGCGTCAGGTCTTGCAGGTAGAGGTTGCTACCGCTGGCCTGGAACATATCGGCCTTACCGAGGCCCTCGATACTCTTGTCGGGTGCAGTCACGATGATGGTCTTGTCCATCGACTGTCCGATAATCGAGATGTTGTGTCCGCTGATAAGGGTCTTCACGGTCTCGTTCAAATCGTAAGTGCCGTTGGGCAGATAGATAAATGAACGCTCTGCATCCTTTGCAGCATTCGTGCCGTTGACGATGTCCAGCACGTCGAGCAGACTCTCTGCACTACCGGGCTTCACAAAGTACCAACGGCCCTGACTCTCGTAGTTGGTCTCGGCGGTATTCACAATTTTTACACCATGCAGATACATTTCGCCGGTGGTGTTCAGTTTCAAAGTGATGGTACCACCCTCGCCCTCGTAGTTGAAGGCAACAATCTCACCATCTACGTCTTCTTTATTCATGCCAGGCAAGGTGCCAATCTTCTTACCGGTAGCGTCGAGGATGTCAATATTATCTGCTGCACCATAGCGGCAGAGAGTGAGTGAGATGGTGGCCTTCGGACCGACCAACAGGTCAATCTTGTTGTTGTCATCAGCCTTGAAGGCCCAACCGTGCTGGTTGTCATGCCAGTAGAAACTGCCAGAAGGATTGAAAGCTTCGTGATCAGCAGCGTCGAAGAGTTTGTCGGTCAGGTCGAAGATATACTTCTTGCTGTTGCTCACGGTTTCAATTTCTGTGGCAACGGCATAGAGGTTGATATTGCCGGTGACAACGGTTTCAGCAGTATATTTCTCACCACCAGCGGTCTTGATAAACCAGCCGCGTACCTTCATGCCTTCCTCTGCAGTAGCCTCTGCATAGTCGAGGTCAAACTCACCGATGGCCTCGTCTTTTTCGCGCTTGAACTCGCCGAGCACGGTCTTCTTGTCGGTGTCGATATAGGTCAGTTTGAAGTCGGGCTTCTGTACCAGGGTCAGTACATAGTTGACGGTGGTTTCTCCCTGTGTCATCGGGATGGTCACCACGCACTTTGTCTCATCGCCCACATAGCCGATGATACCAACTTCACCCTTCTTGGCTGTTGCCTCGATGGGGTTGGTCTCACTGACCATATCCACCTTCTTCGAGAGTTCCATCTCTGCCTCGTAGGCATCGCCGAATACCTTCTCTGCGGTGAACTCAGTGCCGTTAATGGTCACTGTAGCCAGCACAGGTACTTCCTTCTCCTGTCCGCTGAGCGTTCCTTCGATGACGATTTCACCGAATCCAATCTGCTTACCGCTCTGCAGGTGGTAGAGGTTGACTACCAGTCCGCAGGTGCCCTCAGCTGGCGTAGCACCGGTAATGTCATAAGAGACTTCCGTATAGTTGGGGCTGTCGTTGTTACGTTTGGGCTTCACGCCGACGGCTAGTGAGACAGTGCTCTTGTCGGGGTTCATCCATGAGAAGTCGAGCAAACCATTATCTGTACCGAAACGGGTGGTCTTCAATGACACTTTCTTTGGGGTGAAAGTCAGTCCGAAATTAGGCTGGATGAGGAATTTGATGGCATTCGACTCATCAGCCGCAGTGCCGCTTTCGCCCTCGTTCTGCTGGGTCAGAGGCTCGAAGCGGGTCTGGTTCATATTGGCATCCTTAATAAAGAGGTTGCTGCCATAGGTCACCTTGCTGGTCACGAAGTACTTGGTTGCATCGCCGAACTCTGCCTGTTGGCCATAAACACCGGCACCAAAAGCGAAGTTGGCTGTCACGGGCTCATTGTCGAGGGTGGCTAGTTCATGGTCGTCACCCTCACTCTTGCCGTGGTTGACGATAGCCACGCTGTGGATATAGTCGCGACCGCCGAAGGTGAGTGTCAGTACAGTGGCAGGTCCTTCATACTCGAAGGTGTTCTGACCACCATCAGAGTCGTTCTTACCGCTCACAGTACCTACGGTCTTACCCTCTGCATCAGTGATGGTGATGGCTTCGCCACTTGAGTAGGCGCAACCGCCGACGGTAATCGTGGCATCACCAGCCACCAGGAGCTTGATGGTCTGGCCGGGGCCGAAGGTCCAGCCATGGGTGTTGTAATAGTAACCGCCATCTGCAATCTCGATGCACTCATGGTCAGCGGGATCGAAAGCATCGGTGGTCAGGTCATAAGCGTAGGCTGTTCCTGCGATGGCAGTCTCCATGGGGGTCACAACAGCATAGAGCGACATATCGCCCTCCACCTTGTCGGTCACCTTGACCTTTTTGCCACCCTTGGGGGCATTGAACCAGCCACGGAATACGACACCAAGGAGCTTGGTAATATCATTCTCGCCAAAGGCAAATTCGCCGATGGCCGTCTGACCTTTCACTTTCTGAATACCAATCGAGGTGGTACCATCAATGTCGAAATAGGTCAACGTAAACTCGGTGTTCAACTGGGCAATCTCGTCCTCAGTCAGGGCACTTACAGCCACGTAGGGACAATAGTCCATACCTGTGATGGTGAGCGTGGTGGCCTCGCCAGTGTAGTAGAGTAGGTCCACGTTGTTGCGGTCGTTCTTCCAACAGCCGGGACTTGACGGGGTTTTCGATGTCACCTCGTTGCCCTGGGCATCGGTCACGGTGATGGTCTTGCCGCTGTAGGTACACTGTCCCACAGTGATTTTCACGTTGGTCACATTGGGTACCACAACTTTCAGGGCTGTGCAACCATGTTCGCTGTGATACTTGCCGCTTACGGTGGCTACGGCATTGGCATCGTCGGCTGCTACACGGTTCACTTTACCGTCAGCAGCCACTGCCACACCAAACGCCACGGCTGTGCCTTGGCTCTGCTCCTCGGCAGTCAGCAATGTCCCGTCCTGATTGTTAACGATCACGCTGAAGTCCTTGAAGTCAGCAGCCGCAACACTTTGTGTCATTCCCAGCATGGCCAGGAATACCACGAGCATTTGCTTCATCTGTTGTGTTAGCATAACTTTTTGTTTAGAGTTAATATTTGACTATAATCGTTTCCTGATTGCAAAGATACACATTATTATTATATTAGGAGTTTTTTTGAGGCATAAAAAATTCGTAAACGTTTACGTCCTGAACTGGGAAAGGATAAAACAAAAACCGGGCAGGAATCATTTCCTGCCCGGTTTTTTTACTTGTATTGTTTGTTACTTTTTTCTGGGGGGTAGTCTTTTTACAGACTGTAGATCGAAGTTTTAACCATCAGTTCATTAACCTCGTTCCAATTTCTGGCAATGGTCTTTGCCACTTTTCTTGCAATTTTTTTCATCTTTTTTTCTTTTCTTTTCTTAATCGGGGCTGTGTCACGTCCCCTGTCTAATACATGTTATCCTTTCTAAATCGTCTGCAAAGGTACGCACTTTTTCCCGCCTCTGCAAACTATTTCCTTATATTTATTGGAATAATATGCAATTGGTGACTTAAGTCAAGATGGAAGATGCTTATCTGATGACTTTCGAAGTGATTTTCTGACCATTGGCCATTCGTTCCACACGAATGCTGATGCCACGCAGGGGTTCGTTCAGTCTTCGGCCATTGAGGTCGTAGTATTCTGTGGCGGTGATGGCCGAGGTGCGGACATCACGGATGCCTGCGGGTACCTGAAAGGGCGGGTAATACTCGTCTATGCCCGACTCTGCATCAGCATTGCCTGCTTTCATGATGTCCTCAACGAGGGAATTGAGATAGACCTCCAGGTTGGTGTACCATTTCTTCTCGGTGTCGATGGTATAGGCATTGGGATCCAAATCGCCACCATTGGCCTGTTCCCAGGCATCGGCTATACCATCGTTATCGGCATCGAAGTCGGCTTCGCGCTGACCAGTAGGGAAATTCTCCTCTGTATAGCCGTTGACGTTGGAAACAAGATCAATAAGACCAGCCTTTTTGGTCACGGAACCTGTGTAAGTAGCTGTACCGTTTTGTGCCTCTTCCATGTAGCGGGCATCCACTTCGTCGCGATAGAGGGATGCTCCGGCATTTTCCAATACTTTATTGAATGCATTGTCCGCGGTATGGGTGGTCACTTCGCCGGTTTCAGTGGGCTTATCCAACTTGATTTTTACATAGTCTATACCGTCGAAGTCGACGTATTCCACTTTGTCACCATAATAATGCTTCGGATCTTTAGAATAATAATTATTGTCCTTTATCTTGGTTCCACCGTCGTAGTTGACACCACTCCAGTTGTTGTTGGTAACGCTTTGCTTGGCTGTCATCACGTTACCATCGATATAATAACGGCTGGTCATGCCAACAAGGTCGCCTGTTGTGGAATTACCAGATGCACCTACAGAAACCGTCGTAATGCGGTTGGTCGTTCCCCCAGGACCTTGCTTATAGTAGTTGTTGACAATGTTGATGTAACCACCGCCAGGGCCACCGTAACAGCCATTGCTACAGTTGTAGATCACGCTGTTGCGGAAATCCACAATCTCTGACTGAACGTAGTTTTCCCATTTATACTGGTCATAAAGCTTGTTGCTTTTGTATTCTTCTCTCATATAACGGGCACCGTTAAATCTTGGCGAGCGGTTTGCTACATGGGCAATCAGATTATGGTGAAACGAGGCCAGTTTGCCACCCCAGATGCCACCATAGCCATGAGCACCCTTACTATGACCTGGGTTGACAAGGCTTTCGGCAATTGTACACCATTGCATGGTAAAGTTGTTGTTATCATAGAAGGATGCGACCTCGTCAATACTCCACGAGAAAGAACAGTGGTCGAGGATAATACCTGTCTTGTAACGTTCCCAAATGGCATCGGCACCATCGTTCACGTCTTTTTCCTGTCCGCGACGCGAACGGATGTATCTGATAATCACATTGCTACCAATGCCATGAATGGTATAGTAGCGCAAGGTAATACCAGGGTTGGGAGCTGTCTGACCTGCAATGGTGGTGTTGTTGGGAATACTCAGGTCGGCCACCAAGGGAATTACTCCGGCTACATCGAATACAATAGTGCGAGGACCACTTTGTTTTAAAGCCCATCGTAATGAGCCTTCTGTCGATCCGTTTTTGTCGTCTAGTAAGTTTGTAACATGGTAGACATTGGTCGTGCCATCGCTAGCTCGTCCACCGGTAACATAACGTCCATGACCCTCGGCACCGGGGAAGGCGGGGGCTTGTGTCTGTGCTGTCGTCGTCAGGCAGATGACGGTCAATACTGATGCAATTAGAATTCGGTTCATATATAATCTGTAGTTTGTATTCCGCTGCAAAATTAGTCAAAAAAAACTATCTAGAACAATTTTTACCTCAAAAACTCACTAAAACGTTTGCGGAATCGTTGTTATTGCATGCGTTGCAGGCCTTCCCAACGGACATTCCACGTGCCATCCTTGGGGAATCCGGGATTGAGGGGTTCCTCACAACCATTCCAACCTGCACACATCATAGCGATGGCGGTCAATAAGGCGCCATTGCCGGGCAGATAGATGCGCAGACGATCGGCAGTCTGGAAGTTATGGCCATTCTTCAGATAGGTGTTTTTCTGTGTGTCGATGAGCAGGGCCTTCAGGGCTGTCTCAGGGTCGCCCAGACGAGCGGCACACATGGCAATCATACCATAATCCCAGCCCCAAGTGGTCTGCCAGTTCCAGTGTTTCATCACCCAGTCGAGGGTCTGCTTCATTTTCTCCTTATTATATAATAAGGTATAGGGCGTGCGTGCGCTGGGCAACATGCCACAGGCACCCAGGACTGCCGGGTGGTCGTTACGGATCTTATCGGCAAAGGTCTCTGATTGACGACTGGTGCTCACCATCGTCTTTTCAGAGGCTTTATCATTACCATTCAGATCTACGGTATCAAAAGGATCGAAACTATCCAGATTGTCGGTCTTGCCTAGAGGCAGACCGGCGGTGTAGATGCCTTGGGCCTCAGGCAGTTCAGCGAGTCTGGCGATTATCTCATCCCATTGGGCATGGCGGGGCTTTCCTTGGCGCTCACGCCATTGGTTGGCCACAGAGAGGCCATATTGCCAATAGACGAGTTCGAAGGGTTGGTTGAAAGAGATGTCCTTGGTCATGCACTCCTGCATGGCGGTGGCGCCTTTCAGACAGAACTGCTGTTTCTTCGTATCGTAGCTGACGAAATCGGCCATAAACTCGGCCGTAGCCTCTACCTGTTCACCGTAGGTCTTGAGGGTTTCTTCCGATGGGTTCGCGCGGTACATCTCCTCTGCCAGATAAATGTAGTGAGGCTGTTGCCAGATGAGGAAAGAACCGGTGTTCGAAGGGGCTTCACCTGCCCAGGGATCGGTCATTTTCATCCAACGCACTCCCTTGAAACCCTGACGCTCAGCAATCTTTCTGGCCACAGGGTAGGCGGTGTTGTTATACCATTCGAGCATCTGACGAATGGTCTCCGGATGGTTCCACAGGGCGAAGTCGACCAGATGCCACCATGCCATTTCAAGGTGCGGACGACCGAACCAGGAATTATAGGTGAGACCCGTCTCCTGCGGGGGCATGTTGTTGGCGCAGTTGATCTGGGTGAGATACTGCGAGAGGACTACACGACGCTCCAGTTCCTGGGCTCTGGGGTCAGTACATTGCGAGAAATCGACAATAGCCCCCGATTGCCACCAGTCATGCCAATAGCGCTGGGTCGCCTTGTGATAGCTGCTGTAATCGAAGGGAGAATTATTCGGAGTATTCGGATTACTCTGAATATATTCTGCTGAGAAGGTGAGCACATCGTCGGTGGTGGAGAGCTCGAAATGATGGCGGTCGCATTCCTGTAGGGTGGCTTGGCCCGCCCATGTCAGAAAAACATAGTATTTAGTTGCATCGAGGGTATGCTCGATGATGGCCGAGTGGTCGTTCTGGGCGATGACAACCGACTGATGCTTGTCGGGCTTGTTCCAGTCGTTAGCATCATCTGCATGCTTGCCAGTAGGGTAGGAGAAATGCAGGGAGATAGTAGCACGCTGGTCCTTGAGCAGATTACTTTTAACACGGGCATAGAGGGCATCCTTCTGGGGATGAACGCCAGTGGTTACTTCAACCGTCTCGCCATCGGCCCTGAATGACGATTCGATCTCCCCGTCCCATAGAAGGAGCGACTGTTGAGGCTGCTTGAGCGCGGTCAGGGGAATGGCTTCGCCCTCGGCATCCTGGAGATTCAGCCCGATGGTGCCTAGGTTTAGACGATGGGGATTCACGCGAAAAAAATCGGTGGCCTGTTTATGACGGCCATCTTCATTTTTCTTATATTCCACGGCATAGACCTCCGGATGTCCGTGACCGAAGTCAAAAGACTTTTCTGACTCTGAAGCCTGCAGGTCGTTGGTGTTTTCGAACTGATGCCAACCCCAATCGGACATGGCGTTCAGGGGCACACCTGCCCCGTATTCAAAAGGGTAGCTCTGCAGACCGGTGATATCGACAGTGGTAGCGAAGTGACCATTGCCCACGCTGAGCGAAGCCAGCGGATCAGCTTCTGTGATCAGGGGGTTATGACGATTCACGACGGCTTGCCTGTCGATGGCAGCCGTCGTGTTCTCAGTGTTATAGCCTAATTTCTCCATTTCGAGCGAGGCCCATATAAACGGTCCTATGCCCTTGGCGTCATTGTCGCGGATGGGCTCGGAGAGATAGTATTGATAACCCCCGTCGCGCCGTTTGTTCTCGTTGACACTCCCCTTGGGGTTAATCTTCTTCATCGCAGCAATCACCTCAGGTGTGGCAGCCGGACCCAGACCAGCCACCGAACAACAGTTGGTGAGCGAGATGGTCTTGTCGGCATTCACACGGATCATGTTGTTGATGATGCCTTTGTAGGCCTTGATGCCTGCATCGCGGTATTTCGAACCGAGATAACCCTTGTTATAGGCCTTCAGCAATACATAGGCAAACATCGAAGAGGCTGTTGACTCTAAATAGTTACCCTCACGTTCAGGCGAATCCATCACTTGATACCAGGTGCCGGTTTTCTTGTCCTGCCACTTGATGATGGCGTTGAGGTCCTTCTCGAGCAGGTCAATAACCTCCTGACGACGGGCATAATCCTCAGGCAGGGCATCGAGCACTTCGATGAGCGCCATCGAATACCAACCCTGAGCACGTGCCCAACAGTGCTGTGAGAGTCCTGTGTCCTTGTCGGCCCAGAAGGTGTTGCGCGTCTCATCATAGGCATGACGGTTCAGACCGGTTTTCGGGTCGAGGGTGCGATCATAGGTGATCTTCAGCTGGTTGACTGCGTCGTCGTAGATCTTTATGGCCTCCTTGGGCTTCAGCTGCGTGGAAGCCGTCAGACAACGAAAGGGCAGGCCCATGAAGATGCCGTCGAGCCATACCTGATAGGCATAGATGGCCTTGTGCCAGAATACCTTGTCGACCTTGGTGCGGGGCTGATCCTTCAGCTGCTTCATCATGGTCTGTATGGCGATGAGATTCTTCTTTTCGGGATTAAGATTGTACATGCGCGTCACGAAATGACCAGTGCGGACATTGTCGAGGTTGTAGTCAAGGATGTCGTAGCCTCGGATCTCACCCTTCTCATTGATCATCATATCGGTATAGTCCTGACAATATTTGCGGATGGCCTCACCGCCATAGGTGAGGTAAGTATCCAACATGCCCTCGAGTTCGATACCCATCACATAGCTCCATTTGGGCTGGGTGGAGAAATCGAGCAGGTAACTTTTCGGCGTTCTTTTCATCTCGCTGTAGGTGAGCCACTCGCTGTAGTGCTTGTAGGGCATCTCGGTCAGGGCCAGTGAACCGTTGACAAAGAGATTCTCGAACTTCACGTTGCGGGTCTTGCCCGAAGAGAAATTGCCAGACTGGACGCCATTGAACTTACAGTTCTTCACGAAGATATCATATACGTAGGTGTCTTCCTCAAGACCGATGATCTGGACTCCGTATTTCGATTGCTCGCTGGTAACATTCTCCATGTAGACATTGCGCACGGTAGGATAGTTGCCACGACAGCAAACCTCATTATGCTCGTAGTCGAGATTGATCTTCAGCACACTCTCCTTACAGACACCCACCTTCACATCTTTCATGTTGATGTTCTCGATGATGCCCCCGCGACAGGAGTTGGTCTTGATGCGCAGCACACGCTCCAGTTCTGGGGAGTCCATCACACAGTCGTGGGCGAAGACATTCTTACAGCCACCACTGATCTCACTGCCAATGACCACGCCACCATGACCGTTCTTCATCTCACAGTTGCGGATGATGATATTCTGCGAGGGCATGTTACGCTCACGGCCATCGCGGTTTCTTCCACTCTTGATGGCGATACAGTCATCGCCGGTATTGAAGAAACAGTCCTCAATCAGCACGCGGTTACAGCACTCGGGGTCACAACCATCCCCATTAGGTCCGTCGTTGATCATCTTCACACGACGAACGGTGATGTCTGTGGAGTGCAGGGGATGAATCACCCAGAAGGGCGAACGCAACAGGGTGATATCCTCTAACAGGATGCCTTCACACTTGTTGAAGTTGACGAGCTGGGGACGCAGACCATCCTGAGGCCCGAAGACACGCTCAGGGGTGCGCTCACCTTTTTCGTTATACATCGGAATTCCGTCCTCACCATTCTTCAAGAGTCTCGCACGGGCACCTTTGTTCTGGGCAGGTCCTTCCTTATAACCGAAACGGGCATTGCCAACCCAGGGCCACCAGGTTTCTCTGGAACCGCCTCCATCGATGGTACCCTTGCCAGTGATGGCGATGTCCTTGGCCCTGAAAGCATAGACACAGGGCGAGACGTTGAAGCACTCCAGTCCCTCCCAGGAGGTCTCCACGATGGGGTAGAGCTCAGGCTCGAAGGCAAACTCCAAAACAGCACCTTCCTGTACTTCGAGGTTGACACCGCTCTTCAACTGGATAGCGGCTGTCAGGAACTTGCAACCAGCAGGTACGATGACCTTACCGCCACCTTTCTTGGCGCAGAGGTCGATGGTCTTCTGGATGGCCTTCTGGTTCTGGGCTGCGGTGCCCTCGGTCTTCGCACCGTATTTGGTGATCAGATACGACTTGTCTGGAAACTGAGGTTCACGGATACTCTGTTCAATCTGCTTGTACTGGGCTTCATCCCATGTCTGGGCATAAACCATAACCGACAGCAGACAGAGCATCAAAACTTGAAATAGTCTTTTCGTCATTTGTATTTAGTAATTTAGTCCGTAGTTTCACGATTCGTTTGCAAAGATACGAATAAAACGTGAAACTACGAACTAAATTACTGAAAATATTAACGTAAACGTTATCTTTTCAAGGCTTCAAGCAGGTTGTCGAGGGCTTTCTCTGCATCGCCATTGGCCTCGTTGAGCAGCGTGACGAACTTCGAACCGATGATAGCACCATTGGCGTTGTCCTGCGCAGCCTTAAGCGTCTGAGCATTCGAGATGCCAAAGCCGATCATACGGGGATTGCGCAGGTTCATGGCGTTGATCTTGCGGAAATAGGCCTGTTTCTGGTCGTCGAAACTCTTCTGTGTACCTGTAATCGAAGCCGACGAGACCATATAGATAAAACCATCGGTATGGTCGTCGATGAAACGGATACGTTCCTCGCTGGTCTCCGGCGTGATGAGCATGATGATACGCAGGTCATACTTGTCAGCGATGGGTTTAACGAGGTTCAGATAGTCGTCGAAGGGCAAGTCGGGGATAATGGCCCCACTGACACCTGCTTCAACACAACGCTTGCAGAATGCCTCGATACCAAAATGCAAGATGGGGTTCAGATAGCCCATCAGTACTAAGGGAATCGATACCTGATCCTTGATGGCTTCCAATTGCGCGAAGAGCTTGCTGAGGCTCATACCGTTCTTCAGGGCCTTGGTGGCCGCACTCTGGATGACAGGACCATCGGCCAGAGGATCACTGAAAGGAATACCTACTTCCACCATGGCAATACCCTTGCGCTGCATGGCGAGAATCACATCGGCAGTACCCTCTAACGTGGGACTACCAGCACAGAAATAGAGCGAAAGGAGCTTTTGGTCCTTGCTATTGTCGAAAAGCTGATTAATCTTATTCATATACCTTATTATTATTTAACTGTTCCAGAAATGTCTTGAGTCGATGGACATCTTTACGTCCGGGTGACTTTTCAAAGCGGGAGTTCAGGTCGATGCCGATGCATTGTGGATGGTGGAAGGCCCGGATACGCGCTGCATCCTCAGGACCGATGCCTCCACTCAGCAGGAAGGGGGTATGGCCGTGATAGGCGTTCAGAACGTCCCAGTCGAACTGGGTGCCATTGCCGCCGACTGAAGGACCCTTTGTGTCGAAAAGGAAGTAATCCACCAATCCCTCATAACCCTTGGTCTGTTCCAGATCGCTGTCTGTGGCAATGCTGAAGGCCTTGATAATGGTGTGGTGAGAGAGGTGAGAGATTTGCTCGGGCGATTCGTGACCATGTAATTGGATGATGTCTAAAGCATAGTCATCAGCAACCTGTTGTATCGTCTCTGTGTCCTCATCGACAAACACCCCGACGCGCTTGCATTGCGTTGGCAGATAGTCGGGCCGTTCGCTGACATAACGACTCGATTTGGGCCAGAAGATCAGACCGAGCCAGTTGATGCCCAAAGCCTCAATCTCCCGGATATTTGCAGCCTCACGCATGCCACATACCTTGATAATCATAGTTTCGAGATAAATTCTTCTAATGCTTGTCCTGGGTCAGCATGCTTCATGAAATGCTCACCCATCAGGAAACCGCGGAAACCGGCTGAACGGAGCTCTTTCACAGTCAGCGGGTCGGAAAGACCACTCTCACTGACCTTTACAGCTTCCTTGGGCAGATATTCCGCCAGACGGAAAGACGTTTCTACATCGGTCACAAACGAGCCCAGGTGACGGTTGTTGATGCCACAGAGGTCAGGTGTCTGTTCGGCATAGTCGAGTTCCTCGCGCGAATGCATCTCCAGAAGTACCTCCAGTCCCAGTTCATGGGCCGTCTGCTGTAAGGAACGGCATACCTCTTTCGTCAGACAGGCGGCTATCAACAGCACGGCTGAAGCTCCGCAGAGACGGGCCTGGAACAACTGATACTCGTCGATGACGAAGTTCTTGTATAGGATGGGGATCTTCACACCCTGATGACGGGCGATGCGGATAAACTCATCACAACCACCGAAGTAGTGCTCGTCGGTGAGGATGGAAAGGGCAGCAGCCCCATGTTGCTGATAGCTCAGGGGAATCTCCTCGGCCTTACCTTCTTCCTTGATCCAGCCTTTCGAGGGCGATTTGCGCTTGAACTCGGCGATGATGCCACTGCCAGACTCACAAAGAGCCTTCGATAGCGAGGGGGCACTGAAGTCTAAGATGGACTCCACCTGTCGGATCAGCTGCGAAGGAGGAACCGTCTGTTTGAATTGTTCCACCTCCACACGCTTATGCGCCACAATCTCCTGTAAAATGTCTTTTGCCATTATGATCAACTGTTCAGGTCTACGAACTTCTTGAAGGTGCGGAGGGCTGCGCCTGAGTCGATAGACTCACGGGCAATCTCGATACATTCCTCGATGCTCTTCTGACCCTTCTCCAACACCTGGATACCAAAGCCTGCATTGGCCAGTACGATGTTCTTCTGGGCAGGCAGGGCACGATTCTCCAATACGGAGTCGAAGATTTCTGCGGCCTCTTCCTCTGTAGCGCCACCGACCAGTTCCTCTGGTTTGGCAATCTCAAATCCTAAGTCGCTGGGCTTGAAGATACGCTCATAACTATTGGTGGTCACCTTGAAGTCTCCGGTCAGCGAAATCTCGTCATAACCGTCGATGGAGTTCACAATACCAAAGTCTATACCTAATTTCTGATACACGCTGTTGTAGAGGCGCATCTGGTCTAAGTTTGCGACGCCAAGCAACTGGCAACTAGGCTGACTGGGATTAACTAGGGGACCTAGTAAATTAAAGATGGTGGGGAATTGCAGGGCTTTGCGGATTGGTCCCACAAATTTCATGGCCTTGGCAAACAACTGGGCATGCAGATACACGATACCGGCCTCATCCAGTGAACGGTTCAGCTTGTCGATGTCATCGGTAAACTTGATGCCATGGTGCTGGATGACATTCGAGGCACCACTCACGCTGGTAGCAGCATAGTTACCATGCTTGGCCACCTTATAACCTGCACCAGCAATCACAAAACAGGCCGTAGTCGAGATATTAAAGGTGTTCTTTCGGTCTCCACCCGTTCCGACGACATCGATATAACGGTCGGCCTTCAGGATGGCAGGGACACCGGTCTCCAAGATACCATCGCGAAAACCCAGCAACTCATCGACGGTGACACCTCTCATCTGCAGACAGGTGAGCAGGGCGGTAATCTGTTCATTGGGATACTCACTGTGGGTAATACCAATCAAAATCGTTTTCATCTCTTCACGAGTCAGTTCCTCGTGGTTCAGCAACCTGAACAGGTAGCTTTTCATTGTCTGTTCCATAATTATCTGTTTTTAATCTTCACTCTTCACTAATCACTATTCACTAATCACTAAAGAAACAGCCAGTTCTGTATCATCTTCTTGCCATCGGGGGTGAGTACGCTCTCCGGATGGAACTGGATGCCTCTGATATTCAGGGTTTTGTGACGCAGGGCCATGATCTGTCCGTCAATCTCTGCGGTAATCTCCAGACAGTCGGGGAAGGCTTCTTTCGAGACCACCCACGAATGATAGCGACCGATGGTGATGGTACGCTCCAAACCGCTGAAAATGGGATCGTCGACCACAATATGACAGGGGGTGGCTACACCATGGAAGACCTCTGAAAGGTTCACAAGCTTACCGCCAAAGGCCTCGCCAATAGCCTGATGACCTAGGCAGACACCCAAGATAGGCTTTTTACCAGCATAGGTCTTGATGATATCCAACAACAGACCTGCCTCAGAGGGAATGCCAGGACCTGGCGAGAGGACAATCTTATTGAACTGCTCCAGTTCTTCCAACTTAAACTGGTCGTTGCGTAGCACGGTCACCTCTGCACCCAGTTCCTTGATCAGATGACTCAGGTTGTAGGTAAACGAGTCATAGTTATCTATAATCACTACTTTCATATTCTTACATTTTTTCAGCCATCAAAATTGCACGACGCAAAGCACCGAGCTTGTTATTCACTTCCTGCAGTTCGTATTCCACATCACTCTTGGCAACAATACCACCACCAGCCTGGAACCACAGTTCGCCGTTTCTCGAGACAAATGTACGGATGGTGATGGCTTGGTTCAGGGATCCGTCGAGACCGATCATACCGATACATCCGCCATAGGCACCACGATTGTGGGGCTCGTATTCCGAGATCAGCTGCATGGCTCTCACCTTGGGGGCACCACTCAGGGTACCGGCCGGGAAGGTGTCGATAAAGGCCTTGATGGGATCAGCGCCCTCATCCAATTCACCACTGACGCGGGAGACGAGGTGAATCACGTGACTGTAGTATTGCAGGTCCTTGTAGAAGTCCACCTTCACGTGATGACAGTTACGACTCAGGTCATTACGGGCCAAATCTACCAACATCACATGCTCGGCATTCTCCTTGGGATCATTACGCAGATATTCAGCACCCTTGCGGTCAGCCTCTGCATCACCCGTGCGTTTCGTCGTTCCTGCAATCGGATCTATATAGGCACGGTATAAACTATTCTCTTTCCTCTTTCCTCTTTCCTCTTTCCTCTCAATTCGACAATGCGTCTCAGGCGAGGATCCGAAGATTCTGAAACCACCGAAATCGAAGTAGAAGAGGTAAGGTGAGGGGTTGATGCTTCTCAGGGCGCGGTAGAGCTTGAAGTCATCGCCTTCGTATTTTTGGATAAAACGTCGGCTGAGCACGATCTGGAAGACATCACCACGCAGACAGTGTTGAATGCCTTTACGGATATTGGCCTTGTGCTCCTCGTCGGTCAGGGTACTGGATACATCACCCACAGGATGGAAGTCATAAGCCTTTACATTGGCCTTGTTCATGGCCTTCAGAATGTTCGTGATTTCTGAATTTTCAGAATACTCCGAGTTTTCAGAGTTCTCCGAGAGTGTCACCACCTTGAGGGTATTATTATGATGGTCGAACACGATGACGGTCTTAAAGAGGATATACAACAGGTCTGGCGCATCGTTTTTGGCCTGGGTCTCATCCTTCACGGGGATGTTCTCAAAGTACCTGACCGCATTGAAGGACGTATAACCAAACAGCCCGCAAAGGTCTGCGTCAGGGCCTTCTACATGAATACACTGCAGCAGTGTGTTGATGGCCTTGTCGGTTTGGAATGATGGACAGATGTCCTGTTCCATGACAGTCCCGTCGGGATAGCTGATGCTGGCCTTGCCATGACCAACGGCCACACTGGCAATGGGTTGGATGCCAATAAACGAGCGGGCATTGCTCTTATCGTGATAGTCGGAACTCTCCATGAGCGCACTCTGCGGATAGAGGTCTCTCAGTCGCATATAAACCCCCACGGGCGTATAAAGATCCGCCAGGATGGTCTGACTGGTTGTCGTATAGTTAAAAGTTTCCATATTCTTTTGCCATTTCTTTGTTCTTCAGATAGGTTTCCACATCCTTGTCACCTCGACCACTGACGGTGAGCACGACCACATCATCCTTCTTGAACTTGAGTTTCTTTAGGGCAGCGATGGCGTGGGCCGACTCAATGGCGGGGATGATACCTTCCATGCGTGTCAGTTCATAACCGCCATAGATGGCCTCGTCGTCATTGATGCTCAACACTTGTGTACGACCTTTCTTAGCCATGTTACAATGCATGGGACCTACACCGGGATAGTCGAGTCCGGCACTGATGGTGAAGGCTTCCTCAATCTGTCCATCCTCATCCTGCATCACCAGCATCTTGGCACCATGCAGGATTCCGACGGTTCCCTTATGGATGGTGGCTGCGGTGTGATTGGTCTCCCAACCATGACCGCCTGCCTCGGCGAGAACAATCTTCACACGGTCATCATCCATGTAATGGTAGATGGTTCCTGCTGCATTCGAACCGCCTCCGATACAAGCGATGAGGTAGTCGGGATAGTCGCGACCTTCCTTCTCTTCCAACTGCCATTTGATTTCCTCGGAGATGACGCTTTGCATCCTGGCCACCAGGTCGGGGTAGGGATGGGGACCCATCGTGGAACCGACAATATAGAAGGTGTCCTGGGGATGACAGCACCAGTCTCTGATGGCCTCACTGCAGGCATCACTCAGGGTCATGTTTCCTGTCCTCACGGGATGAACTTCAGCACCCAACATCTTCATGCGTTCTACGTTGGTATGCTGACGCTCCACATCCGTAGCACCCATGAAGACCTCACATTTCAGGTTCATCAGTGCACAGACCGTCGCAGTGGCTACACCATGCTGACCGGCACCTGTCTCTGCGATGATACGGGTCTTGCCCATCTGCTTGGCCAACAGGATCTGCCCGATGGTGTTGTTGATCTTGTGGGCACCGGTGTGGTTCAGGTCCTCACGTTTCAGATACAACTTACAACCATACTGCTCACTCATCCGCTGGGCGTAGTAGAGCGGAGAGGGACGACCTACATAGTCCTTCAACAAGGCATGGTACTCACGCTTGAAAGCTTCCGACTCGATGATGGGCAGATAGGCTTCCTGCAGGTCATGCACGCACTTGTAAAGAATCTCAGGAACATACGCCCCGCCGAATTCTCCGTAAAAACCGTTTTCGTCTACTTGATAACTTTTCATCTTTGCTTATATATTTATTATTGTGTTGTTGACGAACTAAAAAAAGACTCACCGCTGTCGCGATGAGCCTTTTCTATCTTCGTTGAATAACAGATATGGCGATTAGTCTCGCGACGTTTTTGATCTCGAGCACTGCCACCACCAAATGTTAAACTGACATTTCATAACTACTATTTGTCTTAAAACCGGGGGCAAAGGTATAGAGTTTCTCTCAATTATGCAAATTTTTGACGCGTTTTTTTAGATAAAACATACAAAAAGTTGGTTTTTGTCGACAAAAACATCGAAAAATGTCACTTTTTTGCCAAAAAACTTGCAAGTTAGATAAATAAACCGTATATTTGCCGCCGATAAGATTCTTATCAGCCATTTGCTGATTCACCTTATCTTTTTTTATAGAGAGGTTGGTAGCGTCCTGCACCAACCTCCATTTTTTGTTTATTATCTATTGTATTTCCCAGCCAATGGCACTGGCACCTAACACGGCAGCACTGGCACCGTCCAAGCCGCTCACCAGGAACTGAGCCTTGCCTTTGAAGATCTTCAGCACATGGGCGTTGTACGACTCCCGGATGGGTTTCATAATCAACTCCCCTGCCTTGACCATGCCTCCGAAGAAGATAAAGGCCTCAGGGCTGCTGAAGGCAGCGAAATCGGCACAAGCCTCACCCAGCATCTTTCCGGTGAACTCGTAGATTTCCTTGGCCAGTTCATCTCCCTTGCCTGCAGCAATGGAGACATCCAGACTGGTGATATCTTCGGGGTTCATCTCACGCAACAGACTCGGACGGGTGGTCTTGGCCAACAGTTCACGGGCAGTGCGGGCAACACCAGTGGCTGAGCAGTAGGCTTCCAGACAACCGGTCCGGCCACAACCACAGATACGACCTTCCTCACCTCGAACCATGGTCACGTGACCTAACTCTCCGGCAAAGCCGTCATGGCCATAGAGCAACTGACCATTTACCACGATACCGGAGCCGACACCCGTTCCCAAAGTGATGACGATGAAATTCTTCATACCTCTGGCCACGCCATAGACCATCTCTCCGATGGCAGCGGCATTGGCGTCGTTGGTCAGGGCCACGGGAATGTTGTTCAGGCGCTCACTGAACAGCTTTGCCAAAGGTACCACGCCATCGTGGGCCCAGGGTAGATTAGGGGCAAACTCAATTGTGCCACTATAATAATTGCCATTGGGGGCGCCAATACCCATCGCCTTGATTTTCTCAATACCACCTACCTGGTCAATGATAACCTGCAGCGCCTCTACACAGGCATCTACATAGTCTTCCACCTTCTCATAGCCACCGGTCTTGATGGCAGTTGTGGCCTTGATGTCCCCACGGGCATCGACAATACCGAAAACGGAGTTCGTACCTCCCAGATCCAAGCCGATCACATACGGCTTCATTACATTCTGTTGTTCCATTGTTGTTTATTATTTAAGTTGATTGTTGTTTTAAGTGCAAAATTAAGCATTTTTTTTAGACATTAGTGCATAAGAACATATTTTTTTTGTTTTTTTTGTTCTTTTGTCTAAAAAAAATAGTAACTTTGCATACGCAAAGAGAATACAAAGGCTGAATATGAAAATAAAGTGCTATCTCACGTGGCTGATCCTGATGCTGATGCCATTGATGTTTATCTCCTGTCATGAGGAGATGAAACGTGATGTGAAGGTCAGTAAGGCTGATAGTATTCTGTTTGATGTGGGTGTTCGGATGGAATACGACAGTATGCTGTTCCTGGCCAATCACTATGAGGAGCAGGGTATTCTCTCCAAGCTTGACGCCAATCGCTGGCGGGGTGTGGCCTATTACCGGCAGGGCCATTACCGTATGTCGGAGATTTACTATCGCAAGGCCATCGAGTGTGAGGTGAAGACCGATGAGGATCAGCTGAGTTATAACAAATGTGCCCGCAGGCTCTCCGAACTCCTGCTCGTCAAGGGTGACTTCGAGGGTTCTCTGCTGGTGGCCATCCCTGCGGTCAAGAAGATGGATCAGACGGGCATAGGCTCGGATATCGACTATGCCATCCTCCTTAATAATATCGGTTGCTGTCAGTTGAACCTCGGCCAGGATGAGGAGGCCAAGGAGAGTTTCCTGACGGCACGCGGACACTATGCCAACCGTTGGCAGTCGGACTCCACTGGTCGTGGCTTCCACGAGGCGGTGTTGGGCACGGTCTATACCAGTATGGCCTATATCAATACGCGACACTATCTGGAGGCCACCTATTGGATCGACCGTACGGAGATGCTTCTCGACAAGTATCGTCAGAAACGGGATGCCCGTAGGGAATATTTCGATGAATATCAGGGGCGTATCGAGATCATGCGCGCCGTGGCCAAACAAGGACTGGGTAAGGCGGACGAGGCTGAAGAGGCGTATAAGGCCTTCCTGAAGACAGATTACTCGAAGACGGGCCAGGGCCATATCAATGCCAATGATTACCTTGTGATGGCCAAGCGCTATCAGGAGGCGGCAGACAACTACCGTTATCTTGACGGGACAATGGAACATTGGGGCATGGAGGCCTCGCTCGATAACATCCAACTCTATATGCTTCCCAAGTTCTGGGCCAACAAGGAGGCAGGACATAGGGATTCTGCCAGGGTGGCTGCGGAGAAAATCCTCAATGTCCTTGACTCTGCCATCACCGGTCAGAAGAACAGTGCCACGGCTGAATTGGCTACCATCTATGACACCCAGGGCAAGGAACAGGAGATTCTCCAACAGCAGGCACGTCTCTCCCGACAGCGCATGTGGGCCACGGCTGTTTCGCTCTTGCTGATCATCATGTTCCTGATCATCTATACCTTCCATAAACGTAGGTCCACCCATCGCTTGCGTGCGGCTCACGAGAAGCTGCAAGTGGCCTATGACCAGTTGGAGGAGGCGACAGCCCACAGGGAGCGTATCGAGAGTGAACTGCGCATTGCCAGGGATATCCAGATGTCGATGGTGCCGAATATCTTCCCTAATCGCGAAGGACTTGACATCTACGCGAAGATAGAACCTGCCAAGGAGGTGGGTGGTGACCTTTATGGCTATCTCCTCATGGGCGATGAACTCTATATCTGCTTAGGCGACGTGAGCGGCAAGGGTGTGCCTGCCTCTCTCTTCATGGCACAGGCAACACGACTCTTCAGGACATTGGCCACGCAGCACATGATGCCCGCAGAGATTGCCACGCGAATGAATGCGGCTCTCTCAGAGGATAATGACCAGGGCATGTTCGTCACGATGTTCATCGGACGCATCGACCTGGTAAAGGGTGCTATGGACTTCTGTAATGCGGGTCATAATCCACCCTATATCAGCGATGCTGGTGGAGGCAGGTTCCTTGAGATGTTGCCCAATGCGCCCATCGGTCTCTGGCCGGGACTGGAATATGATGGCGAGCGGATCGATGATATCAGAGGCCAGATGCTGGTGGTCTATACCGATGGTCTCAATGAGGCGGAAAACAGACAACAGGAGCAGTTGGGCGATGACCGTTTGCTCGATATTCTGGAGACCATGCCTCCTTGCAGTGCCAAGGAAGTCATTGATACGCTCTATGAGGCAGTCCAACAACATCGCGATGGCGCAGAGCCGAATGACGACTTGACCATGATGAGCATTCGTGTCGATACTTGTAAAAAAGAGACGGAAAAATAGGTAGTCTCAGATTTTTTGTGTAATTTTGCAGCCGCTATGCCGTTTCATGTACCGATAAACATATTGGATTTCATCTTCAAGGGAATGATGATAGGTGTGATTGCCAGTGCCCCGATGGGACCTGTAGGCATCCTCTGTGTCCAACGCACCCTCAACAAAGGACGCTGGTATGGCTTTGCCACAGGCCTTGGTGCAGCAGCCAGTGACATCATCTACGCAGGCTTCGCGGGCTTCGGTATGTCGTTTGTGATGGATCTCATCAACAACGACCAGAATCGGTTCTATCTCCAGATAGCAGGTAGTGTCATGCTGCTCTGTTTCGGACTCTATACCTATCGCACGGACCCCACTAAGAAAATGCACCAGTCTGGTCAACAGAAGGGTACGCTCTGGTATAATGCCTGGACGGCTTTCTTGGTCACTTTTTCCAATCCCCTCATTATTTTCCTCTTCCTGGCCACCTTCGCACAGTTTGCCTTTGTGTTGCCAAATCATCCCTTTGAGATGCTCGTGGGCTTTGCCAGTATTGTGGGCGGGGCTTTGCTCTGGTGGTGGGGACTCACCTGGCTGGTTGATCAGATTCGCACGAAGTTCGATACCAATGGCATCCGGATTATCAACCAGATCATTGGCGGTGCGGTGGTCATCGGATCCATCATCATGCTCCTCGGCACTACCACAAACTTGCTAAGGTTCTAATAGATGTATATATCACAAGACTTAAGAAAAAAGAATATTGCCGAATACCTGCTTTATATGTGGCAGGTTGAGGATACTATCAGGGCGTTCGACTGCTCCTTGCGCCGCATCCGTGATGAGTGGGTTGCACGCTTTGACTATACTGACGAACAGAAAGAAGAGGAACTCGACTGGTTCGGGAATCTCATTCGTATGATGAACCAAGAGGGATGCCGCGAAAAAGGACACCTCCAGATCAATCAGGTGACGATGCAGATGCTCATTGAACTGCATAACCAGCTTCTTCAGTCATCTAAGTTCCCTTTCTATAGTGCGGAATATTATAAGGTGCTCCCCTATATTGTGGAATTGCGGAACAGAGGTGCCAATAAGGAGGAGAATGAGATTGAAACATGTTTCAATTCTCTCTACGGTGTGATGCTCCTGCGCCTGCAGAAGAAAGACATCTCCCCTGATACCCAGCATGCAGTCAAGGAAATCACAACCTTCATCGGCATGCTTTCTGACTATTATAAAAAGGATAAGGAAGAAGGACTTAAATTCGATTAGCGAATAGTGATTAGAGAATAGTTATGAACATATTGATTGCAGGTTGTAACGGCCAATTGGGAAATGAAATACAGTTGCTGGAGGAAAGTTACCCCCAGCATACCTATTTTAATACGGATGTGGCTGAGTTGGATATCACCGACCAGATGGCCATTGAGACCTTCATCGAGGATTATCAGATTGACGGCATTGTCAACTGCGCTGCCTATACAGCCGTTGATAAGGCCGAAGACAATGAGGAACTCTGTACCCGACTGAATGCCGAGGCCCCTGCCTACCTGGCTGCTTCGATCGGTAGGCGCGGGGGTTGGATGATCCAGATTTCCACCGACTATGTGTTTGACGGTACACAGCATACCCCTTATACGGAGGATGCCGATACCTGTCCGAACAGTGTTTATGGCAAGACAAAACTGGTGGGGGAACTGAATGTGCAGAAGTTCTGTGAGCAGTCGATGATCATCCGGACAGCCTGGCTCTATTCCATTTTTGGCAATAACTTTGTCAAGACGATGATCCGATTGGGCAGGGAAAAGCCCGAACTGGGTGTTATTTTCGATCAGATAGGCACGCCCACCTATGCGCATGACCTGGCAGTAGCCATCTTTGCAGTCATCGAACAGGGGATAGTTCCTGGTGTCTATCACTTCTCCAACGAGGGCGTCATCTCCTGGTATGACTTCACCAAAGCCATTCATCGGATTGCAGGCATCACCACCTGTCATGTGCGACCCCTCCACACTTCGGAGTATCCCACTCCTGCCAATAGGCCCCACTATTCTGTCCTCGACAAGTCCAAAATCAAACAAACCTACGGTCTCGAAATCCCCTATTGGGAGGAAAGTCTTGAAGTTTGTTTGGACAAACTAAATGTAGTGCAACATGATTGAAGAAATAAACAGAAGACGAACATTTGCGATTATCTCGCACCCTGATGCCGGTAAAACGACATTAACAGAAAAGTTTCTCCTTTTTGGAGGACAGATCCAGGTGGCTGGTGCTGTCAAGAACAACAAAATCAAAAAGACCGCCACCTCCGATTGGATGGACATTGAGAAACAGCGTGGTATCTCGGTTTCCACCTCAGTGATGGAGTTCGACTATACGCCCGAGGGTAAGGACGTCGAATACAAGGTCAATATCCTTGATACCCCGGGTCACCAGGACTTTGCCGAGGATACCTTCCGAACCCTGACGGCGGTCGACTCTGCCATCATCGTGGTCGATGGTGCCAAGGGTGTGGAGACACAGACGCGTAAACTCATGACGGTCTGTCGCATGCGCAAGACGCCTGTCATCATCTTTATCAATAAGATGGACCGTGAAGGTCGTGATCCCTTTGACCTCCTTGACGAACTGGAACAGGAACTCGAAATCAAGGTGCGTCCTTTGTCCTGGCCCATCAACCAGGGTGCGAAGTTCAAGGGTGTGTATAACATCTACGAACAGAAACTCGACCTCTTTACACCTGATAAACAGCGTGTGACCGACAAGGTGGAGATTGATATCAACAGTACAGAACTTGATAAGCGTGTGGGTGAGGACAATGCAGCCAAACTGCGTGAGGACCTCGAACTGGTGGATGGCGTCTATCCTGAGTTTGACGTGGAGACCTACCGTTCTGCTGAGGTGGCACCGGTGTTCTTTGGCTCTGCCCTGAATAACTTTGGTGTGCAGGAACTCCTCAACTGCTTCGTGGAGATAGCCCCCAGTCCTCGTCCTACCAAGGCCGAGGAGCGCGAGGTGGAACCTGAGGAGAAGAAGTTTACGGGTTTTATCTTCAAGATTACAGCGAATATCGATCCGAACCATCGGTCTTGTATTGCTTTCTGCAAGGTCTGCAGTGGTAAGTTCCAGCGCAACCAGCCTTATCTGCATGTGCGACAGGGTAAGACCATGCGTTTCACCTCGCCTACGCAGTTCATGGCGCAGCGCAAGTCCACCATCGATGAGGCCTGGCCGGGTGATATCGTGGGACTGCCTGACACGGGTGGTATCTTTAAGATCGGTGATACCCTGACTGAGGGTGAACAGCTCCATTTCCGGGGTTTGCCTTCCTTCTCTCCAGAGCTTTTCAAATACATTGAGAACGACGATCCGATGCGCTCCAAACAGCTACAGAAGGGCATTGACCAACTCATGGACGAGGGCGTGGCACAGCTGTTCGTCAACCAGTTCAACAACCGTAAGATTATTGGAACCGTGGGTCAGTTGCAGTTCGAAGTCATCCAGTATCGCCTGGAGAATGAATACAACGCGAAATGCCGTTGGGAACCGGTTCATCTTTATAAGGCCTGTTGGATTGAAAGCGATGATGACGCTGAGTTCGAGAACTTCAAAAAGCGTAAGTACCAGTATATGGCCAAGGACAAGGAGGGACGTGATGTCTTCCTTGCCGATTCCGGTTATGTGCTCTCCATGGCCCAGGAAGACTTCAAGCATATCAAGTTCCACTTCACCAGTGAATTCTAATCCACGGAGTAATATGACAAGAGAAGAAGATATCAGAAAAGCAGTTGAGACGATGCGGAAGGGTGGTGTGATCCTCTATCCTACAGATACTGTCTGGGGCATTGGCTGTGATGCCACGAATGTAGAAGCTGTGAAACGCGTCTACGAGATCAAGCAGCGTGATGACTCTAAGGCCCTCATTTGTCTGGTCGACAGTGATGCGCGTCTCCAACGTTATTTCCGCAACGTCCCTGATGTCGCCTGGCAACTCCTTGATAGTTTGAATGCTGCGGAGGCTAAGCCGACGACGCTTATTCTTGATGGTGCCATCAATCTGGCAGAAAACCTCATTGCCGAGGATGGGAGTATTGGTATCCGGATTACCAACGAGTCTTTCTCCAAAGAACTCTGCTATCGTTTTCAGAAGGCGATTGTCTCCACCTCTGCGAATATCAGTGGTGAACCGGCAGCACAGAACTACTGTGATATCGACCCTCGTATTCTGGAGGCGGTCGACTATGTCTGTTGGTCCCGTCGTCAGGAGCATAAGCCCCATACCCCTTCCAGTATCATTAAACTGAAAGGAGACGGTGAAGTAACAATTATTAGGAGTTGAGGAGAGAAGGAGTAAGGAGTTGAGGAGAGAAGGAGTAAGGAGTTGAGTAGTGGAAGCAGCAGTTTTCAATAGAGGTCCGAAATGGCTCCAACGCCTGCATGACTGGCGTGTGGAACATGTCAGCGACCGGATGTTCATCCTGGTCCTGGCTTTGTTGGTGGGCTTCTTTGCAGCTGTGGCCGCCTTCTCCCTGCATTGGATTATCAATCAGATTGTGATGCTCCTGACTAGTTCTTTCGAGAAGTCGAGGGCCAACTGGCTTTATCTGGTCTATCCGGTGGTGGGTATCTATCTAACCTCGCTCTTCGTCCGATATATCGTCAAGGACAACATCTCCCATGGCATCACACGCATCCTCTATGCCATCTCCTCGAATAAGTCCCGTCTGAAGTCCCATAACACTTGGTCATCAGTCATTGCCTCTGCCATTACCATCGGTTTTGGTGGTTCAGTGGGAGCGGAGGCACCGATTGTCCTTACAGGTTCGGCCATTGGCTCTAATCTCGGACAGATGTTCCATTTAGACCGGAAGATGCTCATGACCCTTGTGGGCTGTGGTGCGGCCGGTGCCATCGCAGGCATCTTCAAGGCACCTATTGCAGGATTGGTCTTTACCCTCGAAGTGCTCATGATCGATATGACCATGTCCTCGCTCCTGCCCATTCTGGTGTCGTGTGTGACAGCCACTTGCTTCACTTATATTTTCAGTGGCGATGCAGCTCTGTTTACCTTTCACCTCGATAGTGAGTGGTCGATACAACGTCTTCCGGCCTGTGTGCTCTTAGGCATCTCCTGTGGACTCATCTCTCTCTATTTCATTCGGATGATGGGTTTTTGCGAAGGAATCTTCGCACGCTATAAGGAGCATCCGCATATTCGTTTGGCTATTGGAGGAACCGTCCTGAGTCTGTTGATTTTCTTGTTTCCTTCTCTCTATGGCGAGGGCTATAGCAGCATCAACCTCTTGCTCAATGGGCGGACAGAGGCTGATTGGAACCAGATTCTCAATAATTCACTCTTCTCAGGCCAAGGCAGTCTGTTGTTAGGCTATATCGCCTTGGTATTGCTGACGAAGGTCATTGCCACTTCTGCCACGAATGGGGGAGGGGGTTGTGGTGGTACCTTCGCACCGAGCCTGTTTGTGGGCTGCTTTACAGGCTTTCTGTTCTCACGCCTGTGGAACATCCATCAGATAGGGGTCTATATTCCTGAGAAGAACTTTGCCCTGATGGGCATGGCGGGTGTCATGTCGGGTGTGATGCATGCCCCTTTGACGGGTATGTTCCTGATTGCGGAACTCACGGGAGGCTATAGTCTCCTCGTGCCTCTGATGATTGTATCGGTCTGTGCCTATCTCACGATCATCATTTTCGAGCCGCATAGCATCTATGGTGCACGTCTGGCCAAGGAGGGTAAGCTGATTACCCATCATACCGACCATGCGGTGTTGACGTTGATGAATTTGGATTCGGTCATTGAACGGGATTTCCTGAGTGTCACGCCCGACATGGAATTAGGACAGATTGTTCAAAAGATCAGCCGGAGCAACTCTTCGGTTTTGCCCGTGTTGGATCCTTCAGGGGTCCTCTTAGGAGAGGTCGAGATCAAGAAAATCCGGAATGTCATGTTCCGGACGGAGCTGTATCATCATTTCAAGTCGAGTCAGTTGATGGTGGAGCCTAAGGCGACGCTCTCAGAGTCTACTTCCATGGAAAAGGTCATGCGGACATTCGATCGGACACGGGCCGATTGGCTCCCTGTTCTTGACAAGGATTCCCGTCTCTTAGGCTATATCTCCCGCCAGCGGGTTTATACAATGTATCGCAAGATGGTTGCGGATATGTCGGAAGATTAATTAAAACAAACACTACTTCATTTTCTCAATGGCCTGATTACCATTGAGGAAATCCTTGGAAGACATGCGCTTCTTGCCGGCAAGCTGGAGCTCATCAAGCTGAAGAAGTTCACCATTGAGACAAGCTACATATAGGGATTTCCCCTCAATAAGGATAGAGCCTGGGGCAGCAGAAGAACTGCGTGAAGTCTTGCTGGACTTGAAAATCTTCAATACCGTTTTTTTGCCATCAGAAGCAACTAACGTCGTCCAAGCTCCAGGAATGGGCGAGAGCCCACGAATGAAATCGTAGATTTGCTTGGCTGGCTGTTGCCAGCTGATCTCGCAAGTTTCCTTGAAAATCTTCGGAGCGGCTTTTAGCTCACCCTGAAAATCTTCCTGAGGGATAGACCTGGGATGTCCATCAGAGGCAATGATGGCTTCGATGGTCTCCATGCAGATCTCTGCCCCAAGATGCATCAGTCCATCATACACATATTCTACATCTGCCGTGTCAGGGATGTCGAAAGGCTTTTGGAGGATGATGCGGCCTGTATCGATATCGTGGTCGAGGAAGAAAGTGGTCACACCTGTCCTGGTCTCGCCATTGATGATAGCCCAGTTGATAGGGGCCGCCCCACGATACTGAGGCAAGAGGGCTGCATGCACATTGAACGTACCATACTCAGGCATGGCCCAAATCACCTCCGGCAACATCCTGAACGCTACGACTACCTGCAGGTTGGCCTGATAACTGCGCAAGGCCTCTACGAACGTAGGGTCCTTCATTTTCTCGGGCTGTAGCACAGGAATGCCTTGTGAGAGGGCATACTGCTTGACGGCAGAAGGCTGCAACACACTGCCATGGCGTCCCACAGGTTTGTCGGGCTGCGTCACCACAGCCACCACGTTATATTGATGCTCCACCAGTGCCTGCAGCGTCTCCACTGCAAACTCTGGGGTACCCATAAATACGATTCTGAGATCTTCTTTCTTCATTTACAGGGCTTTTAGACGCTTGATGGTTCCGAGTGGATCTTCTGCCTTGAAGATGTAACTGCCACTGACAAGGACATCTACACCTGCAGCCACCAAACGAGGCGCTGTCTCTGCCTGGACACCACCGTCCACCTCAATCAGAGTTCCCAGTCCTTTGTCGGTAATCATCTGCTTCAGGCGTTTCACTTTGTCGATGGTGTTTTCGATGAATTTCTGTCCCCCGAAGCCCGGGTTGACACTCATCAGCAGCACCATCTCTACATCGCCGAGGATGTCCTCCAGCACAGAGACAGGTGTTGAGGGATTCAAGGTCACCCCAGCTTTCATACCAGCATCGTGGATCTCCTGAATCGTGCGATGCAGATGGACACAGGCCTCGTAATGCACATTCATCATCATTGCGCCCAACTTCGCTGTTCGGGCGATATAACGCTCAGGGGCGTTGATCATATAGTGTACGTCGAGTGGTTTCTGACAGGCTTTAGCCAGCGCCTCAATCACGGGGAAGCCAAAGGAGATATTGGGGACAAACGACCCATCCATGATGTCCAGGTGGAGCCAGTCGGCATCACTCTGATTGATCATGTTGATATCGTGGTCGAGATGCAGGAAATCTGCTGCAAGCAAGGATGGAGAAACGAGCGCCATTTTAATCTGATTGATATTTAGTTCAGGCTATAGTTGGAAACCTGAGGGTTGGACACTGGGCGATAGCTGTAGGCTATCTGGCGGATAATCTCTAAAGACAAGGCGCTGGGCTTGAATTCTTCGGGGGTAAAATGCTTCATAGGCGAACTAATATTTTTGATTTCATTTAAAAAACGACGAAATCTTTTTTTTATTATGCCATAACAAAAAAATTTTTTTGCAGGGAATCTGCACGCTTATTCACAACCACCCGCCCCTCATTATGATAAGGAGGGGTAGGGGTGGTTGAGGATAAAGATAAAGATGTAATTTTTTAAAAAAACTAAGCTAATTGGAGCTCGATGGAGTGCTCGCGCGAGAGCTTGCGAAGGTTGATGAGCGCATAACGCATGCGCCCCAGCGACGTGTTGATGCTTACACCCGTAGCTTCTGCAATCTCCTTGAACGACATTTCCTGATAGTACCGCATGAACACAACTTCACGCTGTACGTCCGGCAGTGCTTCCATCAACAGTCTGACATCCTTCAGCACCTGCTCGTTCACCAGGGAGCTCTCACGGTCAGTCTCCATGACGGAGTCACCGCGGATGTTCCCCAGGTCATTCTCCTTCGGGGCATCTACCACATGCGAGTTCTTTAGATCGCGGAAATGGTCGATAATCACATTATGCGCAATCCTCGTTAGCCAGAAGAGGAACTTGCCCTGATCCTTATACTTTCCGTCTCTCAGTTTCATGATGGCCTTGATAAAGGTTTCCTGAAACAGGTCATTTGCCATCTCCTCATTCTTCACCATACTGAAGATGTAGGAGAACAGCTTATTCTGCACACGACTTAATAAAAGGTCGAAAGCTTTGTTATTACCATCTGCATAAAGCAATGCCAACTGTTCGTCGGACATTTCTTTCCAAGTACTCATACGTTTCTTAATTAGTATTGAGTAATGCTGTTTCGATAGGCAATAATCGTTTAAAGAGTTATTAATTCGGGGACAAAAGTATATATTTTTCTTCAAACAACCAAAAAAAAAACTTAAAATCTCCACAATTTGCCGTTTTTTTAGTACTTTTGCAACATAAATACAGGAAATATGATGAAACTTTTTGTTCCAGGACGACTCTGTCTCTTTGGCGAACACACCGACTGGGCAGGCCATTATCGAACGATGAATGCTGACATCGCCCCGGGTGCAGCCATTGTGACGGGTATTGAACAGGGTATCTATGCTGAAGTTGAAAAATCCAGCATCTTCGAACTTTATAGTGAAGCGCCTGAGATCTCTGGCGTCTGGCAGGACTTCTCCTGTCGCATGGACGAGCTCGAGCTGAAGCGCATTGCCAAGAGCGGTTCCTTCTTCTGCTATTGCGCGGGGGTGGCCTCTTATATGCTCGAATGGTACAAAGTGGGTGGTGTACGTATCCGTATCAAGGGCATGACGCTTCCCATGAAAAGCGGTCTTTCCAGTTCTGCGGCCATCTGCGTCCTCGTTGCGCGCGCGTTCAATTTATTATATAATCTGAACCTCAACACACTGGGCGAGATGAATATCGCCTATCTGGGCGAATTGCGTACCTCCAGTCGTTGTGGTCGTCTGGACCAGGCCTGTGCCTTTGGTGTCAAGCCCAACCTCATGATCTTTGATGGCGATGAGATCGAGGTGCGCTCCCTGAATGTCAAGAAACATCTCTATTGGGTTTTTGCCGACCTCTGTGCTGAGAAGGATACCATCAAGATCCTTTCCGATCTCAACAAGGCCTATCCTTTCCCGAACAGTGATGCGGAACGTGCGGAGCATGAGGCACTGGGTGAGAAGAATATCGAATTGGTCAACAGGGCCGTTAAGTGCATGGCCGAGGGTGATGCCGAGGGATTAGGTCGGTTGATGACCGAGGCAGAGGCACTTTTTGATGCCCAGGTGGCACCGATGTCTGAGGCACTCTATGCCCCCAAGCTCCACAGTGTCTTGGAGGATCCTAATATCCGTCCGATGGTGTGGGGTGGTAAGGGCGTGGGCTCGCATGGCGACGGCTCAGTACAGTTCCTTGCGCGTAGTGAGGAGGCCCAGCAACAATTGGTCGACTATCTTAACCGACAAGGTCTGAAGGCCTATTCCCTCACCCTCAAACCGGTACATACGGTGCGGAAGGCCATCATCCCAGTCGCAGGTTTCGGCACAAGACTGTATCCTGCCACCAGGGCCCTGAAGAAGGATTTCTTCCCCATACCATGTCCCGATGGCATGGTGCGCCCGGTGATTCTCATCCTGCTCGAGGAACTCATCCAGAGTGGTATCGAGGAGATCTGTCTGGTCCTCGGCTCTGAGGAGGAACGTCAACAGTATGCCGACTATTTCGAGCGACCGCTATCTGATGAACATTTGAACAAACTCAATCCAGAGGCAAAGGAACTCGAGACACGTATTCTCAATATCGGAAAACACCTCCATTATGTCTACCAGCGTGAGAAGCGGGGCTTCGGTCATGCTGTCTATCAGGCAGCCCAGTTTGCTGGTAACGAACCGGTCCTGTTGCTTTTGGGCGATACCCTCTATCGCAGTGACTCCAACAAACCCTGTGCCCTCCAAATGGTCGAGGAATACGAGCGTTATAATGCACTGATGGTCTCCATTCATACCGTACCCCTTGCTGAGGTCAGTCACTATGGCATCCTCTCGGGTGTCTGGGAAGACAAGGATCACACCATTCTCAATGTGGCTACGATGAACGAGAAACCCAAGGCCAGCTATGCGGAGGAATTCCTTGGGGTACGTGATAAAAACGGTGTGAAAGAATATTACAGTGTCTTCGGGCAGTATATCCTCACCCCTGAGGTCTTTGCCCAACTCCATGAAGACATCATGCAGAAAGAGATCGATGGCGATCATGTCACTGAGATTGAACTCACCTCAGCCCTTGAGGCCGTGCGTAAGCGTAGTGGTATGATGGGTGTGCGTTTACAGGGGCGTATGTACGACATGGGTAACCCCCATGCCCTCATCCGTGCCGTCCAAGAGTTCTCCAAACCTTAAACAATGGAGCAACTTTGGTTTGCCGTTGCTTGTACCAGTCCCCGTCACGAGCTCAAGGTTCGTGACGATGCCCGACGCTATGGCCTTTCTTCTTTCGTCCCATTGAAATACGAGGTTAAGAAAGTTAAAGGCCGTGAACAGCGTATGCTGGTTCCTGCCATTACGAAACTGATCTTCGTCAAAGGCACCTTGGATGAAGTGCAGGACTATATCGCTAATGCCCATTACGTGGTCTATATCCAACGTTCCACCTTTTCTAAACACAAAGCATTCCTGACGGTTCCTACGCAGGCAATGGAGGACTTCATTGCCGTCACGGAGCATCATGAGGAGCACGTCACTTATTTCAATCCCCAGGAAATCCGCTTGAATGTGGGTGACCAG
Organism: Prevotella sp.; assembly: GCA_017556145.1. Taxonomy (GTDB): domain Bacteria; phylum Bacteroidota; class Bacteroidia; order Bacteroidales; family Bacteroidaceae; genus Prevotella. The sequence goes on along the minus strand of JAFZCU010000171.1, from coordinate 13,993 downwards.
ATCCGTATCAAAGGTGGTCTCTACGATGGCCGTGAGGGCATCATCATGCGCATTAAGGGTAAGCGCAACCGTCATCTGGTGGTTCAGATTCCCGGCATCCTCATTGCAGCCATCGAAATGTCTCCTAATATGATTGAGATGTCCGATGCTGAAAAGTCACAAAGACCATCTAAAAATATTGACAAAGACAAACGCGCCCTTTTCGACCTGGCGCATCGCCTCCTTTTTGAGATTCCCGATAAATACCAGAATGAAAACGAGTATTATCTCCTGCTCTCTGAGTTAAAGCGAACGCAGGCACGACTGACGACTTTCAAGGGCTATACCTCTGCGACAGAGGCGGAGCTCGCCCTTCCCCTCTATATGGCCTCAGTAAAATTGGATACCGGCATTGAAACGGCAGAATCCCGTCTTCGCAAAGCCATTTCTGCCCTCAAGGACTCCAGCCTTCTCAAAGTGCGTTGTCAGCTCTACCTTGCCATTCTTTCTCACGACGAGGCACTTCTTAAGCAGCTACAGGCCCTTTTCGACATCTGGCGCAAATCCCCTCTTTCCCCTAATCGGCGAACTCTTATAGATGAATATTCTCATCTTACTTCTTAAAGATTATTTTCTGAAGAATCTGATTTGGGATTTTAACCTTTATTTTTAATAAAATATTTGTTTATTCCAAAAAAAAGCAGTACTTTTGCAGTCAAATTTAGGGGAATCGATTCCAATCACGCCCTTATTTTGATGTAAATAATTTATTGAATTCTCACTAACGTGCTGATAAGCAAACGCTTATGTTGGTACATTAGGAAAAGAGATTGTGTTCTTTTGCGAAATTACAATAATTTTTCAATATGAAGAAATACGTTTTATTTTTAGTGATGCTGCTATCTGCTACGTTGGCAATGGCGCAGGGAATGACCGATGCCCAAGTGCTCAATTATATCAAATCGCGCAATGCGGCAGGTGCCAGTCAGAGTCAGATTGTTACAGGATTGATGCAGCGAGGTGTAAAAATCGATCAGATTCGTCGTTTGCGCGATCAGTATCAGGGGCAGGTGAATGATGAGCAACGTCTTCGTTCTGCGGCTGAAGACCGTGACAACACCCGTCTCAGAGCCAACAACGACGGTACAGAATTTCAGGAACTGAACACGGCCAAGGTGAATACCACTGGTGAGATTCAGGTCGATGCTGAAGAAGAACTTGACGATGCCGAACTCGATGTGCAGTCGGAGTCACGTATTGCCGGTGATATCAATGGCAAACGCATTTTCGGTCATGACATTTTCCGCCGTTCAGGCTTGACGTTCGAGCCCAATAATAATATCCCGACGCCTCAGGATTATGTGCTGGGTCCCGGCGATGTGCTGGTTGTGGATATCTATGGCGCCTCTCAGAAGGCCATGTCGCTCACGGTCTCGCCTGAAGGTACGATCCGTGTGCCCGAGGTAGGACCTGTTACTGTGAGTGGACTCACTGTAGCAGCAGCCCAGTCCCGCTTACGTGCCACTTTGGGCAGTCGTTATCAGAGCAGTAGCCTGAAACTGTCAGTTTCGCAGCATCGTACCATCATGATCAATGTCATGGGTGCTGTCAGGCGTCCTGGAACCTATCATCTCAGTGCGTTTGCTACAGTGTTCTATGCTATGTATCGTGCAGGTGGTATCAGTCAGTTGGGAACCTTGCGTAACATCAAGGTCATTCGTGGTGGCAGGGTCATTTCCCACGTGGATATGTATGATTTCATCCTGACAGGTAAGATGACTGGCAACATCCGTCTCCACGACGATGATGTGATCCAGGTCGATCCTTATGAGAATGTGGTCGGTATCTCTGGCAACGTCAAGCGCCCGATGTTCTACGAGATGAAGCCGGGCGAGAGTGTCGCCACCTTGTTGAGATATGCCGGTGGCTTCACGAGTGGGGCACACAAGAGTTCTATCCGTCTGCAGCGTCAGTCGGGCGAACGCTATGAAGTCCATAATATCGATGAGTTCGATTTCTCGACTTTCAAATTGGAAGACGGTGACGTGCTGACGGTCGATGGCATGATCAACCGTTACGAGAACATGGTTGAGATCAAGGGTGCTGTGTTCCGCCCGGGACAGTTCGAGCTGGGTGGTCGTGTCACCACGGTGCGGGGCTTGATTGAGGCTGCCGAAGGTATCACTGAGGATGCCTTTACCACGCATGCTGTTCTGCATCGTCTGAAGGCCGACCGCTCTTTGGAGGTGGTGCCTGTCGATGTGAAGGGCATCATGGATGGCACGGTAGCTGATATTCCTTTGCAGAACGAAGATGTGCTGTTTATCATGACCGAGGAAGACCTGCGTCAGGAACGCACCCTGACCATCACAGGTTATGTCATGTCGCCGGGAACCTATCAATTTGCTGACAATATGACCATCGAAGACCTGATTGTGATGGCGGGAGGTCTGAGAGACCAGGCCTCTTTGGCCAAGGTCGATGTATCACGTCGAATCCTTGATCCGCTTGCTACGAAGAAATCACGTGAGATTGCCAAGAGTTACACTTTTGAAATCAAGGACGGACTGATTATCAATCACGACCGCAGTTTCCTGTTGGAGCCATACGATGTGGTACATGTCCGCAGGAGTCCTGCTTTCCATACAGCCCGTCATATCACTATTTCCGGTGAAGTGAACTATGAAGGCAGTTTTACTTTGGAGAACAAGGATATGCGCCTGACCGATGCCATGAAGATGGCAGGAGGCTTGACGGAGACAGCCTATCTGAAAGGCGCTCGCCTGGTTCGAACCACCAATGATGAGGAACGTGTCCGCAGACGTTTGATGCTGGATAACATCCGTAATATCCTGACCGACGAACGTGATTCGGTGGCCTGGCGTAAGATGGATCTGGATAACCACTATGTGGTGGGTATCGACCTTGAAAAAGCCCTGAAGAATCCTGGTAGCGATGCCGATATCATTCTGCGTGAGGGCGACAGGATTTATATTCCTGAGTACGACCCGATTGTAAAGGTCTCTGGCGATGTGATGTTCCCCAATACGGTATTCTTTGAAGAAGGCAAGAATATCAAGCATTATGTCAGTAATGCGGGTGGCTATGGCCAGCGGGCCAAGAAGAGCAAGACCTTCATTGTTTACCAGAACGGCACCATTGGCCTGAAGAAGGATGGTGCCAAGCCGGAGCCTGGTTGCGAGATTGTTGTACCCAGTAAGAAACGCAATAATCCCATTGACTGGGCGCGTGTTTTTCAAGGAGCTACTAGTATAACCTCGCTCGCTGCACTTGTTGTTGCTCTGACAAGAATGTAATTTTCAATGTTAATTCATACCGATATGAACGAAGAGAATAATCAGAAGAAAGATAAGACTCCCATCGACTTTCCCAAGTTGTTTGCCGATATCTGGAAATATAAAAAATTGTATTATAAGGTATTACCGATTACTTTTGTGGTATCCGCCATTCTGATGCTCAGCATTCCTAACGTCTACAAATGTGAGGTAATGTTGGCGCCTGAACTCACTCGGGCTAGCAGTAGCAATTCACTGCTGGCTCTTGCTAATAGTTTTGGCATGAGGTTAGGTACTGGAACCGGTGGTGGAGAGGCTTTGTTTCCGACGCTCTACCCCGACCTGATTAACTCGGTTGATTTCAAAGTCTCGCTGTTCCAGGTGCCTGTTACCATTGAGGGCGATGAGGAAGAGGGCATACCAGACCGCACGATGTCATACTACGACTATTTAAAAAATGAGCAGAAGCGTACGTGGTGGAGTACAGCCATCAGTGGTACGAAAAAATGGCTGATTAGCCTGATTAAGGAAGAACTGCCTCAGGATTCAACGGTGAATCCTTTCCGCCTGACTAAGGAACAGACAAACATTGTTAAAGCGATTGGCAAAAAGGTAGGTTGTGATGTTGACGAGAATACACTTGCAATTACGATTACAGTCCTTGACCAGAATCCGTTGATTTGTGCCACGATAGCTGATACCGTGAAGACGCGCCTGCAGAACTTCATCACCGACTATCGCACAAGCAAGGCACGGGTGGATCTGGAGTATAACCAGAAACTCTATCAGGAGTCGAAGGCTCGCTATGATAAAGCCCGTCAGAGATATGCCGAATTTGTCGATGGCAATCAGGATCTGATTTTGCAGACCGTCCGTCAGCGTCAGACCGACTTGGAAAACGAAATGCAATTGCAGTACAATGCATACACCACGGTGGCGGCGCAGTTGCAGGCCGCCGAAGCTCGGGTTCAAGAGGAAAGGCCTGCCTTCACCACCCTCCAGTCAGCCACCGTTCCTATTAAAAAGGCTGGTCCCGCTCGTGCCAAATGGTGCCTCGTCTTCCTCTTCCTCGCTTTCTGTATCACCACCGCCTACGTTTTCCACAAAGAAGATGACCTCTTACCATTACTTGGACTAAGTTAAATAATGTAAAACATTTGGTCTTTTGAAAAAGACTTCATATCTTTGTCCCCGTCAAAATGACACAGTTAACAAGAAGTCTTACTATCAAAGACCAAACAAATGAAAAAGTTTTATTCAAATTCCGCAGCCCTTTGTGGCTTTGCCCTTTTACTGGGCACAATGGTAAACCTCAGCAGTTGTTCTGACGCTGAGGAAGTGATGAACCCCTCAAATCTGTCAACTGGCCCGTCTGCCCCAGTCAGTGTGCATGTCAGTGATTTTTCCATCTCCACGGAAGATTTCGCTGAGTCGCGCACACGAGCGGTTGAGAATCCGTCAACCTACAAAGATGTACAAGCTCTCACGTTGGCCTTCTATTCTGGTACCACCGAGGTCTATTCGACTACTCAGTTGAAGAGTGATGAAACCACCTTCACTACCTTTGGTGAGTTTAGTCTCACGTTACCCTTAGGCAGTTACACGATGGTGGTCATTGCTCGCGATAGTCTTGCAGGCGATACCTTCACACTCACCAGCCCAACTTTAGCGGCATTTACCAGTGAGAAAGTACGAGAGACATTTAGTGCCACACAGGTAGTCTCAATTACAAGCACTGCAGCACAGGATCTGTCAATTATGCTCAATCGTGTTGTGACCAAGCTCTTGGTTGAGTCTTCGGATGGGCGTATTGATGGTGTCGCTAAGATTAGGACAACCTATGGTGCTGGCAGCAAGAGTTTTGACCCCTCTACAGGTTTGGCGGTAGGAAATACAGGTTTTGTGATGACTAATTCACCGAAAGCGTCAATAGGATCGCCCATACAGATTAGTAGTTTCGCTTTCCTGACCACTGATGAGCAGACAATGGACATCACCCTCGATGTTTTGGATACTAACGATCAAGTGCTCTTCACCAAGGTAGTGAACAACGTACCTTTCAAGCGCAACCGCAAGACGCTCCTTCGTGGTCCCCTCTTTACGGCAGGTGCCACCAGTACATTCACCATCGAAACCGCTTGGCTCGACGACGTGGTCGTCAACTTCTAATGACCCATCCTCAAAAACCGTGAGTTAACTCAAAACATGAAATGAGTTAACTCGATCGATGAAATGAGTTAACTCACGGTTTTTAGTACATTATACATCTGACACGAAATCCTTCACTCGAGTCAAATCATCAGATGACTCGAGTCAAATGAGAAAATGACTCGAGTAAACAAAAATATTCTTATAATATGGATAATAAAATCATAACGGTCACTTCACCGTTGTTGCCAAATCTCGATGAGTTTAATGAAATGCTTAAAGAGATTTGGGCCAGTAAGTGGATTACTAACATGGGCCAGTTTCACAAGCTGTTGGAGCAGGCACTTGCAGAATATCTCCATGTCCCTTATGTGTGCCTGTTTACAAATGGTACGTTGCCATTGATGACAGCATTGCAGGCATTAAGAATCACGGGTGAAGTTATTACAACCCCATATAGTTTTGTAGCCACTACGCACTCTATTTGGTGGAATCATTGCAAACCGGTCTTTGTTGATATTGACCCAAGGACAGGAAACATTGATCCTGACAAAATAGAGGCTGCCATCACTCCTGCCACTACTTGTATCATGCCAGTGCATGTTTATGGAAAGCCTTGCGATACTAAGCGAATTAAGGAGATTGCCGACAAATATGGTTTGAAGATAATTTACGATGCAGCCCATGCTTTTGGCGTTGAGGTGCCTGCCGAACAGTATGGTTTGGAGGCATACGATGAGAAAGGTCTTGCTGGCATTATGAACGCAGGCGATATGTCCACACTTAGTTTCCATGCTACAAAAGTCTTTAATACTGTGGAAGGTGGTGCACTTGTAGTTCATGATGAAAAGACAAAAAAACGTATTGATAATCTGAAGAACTTTGGTATAACTGATGAAGTTACTGTTATTGCTCCAGGCATCAATGGAAAAATGGATGAGGTGCGTTCTGCTTACGGTTTACTTAACTTGAAACAAGTTGATACTGCCATTAAAGCACGTAAAGAAGTCGCAAATAAGTATCGTGGGGTTTTAAGAAAAGTAGATGGGATATCGTTTTGGGAGGATATACCAGGTGTCCGTCATAATTTCAGTTATTTCCCAATCTTTATTGATGCCAATGTGTTTGGGATGACACGAGATGAACTCTATTTCAAGATGAAAGAGCAGGGAATATTGAGCCGACGGTATTTTTATCCTCTAATAAGCAGTTTCCCAACTTACCGTGGACTGCCTTCTTCAAACAAAGAGAATCTGCCAATTGCTAATAAAATGGCGGATGAGGTTCTTTGTCTTCCGATGCATCATGTTCTGACTGATAACGATATCAAACGTATATTAAGCTTCTTTATTCATGAATGAAATGAGAATTCTTATAACAGCAATTGGCTCTATGTCGGCAGAGTGTGCTATTCAAAAATTGAAGGAACAGGGCCATTTTGTTGTAGGTTGTGATATCTATCCTGCGGAGTGGCATTATGAAACTAAGCTTTGTGATCTTTTTTATCAGGCTCCTTTCGCGACAAATGAAGTTGAATATGTGAATTTCTTAATAAATGTTTGTAAAGATAATCATTTAAAATATATCATACCGCTTACCGATTTAGAGATTGATATCATTAATAAAAATAGGAAGATTTTTGAAGATAACACTCTTATCCTATGTATGCAGTCTGAAGAAGTATTGAAAGTTGCCCGAGATAAATATAAACTCTATAAAGAATTTGAGAATGATGAGAAGGTTCCTTCTGTAAGAACTTATATTGCAGACAATATTCCTGATAATTTCCTATTTCCTTGTATTGCTAAACCATATAATGGACGCAGCAGTGAAGGGCTGATGAGAAATGTATCTAGAGAACAAATAGCCACTATAGGTGATAAAAATAATTACATAGTTCAAGAGCAGTTGTCTGGGAATGTATTTACTGTTGATTATGTTAGAAGTTCCAAATACAAAGCTGACGCATCTGTTCCAAGACAAGAATTGCTACGAACCAAGAATGGTGCAGGACTTACAATAAGAACATGTAGTGATTCTATTTTAATTAACCTTACATCATATATTGGTAATAGGCTTAATATAAACGGCTGTGTTAATATGGAATTTATTTATAACAAGGGTTATTATTACTTAATCGATATTAATCCTCGTTTTTCTGCAGGCGTGGCATTCTCTGTTATTTCAGGATATGATATGATAACGAATCATCTTCGCTGTTTTAATGGAGAAAGAATAGATGATCCCATCGCCATAGATGATAGAATAATTATTAAGAAATACGAGGAAGTTTTTTATTAATAAATGGACATCTTTAGCATACCAACCCCATTTTTTGTTTTTGATGAAAGACTAATGCATCAAGAATTGGCAAAATTAAGGAAGGCAATTGACGATTTTTGGCCCAATACCATTATTGCTTATTCTGTTAAGACAAATTCTTTACCATATTTAGCCAAATTCTTTTCATCTAACGCAGTGTATGCGGAAGTTGTATCAGAAGATGAATATGAATTGGTGAAAGAATGCGGATATGGGAGACGGAACATTGTATGTAACGGACCCATTAAAACGTATAGTTTTGTTTCCAAATTGATGGAAGAAGGAACAATCATAAATGTTGATTCCCATAGAGAAATAGAATATGCCGTTAGATATGCTCAGAACAACCCATCGAAACAATATAAAGTAGGAATTAGAGTCAATGTAGATATTGAGTCTTCATTCCCTTCCGAATCAAAAGCAGGCCCTCATGGTAGTCGATTTGGTTTCTGCTTGATAAATGGTGAATTCAAAAAAGCAATTGAAGCTTTAAGAAATAATAATATCATTATAAATGGCTTGCATTTGCATGTAAGTACAAGCACTCGGCGTGTGGAGATATATGAATGGCTTACCCATCTGTTTATAAATATTGTTGAGGATTATCAACTTCAAGATGTCGAATATTTTGATATAGGTGGTGGTTTTTATGGTGGAATACCAGATAAACCTCAATGGGATGATTATTTAAAATCAATAAGTAGGATTTTATGTGAAAACAAATTTGAGGATAAACCATTATCCATCATTATTGAACCTGGCGTAAGCTTGTTGGCTGGAGCCTTTTCATATTTTTCATCTGTAATAGATGTTAAGGATACTAATCGAACACGTTTTGTGGTAACAGATGGAAGCAGAATACATATTGATCCATTCTTTCATAAGACCCGATATTTTTATGATATTATATGCAATAACAAAAGTGGAAATAAAATAAAAGAGCAAGTTGTTGTAGGCTTTACATGTCTTGAATATGATGATATCATGATATTAAATGATTGTGATGAACTTAAAGAAGGTGATCTTATAAGATATGATAAGCTTGGGGCTTATACAATATCTCTTTCACCATTATTCATATCTTATTATCCCGCAGTTTATGCCATTAACCCACGTGGAGATATACAAATAGTAAGGGAAAAGTGGTCTTCGAAAGAGTTTATCCAAAAATCTAAAATTAGTTAGAACATGAAAAGAGTTGTAGTGTTTGGAGCGACAGGTAATCTGGGCGCCTATATAGCTGTTCATCTTAAGCAACAGGGGTATGACGTTATAGGAGTCGGTCATCGTAAAAGTGATAATAATTTCTTTACAGATAGAGGCATGAGTTATTATTCTGTTGACATAAAAGACCCGAATGCTTTTGACATACTACCTAAAGATAATATATATGCAGTTGCTCATTTTGCAAGTTCATTACCATCGCGATATGCTTTCAATCCAATTGATTTATTTGAGTCAATTACGATTGGCACATTGAATGTCCTTAATTGGATGAAAGAAATCGGGTGCAATAAAATAGTCTTTCCTCAGACTCCGTCAGACATGGCCAAATATCATAATAATGGAAGCATTATACCTTGTGATGCTCCTCGCCATTTCCCACTGACTGGGGACCATGCAATCTATACAATAGCTAAAAATGCTGCTGTCGATTTAATGGAACATTATAGAGCAGAATTCGGAATAAAGTTTTTTGCTCTTCGTTTTTTTACTATATATCAGTACCATCCCAATCCATATCATTATGCTGATTTCAAACGGAGAATGATGCCTTATAGGTATATTATGGATAGAGCAAGTAAGAGTTTGCCGATTGAAATATGGGGAAATTGTAAGAAAGCCAAAGAAATGGTGTATGTGAAAGACTTTGTCCGTTTGGTTCAAGCTTGTATTGAATCAGATAAAGAAGGCGGATGCTATAATTGCGGAAATGGATGGCAGGTGACAACAGAAGAACAAATAAAGGGTATTATAGAGGTGTTCTCTCCCCAAAACAATCCTTCTCCAGTTATATATTGCCCGGAAAAGCCTGATTCATTGCAAAACGCATTTGATATGACCAAGACTTTTGCAGATTTTCCTAATTATAGACCGCAGTATAGTTACCTTGATCAGCTTCGAGATTTTAAGAAAGAGATGGAAGAAGAGCCAATGGCACAATTGTGGGGAACTAAGGAAGATTATAAAGAATAATATTGCAATTGTTTTTTCTTGATTTTACAAGATGGCAGAATCATTAAGAAAAACAACTATAAAAGGGGTTAGTTGGTCAGCAATCGACAATGTCGTACAAACGGGTGTGACGTTTGTAGTTAGCATTGTGCTGGCGCGATTGCTTTCACCGGATGACTATGGGTTGATTGGTATTATAGCCATTTTCACCACTGTCTGTACTGCCTTGATTAATGGTGGTTTTACTACGGCCTTAATCAGGAAGCAGGATGCCACAGACGAAGACTATTGTACTGCGTTTATCTGTAATCTTGGCATCAGCCTGATTCTGTATGTACTGATTTTTATCTGTGCTCCCTTAATAGCAGAATTTTTTTGCCGAGAGGAACTGGTGGCACTTACGCAAGTGTCATCCTTAGGAATGATTATAGGAGCTTTGGCTTTAGTTCAGCAGACGAGGCTCACCAAACGCATCGATTTCAAGTCGCAAACGAAGATTACGTTGATAGCTTCTGTCGTCAGCGGCATTGTCGGTATTGTAATGGCCCTATGGGGATTTGGAGTATGGTCCTTGGTAGCTCAACAGTTAGTGAGCCATATCCTTCGAACAGTGCTTCTTTGGATTGTTAATAAATGGATTCCTCATCTTATTTTTTCCTCTGATAGTTTCCATGAATTGTTTGGTTTTGGTTGGAAGATGATGGTGAGCAATGTGCTTAACACGGTATGGAAAGAGCTATATCAGGTGGTGGTTGGAAAATTTTATAACACCGCTTTGTTAGGTCAGTATACCCGTAGCAAGCAGTTCTCAAAGCTATTATCAAGCAATCTGACTTCTGTCATTCAGCGGGTCACGTACCCCGTCCTCTCCAATATTCAGGATGACAGGGAACGAATGGTGATTGCATACAAAAAGCTTATAAAAATCACAATGTTTTTTACTGCTGTCAGCATGTTCTTTCTTGGTGCTATAGCCGAACCTCTTTTGTATTGTCTGATAGGCCCTAAGTGGCATGAGGCGGCTGTATATCTACCATTGATATGTATCAGCGGTTCAAGTTATCCTCTACATGCCATCAATTTAAACATGCTTCAAGTTCAAGGTAGAAGTGATTTGTTTTTGTTTTTGGAAATTATTAAAAAAATAATTGCTATTGGTCCTTTAGCTATTGGGGCTTTTGTGGGAATCATGCCCATGCTCTATGCTAATATATTAGTAAACATTATAGAGTTTTTTCTAAATTCTCATTATTCTGGTAAATATTTGGGATATAGTTCCTGGATGCAGATAAAAGATGTCGCGCCTTCATATACACTGGCCATAATCGTTGCAATATCCATCTATTTCTTGAAATATCTCCCTCTTTCGTTTTGGATTGTCCTGCCAGTGCAGATCATTATGGGTATAATTGTGTTCTTCATTTTTTGTAGAACAATTAAGATGGAAGAGTATCAGGAATTAGAAGTGATGGTGAAACCTTATCTGAAAAAGTTTAAGTTATTTTGATTAGTCTAACCGCTATATGATATCTTTGATTATCATCTTAATGCTGTTGATATTTATTCTTCGCTACGACATCAACGGCAAGATAAAATACCGCAATCACTGCTATTTCATAATGCTGGTTTTTTTTATCCTTGTTGCAGGGCTGAGATACAGGCTTGGGGTAGATACGACTCGTTATCTGACTAGTTTTTATTATGAAACACCAGAATTGCACAAACTTTCATGGAAGAATCTTGAACTTGGTGAGGATTTCCTATTTACATTACTAAATTCGGTAGTTCTAACTTTTGGAGGTAAGTTTTATATAGTACAACTTCTTCATGCTACATTTGTTAATACTTTGATTTTCAAGTATATTAAGAAACATACAGATGCTATCTTTATCAGTATCTTTATTTATTTTATATGGCAGTATGCCCTTATAAATATGGAGGAAATGAGAGCCAGTATGAGTTTGGCTGTCTGCCTTTTTGCCAACGATTACATGCTCGAAAAGAAGTGGATAAAGGGCCTGTTGCTTTATGCTATAGGCTGTTTGTTCCATGCTTCGACCATCCTTGTGATGTTAATGCCGTTATTATTCTTCCTGCGCTTAAATAAATTTGGTATAGTTGTATTGGCGGCAGCGTTGGTATTTGGCTTTATGATACAGTCATTCTTAGAACATTATATTGCTTTTATGGAGGTGAGTGATACCGTAGATGAAAAGGCTGCGAATTACATTAATAATGAGCGCTATATGGAAAGCCAAAAGAATATTCTCGGATATCTTAGAGCTATGATTTTATATGGTTATGCCATAGTTTCACTTTGGTATATAAAAAAAGGAAAGGCGCATGATTGTTTTATGAGGCTAGAGCCCCTTATGATGGTTTTCCTCATCTTTGCTATGGTAGGCATAGGTATGCCGATAGCATATAGGTTTGTACGTTTTTATGTTATCTATTGTATCTTGTTTTTATCAGAGTTCATAATATATCTATTTAGGCGAGATTGTAGTAGATTGGGTAGATATGTTATATATGCTAAGGCTTTAGTAATCATATTACCTTTGTTCTTTTTGATAGTAAGAGGAAGAATGAAAGAAGAAACCTGGGTGAGATACCATCCTTATTCATCCATTTTTGATCGTAAATTGGACAAAAAAAGAGAGATCCAGTACTCTACCTATGATGGAGGCCGCCCAGGTTTTGATAAATATTAAATAGAATAATCTAGATATTTAAGGCAATTTAGAATTGATGATAATTGACGAGATTTATGAAGCATCGCATTTTACATTTGTGCAGTGATGGAAATTTTATAGATCACAGCATGTTTGTGTTTGAATATTTTTATCCTGATCAGAATGTGTTCTTTTTAAGGCCTAAATTTGGGAAAGAAATTACTCATGTAAAGAGGAGCAATTTTATTAAATTTAATCCATATTATAGTTCAGATTATTTGGATCAGATAGATGAAATCAATAATCGTGAAAATTTTGATATCATTGTTATCCATGGTTTAAATAAATCATTTATCAATATTGTAAAGCGTATAAACCCTGATAGGAAGATTAAGGTTTATTGGATTTTTTGGGGCTATGAGTTGTATCGGTCTTTAGGTGAGGAAGGGAAAATCTCCTTATTGGATAATCAAAGTATATTTTCATGGCTAACGTGGCATACACCAACACGATATAATTGTTTAGCGAAGAAAATATTAGGGAGGAATCTCTATTATAAAAATTTAGAAGCGTTCCTTCCTTTATGTGATTATTTTTGTTTTTGGCTTTATGAAGATTTCCTTCTTCTGAAAAAATTCTATCCTAATAATCTTCAGTATAAGTGGTTTTCATACGATGCTCTGTTCAGAGATGATACGATTCCCGACGAAACAATTGATTTTGAAAAGAATAAGAAGGAAATCAGAATCTCCCATTCTGCTTCCACTACAGCCAATCACTTAACAGTAATGAAAATACTGAAAAAAATAGATAGGGATAACGAATATAAGAAGGTTTTCCCCTTGGCATATGGGAATGAAAATGTGAAGAAAACAGTTCTTAAATATGGAAGCAAATGGTTTGGTAAACAGTTTGCTCCAATACTTGAATACGAAAAGAAGGAAGACTATCTTAAGACGTTGTCAAAGGTTGGGATTGCCATATTTGGACAGTTGCGTCAAGAAGCCGCAGGTAATATTACGCCCTTATTGGGATATGGCGCTAAGGTGTTTTTAAGACGAAATAGTCCTCTTTATCAATACTACAAAAAGAAGGGATACATAGTGTTCTCAATGGAGGATGATTTAAAATCTGTCGATGATTTATCATTACTGACTCACGAACAAATGCTTCACAATGCTGATGTTCGAAAGGAAGATAGAATATATTATGAAGATTTCATGCCGTGTCTATTTAACGAATAAGTAAATATAATGTATAATTTTTATTATGGAATTAAAAGATTTTATTGAGAATTTTGCACAGCAGTTTGATGATACCGATGCAAGTGAAATCAAAGCAGGAACTGTGTTTAAAGAACTGGATGAGTGGTCTTCTCTGATTGCTCTTTCTGTGATTGCC
>JAFZCU010000170.1 GCA_017556145.1 Prevotella sp. | reverse complement strand
CTCGATTTCTTCGCCGCCATGCAGGTCTCTGCTGCCGAGCGGATCCTCATCAACGAGAAGAACCAGTGGAAAGACTTTGCCCCCATGCTCGAGAAGATGAAGATGCGCATGCAGGAAATCAACTGGAGCGAGACCATCGCCACCGAATGGATGAGCACCCTCCGATCGCTGTGCGACCGCGACCCGCAGTTGAATCTCCCCTACTTCATGATGACTAAAGAGTGGGACTTGAAAGACCTTAACGCCATGCTTGCCTCGTGGGCAGAACTGAAGCACGACGCCATCCTCTACGCCAAACAACCCGCAGGTGCCGAATGTGGCGGCGGTGGTCCCCCAGAGCCGGTCGTTAAGGGCTACGTGGAGCCGAACGTCGGTTTCTGGAAGAAAGCCATCACCCTGCTCGACAACACCGCGCGCCTCCTGAAGGAGCAGAATATGCTGACTGAGAAAATCGGCGGTATCACCGACCGCATGAAGGAGGAGGCCGAGTTCCTGCTGGCCGTCAGCGAGAAAGAACTTGCAGGCAAGGCCCTTTCCGATGAGGAATACGGACAGTTGGAGTGCATCGGCGCTACCTTCGAGAACATCAGCCTCGACCTTGTGCGCCAGCCCGACCAGTATCTGATGGGCTGGGACGATGTGCAGGGTGCCGACAAGAAAGTGGCCCTCGTGGCTGACGTCTACACTGCCAATGCCGACAACAACCCCGAAAAGTCCATTCTTTTCGAAGCCGTAGGCGATGCCGACGAGATCTACGTCGTAGTCGAGATCGACGGTTATCTGTATCTCACGCGTGGAGCCGTACTGAGCTATCGTGAGTTCATCCAGCCCATCAATGAGCCTCGCCTGACGGATGAGGAATGGCAGGAGCAACTGGAGAAGAATCCCCGCAAGGGTGTGCCTGAGTGGATGAAGCGCATCATCGTACCCCTGGAAAAAGAACCCGAGGTGAATGAGGAATACCACTACAGCTCTGGCTGTTAGTTTCCTGTTGAGCATATCGGCTTGCTACGCCGATACCCTTAACATCGTCTTTACAGGCGACATCCTGCTCGACCGCGGAGTGCGCCGGGTGATCAACCATCACGGAGTCGACCATCTGTTCTCGGATGGCATCGACTCCGTCTTTAGTACCGCTCAAATCGTGGTAGGCAATCTCGAGTGCCCTGCCACGAAGATCGAGGCACCCGTCTTCAAGCAATACATCTTCCGGGCTGAACCCGAATGGCTGGAAACGCTCAGGAAACATGGCATCACCCACCTGAACCTCGCCAACAACCACTCAATAGACCAGGGGCGCGAGGGACTCATGGATACGCAGAAGAATATCCTCGCAGCCGGTATGATGCCTTTAGGAGCAGGCGGGAACATGCAGGAAGCTGCCAAACCCATACTGCTGGCCTCAGAACCTCGCAAGGTATGGCTCGTGCCCTCCCTGCGCCTTGCTCTTGAGAACTACGCCTACCTGCCCGACAAGCCCAGCGTCAGTCAGGAGCCAATGGACTCGCTGCTGCAGCGTGTCTACCGCCTACGACAGGCCGACTCCACCGCTGTCATCATTGTCTCCCTCCATTGGGGAGGCGAGCATACGCTGGAGCCCGTGCCCCGTCAGCGTCACGATGCCCACATGCTGATACACGCTGGAGCTGATGTGCTCATCTGCCATCACACCCACACCCTGCAGACCATCGAGGATTATCACGGCCACAAAATCTATTATAGCATCGGTAACTTCATCTTCGACCCCACGAAACCTCTCAATGCCAAGGCCTGCATCGTGCGCCTCACCATCACCAACGAAAAAGATGGTCTCCAAGTGGAAACCATCCCCATCGACATCCGAAACTGCGTACCCCGTGTATCAGAGGGGCTCTAATTTTGCGCTCTGATACATTCAATCATGTGGTCTCGGCACAGTGCGTAACACCTTCAACGTCGTCACGTCATAGACGTCTATCAGATTGTCGTGGCGCAACATCTGGATTGTCTTGCCATCACCGTCCCAAACGCTTGCATACTTGATGGGAATCACGATCTTCATGTCATTGTCCAGTGCACCATAGTTATTCCCCTCTTTAACCTCCCACAACTGGTTATCCCAGGCTTCGATTTTCGCGTACTTGAAGGGAAGGCCAGGCTTGTTGTCCATCGTGACAATGCCAATCTTACCATCCTTGCACATGATACATCTGCCTGTCTTGATGTCAATACCCGCATCATAGTCGTAGATGAACGGAAGGCGCACGCGCCCGTCATAGCCGAGAGCACCTGTACGGTTTATGCCGTTCTTGTCCTTTGCCTCCAAATAGATGAAGTCCGCATCCGCCCAGCTGTCACGGAAAGTGCCGTACTTCGGCTCGATGACGAACTTGCCGTTGTAGTCGATGGCTCCCCATGTGTGCCTGTACTTCTCGTCCGTCTTGACGGGCGTGAAGGCATCAGGCTCCAAAGAACCATAGCAGGCACCCGTCTTCACAGCAAACAAACCGTTGCCGATGTCCCTGTGATCCGTAAAAGTACGCTTGCCAACGGCAATGGCAGTCAGTTTGCGGAGAATCTCCTTGGGGTTGTAGGTGTATTCCTTCACCTCGTTGTCTGCATGGCTGTTATACTCGCCACGCATCTTCTCCACCTCCTTGAGTTGCTCCTTCAGTTCGGCTGCCAATTCAGGGTGTTCCTTCATCAACTGCTTCGCATTGGCAATCATCTCGTCTATCTCCTTGTTCATCTGCGGAGCCTCCTTGTTGAGGCTCATCTGCACATATTCTTCAGCAAAGGTCTTATACTGTTCCAACAATTCCCGATTGCTATCCATTACACTTTCATCGAACAGCAGATACTGCTGCAAGGCATTCTCCTTGTCAGTACCCCCTGTAGCCACAAAATTCAGGGTAGTTACATTCTCCCAGTGCATTTCCCTTTCCTCCTGCGCTCCAACATGGAGGCTTATCAGGAGCAATACTAATCCTATAAGTTTCTTCATACGCTTTATACTATTTATAATACGTTGCCTGACGGTTCAGATATTCACCTATCTCGCGACCATCCTTGTCAATGATGTATTTCTTTCCGTCGTGGTTGCGCCAGCCAATGACAACATTTCCATCACTACGTATATCCTCATAGTTGTACTTCTGAATCTCGCGTCCAGTCTTACCATCTACTAATCCCCAAAGGTGGAAACCTGTTTGTGGGTCAATCACATCGAGCATCACCGCCACTGCCGTATAGTCCGAAGCCTCCACAAAATGGGCTTCAGGATAATCATTCTGATTCACCCGTGAGCCATCGCTTCGGAAAAGTTTAATCTGCAGGTCTCTCAGCAGGATGACATCAATCTTCTCGTTCCACCATGAGAACTCTTCACCCTGACGGTATATGTTGCAGGGAATGACCATTTCACCCTTGTCGTTTATAATGCCCCATACTTTATGAGTATTGTTATAGGCTTCAGGCATCTTTCTGTCTTGTATGGCAATGATATTGCCGTACATCGTCTCTGCAGCCCAGAAGTACTTCTTGAAAAGGGCGTGGCTGAACACTTCCTCCCTCATAGAGTTCAGCTTATCCTGACTGACGCGAAAGTCACTGGTTTCTGCTTCTGCCCCCATACCCCTAATCTCTGCAATTTCCTCTTCCAACATCTTTATCGTTTCCGGGTCCATCTCGCCCGATGCTTTGGCCTTCTTGAGGTTTTCTTCCATTCTTTTGGCCCCTGCGTTGTATATGGTGGTATTTTCAATAATGTTAGGTTCTGCGCGACGCTCAAGTTCCAACAATTCTCGGCTATGCGCATACTCAGCCGGCAGAATTAGGAATGTGGGAAAACTTGTCGTGTCCTCAGCATTGATGCCAAAGAATTTGTATGCGCTATAGGCTTCCATGCTCTGCGCATTCACTCCAACAATTGCAGCGAACAGGAAGACAAATGCAATTATGAACTTTCTTATCAGCATAATCTTATCTATTTTAGGTCTTATTATTATACCACTCACTGAGCAATTAGATTGTTAGTGACTACAAAAATACGCATTATTCCCAATAGTTCTACATTTCTTTATGTTTTTTTCACTATTTCCTAGTTTGTACCAGAGGGAGAGTTCTTTTGAAATTCGACTCTCCAGATGATTTGGAATAATAACAGAAGGCCCGCATCACTGCGAGCCTTCTGCCTAATTAACCAACTTTAAAAATACTATCATTACTACTACTAACTAACCAATAACCAATGTATGAAACAAAAACTTTCATTGTTTTGATGGTGCAAAGGTAAGGATATATTTATAGCTTGGCAAATCTGTTCAACGAATTGCCCGTTTCTTTCAGCGAAATGAACAGCTAAAAATCTATCATTCCTCCCTAAATCTCTTGGAAAGCCTTTCTACAAAGGGGTTCCGGCACGGGAGAGATGTTTCTGATCCCTCCCATATCTCTCCCATACCTCTCCCGTCAGCCTCACCAACCAAGTTCAGTTACATGATTTAGCGATAGGAGTGACGAAGGGAGGGATATGGGAGAGATGACGGGAGGGTTCAAGGGAGGGATAAAAAATCTGAAACCCCTTTAGCCAAAGGACTTCTGGCACTTTGACGGGAGGGATAGATATGTTTTACATAAAACGCGCTAATTGCTTGTCAGAAGCCTCTTCTTGAATAATAAGCACATCGTTTTTAAGAATAGAAGCTTCGAGATTCTCGTAAAGTAGCTACCCAATGATTCCCAGGCTGGGAAATTTATGTTCCCAAGGTGGGAATATATTATTCCCAGTGCGGGAAAAAATCCGAGCGCTTACCATCACTAATCCGTCCCTACGGACTGGCAGTTCGTCCCTACGGACTGAGGCGTATAAAGTAGTCCTAAAAAGAAACGTTACTTTCATGCCTACAAAAAGGCATAAAGTGCCTAACATAAAGGTTGGAAGGTACTAAGTAAAGTTAGAATCCCGTCTGTATTCGTAAAAACCTGACAGGATTTATTCAAATCACGACGATATTTGATAAAATCACAGCAGGATTATATCTTTTACAGAGAAATATAGTATCTTTGCAAACGAAATATGAAGGAAGAAAATAAAGATAAGAAAGAGTTGATTACAACTGATGCTACAGCAAATGCCGTGCAGGTGATTAAGGCTGCCATATTGCAGAGCCAGCAGAGAGCACTGAAGGCAATTAACCAAGAACAGCTTGCCCTCTACTATGGTATTGGACGCTATGTTTCGACCAACACCAGAAAGAAGAATTGGGGTAAGGGTGCTTTGGCTGCCATCAGTGAACAATTGAGGAAGGATCTGCCAGGATTAAAAGGTTTTTCGGAACGTAACTTGAAAAATATGCGCACGTTCTTTGAAGAATGGAGAATGCTTGAAAACTATAATTCGGCAGGTGAAACTGCCGAATTTACAGAAATTAACACGGAATTGGCAGTTCGGACTGACAAAATGCCAACCAATCCGGCAGTTGAAATGACGCATTACAGATGGTACCCCGACCGAGAATCGAACTCGGAACTAAGCTTTAGGAGAGCCTTGTTATATCCATTTAACTATCAGGGCCCGTCTAAATGCGGTGCAAAGGTACGAATAAGCAAGTAAATAACCAAATTTTATTTAAGAAAATAACATAAAGACAATGAGAAAAGGTTTTTTAATGCTCGCAGCCTGTCTACTATTGGCAACGGGTTGCAGACAGAAGACACAAGTGGCTGAGAAGATACAAGTGGTGGATTCAGAGACGGGGGCGCCAGTAGATGTGGCGTCTGCGACGGAGCCAGGCAACACGTTTGTCGACATCGCCCTGCCTGGTCCTCAGGGGCAGACGGTGTGGGTGGGAGACTATGTAGGCCAGAACAAACTGGTGCTCATCGACTTCTGGGCCTCATGGTGCGGACCCTGCATGAGAGAGATGCCGACGGTGGTGAAAGCCTACGAACGCTTTCACGCCAAGGGTTTGGAGATTGTCGGTGTCTCGCTCGACAAGGACAAGGCCAGCTGGTTAGCAGCCATCGAGCAGACTGGTCAGAAATGGCCGCAGATGAGCGACCTGAAAGGCTGGGACTGCCTGGGTGCGCAGTTCTACGGTATCCAGTCGATCCCCGCCAATGTGCTCATCGATGAGCATGGCAAGATTGTGGCCAGAGACTTAAGGGGCGACGCGCTGCTCGAAGAAATCGAAAGCCGCCTCACCGCTGGGGCCGTAACAGAATAAGCCTACACGGATGCCTTTCCAATAGCCTGCCCGCATAGGGAATTCCTCACCTGCAGGCTCATAATGCTCGCCATCGGTACTGAAATAGAACTGATGGTGATTTTCTCTGCAATCGTTTTCGATGCGCAGCCACACCTTATCAAACTTCCCACGACTCACAATCTCCCGCTGGCCATGTGCCTCGACAAAGATGCCATCCTTGCAGAGGCCGATGCCACGAAACAGCTTGCCAGAACAAAACAGCCCCCCATAGCTATTGCCTGATACCGATACCAATGTGGTGCTCTCACTCTGATAGCCGATGACCTTCTGCGTCAGCATATTCCGCGCCAGCTTCAGACTGTCGGCAGGCAGGGCTTTCAATGTGAGCCAACCTTTGCGATCGGTGAGGTTCCAGTGGGTATCGACGGGGTTGTGATTCCATTGCCAGACGGGATTTAAAGAGGTAAGAGGTGAGAGGTGAGAGGTAAGAGAAATGTTCATGTCATTGAAATCATCACGAAAGTCTGAGGAGACGTATTGGTATTCTCTTACTTCTTGCTTCTCTCTTACCTTCACCTCTATCTCCGGCATTTGCCAAACGTCCACGGGCTCACCCACACCGTTGCCATCATAATCGACACCCATCAGGGGCCAGTCGTCTTGCCAACGGACAGGCTGTAGATGCACCACGCGTCCCAGTACGGGCGTCTCCTGGAAATGATAGAACCACCACTGGCCATCAGGCGTATCAACCAGTGCCCCCTGATGAGGGCCGTTCACGTTGGTAGAGCCTTTCTCAAGCACAATCTTGCGCTCGTAGGGACCATAGATGTTTTTCGAACGCAGCACCGTCTGCCAGCCAGTCCCCACACCGCCTTCCGGAATAATCAGATAATACCAGCCATTGCGCTTCAGGAATTTCGTGCCCTCTGCCACCGGCCCTTCATAGACTGTCACGCCATCATCGAGCAAGGTTTTGCCATCGGGCGACATCTTATGTACAATTATCGGCCCTGCGCCATGCTTGCTACGCCCTAAATAGGCCTGTCCGTCGGACGATTGGTCCTCACCATCGTCTTCCCAAAAAGGACACGGGTCTTCCCATTTCGGCACGCGCTTCACCAGATGCAAGGGTGCCCAAGGGCCATGGGGATCTTTCGCCGTCGTCATATAGAGGCCCTCGTCGGGGGTGCAGAAATAGACATAGTAGAGACCGTTATGATAACGGATGGCAGGCGCCCACGAACCACCAGCATAATGTTGGTTACTGTCCCAGCCCGGCTCATCGAAGCGACGGTAGATCTGACTGATATAGCGCCAGTTGACCATATCCTCCGACTCCAACACCTGCATGCCTAAGAAGTGGAAGTCGGACGCCACCATATAATATTTCGCACCCACGCGAATGACATCGGGGTCGGAGAAATCGGCATTCAGCACAGGATTCTTGTAGAAGCCATTGCCCAGGTCGCCCCAGGAAAAGGATAGAGAAGAAGGCTCAAGGTCGTAGTCGTCCTGAACGAAGTCAAGCCGCACATCGGGCTGCTCCGTTTGTATCTGAACGTCGTTGAACACCACGTTACGGGCATGGCGGACGAAAAAGCCTTTGGCAGGCAGGTTGCCCCACATTGTCGCCTCAGGATAGGCCTTCTCCTTCTCATCCCTGATGGTGTCGTTGATAGCGGCAAGGTCAGCAGCCTTCACCCCACCCTTGTGATGGATGGAGATATCCGACAGCCACACATTCTCGACAGGGTAGCTGGGCAATCCCGTGATTGAGCACCCCACAGAGCCAGCGTTACGGACCCGGAAATGCGACACATGCACGCCGTTGATGCGCCCCACATGGTTGATGGGAATCAGTTCAGTAATGGTATCGTCATTGCCCGTACCGCTCAAGCCTTTCACCGCTTCCCGCAGCTTATAGCCACGCCCACGATTGCCCAAGCGGATGAAGATGGGCGACTCGGTGCCCTCGACGGTAAAGTCGGAGACATGTACATTCAGCATCTGCCCGCCATCGACAATCTCTAACGAGAGGGCCGACGTGCCTATCTTCGAAGGCGCCCCGAAGAACTGGCCCGACTGGTCGCTGCTGGGTCTGACCACGATGCCTTTGATATGAATATTCAAGAAGCCGCCATTCGTTTCTGTACCCAGCTTCACAGCATTGCAATGGCTCGATACCACGCAATCGGAAATAAGGACGTTTTCACAGAATCTGGGCGAGGTGCTTTTCAGTGTGATGCCATCATCATCGGAATCCACCATCAGACCCTTGACGATGACCCCGCTGCAGCCGTCAATATCGAGACCGTCGTTGTTGTAGTTATTGCGGTTGTAAATCTTGAGGTTCTCGATCCTCACACGGAGACAGGCCAGATAATGCTGCATCCAGCAGCCCGAATTCTTCAGGGTGATATCCTTCACAGTGATCTCCTCGCTTTGGATAAAACGGATGAGATGTGGCCGGGTGATACCCTCATCGTTCCACGTCAGCTTTTTAAACGCCCAGCCTTGTCCGTCGATGGTGCCCTCGCCATCGATTGTCACATTCTTCACCTTGTCGGCATAGATGAGTTGGATGGTGGGAACCTGTGTGCGCAGCGACACGAAGTCCGACTTCATAGGCCGGTATTCGTTCAGGTCGGTGCTGCCATAGAGCGTCGCCCCTTTCTCGAGATAGAGATGCACATCGCTCTTCAGCACGATGGTACCCGTCTTATAGTTGCCCGCAGGCACCACCACCCTACCGCCGCACGCCTTCGAGCAGTCGTCGATGGCGCGTTGGATGGCTGTCGTACTCAGCACGGTGGTGTCTGACTTGGCGCCATACGTCACGATATTATAGTCTGCCGCAGAAACTGCTGCAGAAAAGAGAAGCGAGAAGTGAAAAGTGAGAAGTGAGATTGGACGGAGAAACTTCATATTTGTAACACTTTTATTCGTTTATGTTGCAAAGGTACAAAAAGTTTATAGTTTATTGTTTATTGTTTATTGTTTTTTTGTATATTTGCCCAATATTTCGTTTATCAACTTAAAAACTACCAAGTATGAAAAGACTGCTTTTATTCTGCTTCCTGGCGTGCACAGCATTGGCTGTCAACGCCCAGAACCCCTATCTCCCCCTGTGGGAACATGTGCCCGATGGCGAGCCCCGTGTGTTTGAGGATCCCGACAACCCCGGCAAGCTCCGCGCCTATATCATCGGCTCGCACGACGTGAACTACTCCGCCTACTGCGGTCCCGATATCCGCATGTGGTCGGCACCCGTTGAGGACCTCTCGCAGTGGCGCGACGAAGGCCCCATCTTCTCGTGGTTTGTCGACGGACAGTGGGACACAATGTATGCCCCCGACCTAGTCTGCACCACCGACCGCAAGACCGGTCAGAAGACCTACTGGCTCTATCCCCACTCACGTGGCTGGCGCCGTACGCCGATGGTGTGTAAGGGCGACCGTCCCAATGGCCCCTTCACCCCCGTCAACCTCACGGAGGATGGTCGTCAGTGCCTCCCTGGCTCACTGATCGACTTCGATCCCTCTGTCTTCATCGAGACCATCACCGACAAGAAGGATAAGGACTATGACATCGGCTACCGCGCCTATGTCTTCTACGGTTTCCAGCACTCTACAGCTGTTGAGCTCGACCAGAAGACGATGTATTCGAAGCGTGAGGGCACGGAGCCCATCGATCCCTTCATCCCTGCCAGCAGTGCCGATGGCCGTCTGTTGGATAAGGCCGGCAGCGAGTATAAGGCCCTCTACAAAGGACAGAACCCGCTGGACTTCAACTTCTTCGAGGCTTCCTCAATCCGTCAGGTGGGTAATAAGTATGTGATGGTGTTCAGCGGCTACAGCGGCAAGGAATACGGTCTGGGCAATACCAACTCCGCCCTGCGCTATGCCTTTGGCGACTCTCCCCTCGGTCCTTGGCGCTCTGGTGGCGTATTGGTCGACTCGCGTGGTGTCGTTCTGAATGAGGACGGTTCCAAGCTCATCACCACCAACTTCGGCCACAACACCCACGGCTCAATACAGGAGATCAACGGCCAGTGGTATGTGTTCTATCACCGTCCGCCTCGTGGCTTCGGCAACGCCCGTCAGGCAATGGTAGCACCCGTGAAGATTACATGGGACAAGAAACCCGTAGCCAAAGGCGGTATCGTGAAGATTACGGGCTACGACCCCTATACCAAGGATAATGTCTGGACGGCAAAGGCCAGCGACGGCAACGATTATACGGGTGCTGAGGTGACCAGCGAGGGCTTCCAGATATTCGGTTTGCCCCCCTATGCCTACTACTCTGCCGGTCTGGCCTGCTTCGTGTATGGCCCAGGTTCCAACGACTGGATGCAGGACAACCACGATGTATGGAACAACTCAATGGATCTCGCCGGTATCCAGAATGGTGGTATTATCGGCTTCAAGTACTTCGGCTTCGGTGGTCTGGCTCAGGACACCAAGGGCTGTAAGGCCTTCGAGGGTGCGAAGAAGGGCGACAACGTGGTTTTGAACCTGAACCTGACACCAAGCGGCAAGGGTGACTTTAAGATTCACGTATTGCTCGATGATCCTTGGAAGGGTCAGGAAATTGCCGTTGAAACGATTGCTGGCGGTCACAACAAGACCGGTATGATCGGCATCCCCGTTCCTGCCGTTGAGGGTCTCACCGGCAAGCATGCCATCTACCTCGTGGTAGAGGGTCCTGATATCCAGCAGCCTCAGCAACAGCAGGGCTTCCAGTTTGGTGGCCGTCGTGGTCCCCAGCAGCCGCAGCGTCCGCAGGGTCTCTTCGACCTCCACGGCATCGGCTTCTCCAAGGGAAAAGTCAACCTTTCCGCATTTGTTCCCGCTGTGCCTAAGGTGACCATCACTGCCAACGGTAAGGCGCTGACGATTCCTCAGACACCCGTCCGCTTCACCAACCAGAACGGCTATCCCGACCAGATTCGCTATCAGCTCTATGGTCCTGTCGAGGCCGGTGTGAAGCTGAAGGCGACGTCTGACGTGCCAGGCGTGAAGTTCGACATCAGTCCGATTGTCGAGGGTCGCGCCACCATCAAGGCCACCTACAATGGCAAGACCAAGATTTTCCTGATCAACTAAATAAAAAGTGCTCCCAGCCGGGAGCACTTTTTTCACGCTGCAAACTTTAACCTAAAGATAACATTCATTTTGCGACACTTTTGGCGAATTATGCGTACCTTTGCACCCAGAAAGAGACGAAACAGATGAGAAAAGCATTATTATATCTGTTGTTGGCACTTGGCATTCTCGTTGCCGTGATGCTTGTCAGTGGGGCCTTTCTGGGCTTCATGGGACCCTTCCTCGTCGGCTTTATCGACGGCCTCAACGGTAACGACTATGCCCCCTCGAAACCATCAGACCTCTATTTCGTCATGGGCATGGCCATTTTCTGTGTGGCCTGTGCCATCCTGCAGATTGTCTTCCTCCGTATGCGTTTGGCCAGCTACACGATGGGCCGCATCCCCAGGGAAAAGCGCTGGCCAGTCATCTTTTGGACGATGGTGGCGTTAGGTGGGCTGGCCCTGCTCTACTGCACCATGTCGGATCCTTTAACGAGTCTCGATGAGACCATGCGCGATTCATTCGGATGGATCAGCAGGCACCCCCTGCCCAGCATTCTGGGCATGGGTTTCATTGAGGCCACAGTCGATCTGATTATCTTCGGCGGCATGATGCGCGAGATTCTTGAGTGGAAGCACCGTCCACAGATAGTCATTACGGTCTTCGCCGCCATCATGTGTCTGCTAACAGTGTCTTTCAGCGAACCAACATTGGCCATTCCTGCCATGATGGTGGGTATGGTCGAGGGTTATGTCTATGAATACACCCGTAGCGTCATCCCCATCATCATGGGCGACATATTCTATTGGATCATCCTGGTTTTCCTTATCGGCGTGGCTATACCTGGCTGGTGTGCCATTATTGCCATCCCCCTCATCGTCCTCGGCTTCTACTCCGCCCTCAAGACGATGGAACCCTTCAAACCAATAGACTAATCATTTCGTTACGATTAATTGCAGACCAATTCCTCTGACTGTTTTGAGGTTGATGCGAGGCTCATCGGCGAGGAGCTTGCGGAGCTTGTTGACGAAGACATCGAGCGAGCGCGAGGCGAAATAGTCATCCTCCGTATTCCAGAAACGGCTGAGGATGGCCTCACGGCGCACCACATTATTCTTATTATCCGCGAGAATCGCCAGAATCTGCGCCTCGCGCTGGGTGATGGTCTGTGATTCGTTCGTCTCATCGTTGCGCAACGTGGCGTGATTGGCATCGAGGGTGTACTTGCCCAGCTTGTAGTGACTCGTCTCCTTCTGCGTCTTCGCCCCACCCCGCATCTTCATCAATGCCTGGATATGCGCATCGAGCTCCTCAGGCACGAAGGGCTTCTTCACATAGTTGTTGATGCCGAGACGATAGCCCGCCTTCACATCGTTGGGCGACGTCAGCGCCGAGGTGAAGATGATGATCACATCGCCGTCGGTTTCACGGATGCGCTCCACCATCTCAAAGCCGTTCATCACCGGCATGTCGATGTCGGAGATGATCACGTCGGGGTGCGTCTCCTCCCAAGCCTTCACACCTTCCTTACCGTTGGCGGCGGTCGTCACCTCATACCCACCAATAATATCCTCCAGCCCCGTCTTCTCGATATAGGCCAGCGACGCATCGTCTTCCACTAAAAGCAATTTAATCATACTTCTATTTTTATTATAACTACGAATTTCGCGAATTAAACGAATTAATAATCAGTGAAATCAGTGTCATTAGTTGATTCTATTTCGGTATATATAGGGTGAATTCAGCGAATTTATCTTTCTCGCTGGCGACGGTGACCTTGCCGCCATGCGCCTGCATCACCTGATCCACGTAGTTCAGTCCGAGGCCGAAGCCCGAGACACCACCCTTACGGTTCTTCTCATGGATGGCAGCACGCCCGAACTTGTCGAATATCACCTGCTGCTCCTCCTTCGTCATGCCGATGCCGTTGTCACGCACCTTCAGCAGCGCATACTTGTCGGTATCGAAGGTCTTAATCGACAGTTCGATCTCATCCTTCGAGTATTTTACCGCATTGTCGATCAGGTTGGCGATGGCCTCCGTCAGATACTGCTCATCGGCCATTACCTGAGCCACCTCCAGACTCGTCGTCACCCTGATGGGCTTCGTGGCCTTTGCCTTTGCCTTCTCCACCAGGTCGTCGATGATCGGTGCCAATTCCGTCTCGTGCTTGTTCAGGATCAGTTTCCTGTTCTCGAGCTTCGAGATGGTGAGCAACTTGTTGACGAGAGCCAACAGGTGCTCCGCCTCGTCCTCGATGATGCTGTAGTATTTCTCCTTGATCTGCGGTTTGTCGTCCACCTTGCCGCTATGCAGGAAGTGCGCCCCCATGATGATGCTCGACAGCGGCGACTTCATGTCGTGAACCATCGCATAGGAGAAGTCGTTGCGGAGTTCCGCCATCTGCTCCTGCTCGGTGATGAAGCGCAGCAGCTGGACGATGATCACGGCGAAGAAGCCCAGGATGATGGCGCTGATCAGGAACAGCGGGCTGAGCCGTCGGATCAGTTCAGGATAGGGATTGTTCAGAGCCAGCCGGATGGCCCTCGACTGGTCGCGACGGATGCTCACCGGCTTCGTCAACAGCGACCAACTCGAACACCTGTCGTTATTCTGCCTCACCACCTCGTAGGTCCCCTCACCGGTCGAGGGGTCCACCTCCTGTACGGTCACGTCACGGGTGATCTTCGCCACGCTCAGCAAGGAGTCGACATACATCGCCACCGTGTCGAGCGACAACTCCGAATGGTATTTCTGGCTCAGCGCGTCGTTCATGCCCTCTACCGACGAGGCCAGCGACAGGTTGCCGCGCGACTGCGGCAGACTCAGCGTATCGTCCTTCGTCACGAGGTCGGCACGGGTATAGCTCTCGTAGAACATCGCCCACATCAGCTGGTTGCCTGCCCTTTCGGCAATATCACGCGACGCCGAGCGGTAGGTCATCCACATATAGATGCCCAATAGCAGCAATACCATCACCGCACTCACAATCGACACATATTTATATTTATTCTTATGCATGGGCATCATCTTATGATTTCGTGTGCAAAGATAAGAAAAACCCCTGAGAAAGCCATGATTTTTGGCTGTTTTATACATTTAACCTAAAGATAACATACAAATAACTTAAAGTTTTTGTAGTTTTCCATACCTTTGCAGCGTCTAAAGGACAAAAAGAATTGAAATTAAATGTTGAACAATTAAAAAATAAGAGTTATGGAATCAATCATCACAGCAGCAACAGTACTGACAATGTACTTCAACGCCATTAACAGCAATGACGCCAACTATATGTACAACGGTGACATGGAGGACGGTGTCGTCAATAAGATCGAAGTGTATGCCCAGAACGACCAGAAGCAGATGGAGCAGAAGATGGAATACTGCTACGCCTACGACGAGCAGGGCCGTCTGCAGGACAAGGAAATACTGAATTGGGACGAGGCCACTCAGCAGTGGAAGAAGAGCAGCCGTCTGACCTATAAATATTATAAGAACGGCTACAACGTGGAGGTGAGCTACTGGAATGCCGAGCAGCAGCAGTACGACCTGCCTGCCGAGGTGACACTCTACCGTTCGCAGGCTCCCAACCTGACCACGGTGAAGACCTACAAGATGAACGAGACACAGGACAACATGTTCCTGACCAGCAGCATGGTGGTGATGGAGCCCTTGGACAGCCGTCTGCTCGCCGTGAAGTAATTGATTCCTTAATAACTCTCTCTCATATATTTCCTGAGGCCGTCCCTGTTACCATGAACCGGGCGGTCTTTTTTCGGATTTAACATAAAGATAACATACATTTTTCATGTTGTTAGGAAAAAAGTCCGTACCTTTGCAAACGAAAACGTTTAATCAACAAAATTATAGCAAAATGAAACTGAGAAGACTTTTTGTGGCAGTAGCCCTGATTTCAGCAGGACTGGCATCGGCCCAGCAGCAGATGCAGATGCCCGAGATCCCCGTAGACGACAGTGTACGTATCGGCAAACTCGACAATGGCCTGACCTACTACCTGCGTCACAACAACACCCCTGAGAAGAAGGCCAACTTCTACATTGCCCAGCGCGTGGGTTCCATCCAGGAGGATGACTCGCAGCAGGGTCTGGCCCACTTCCTTGAGCACATGGCCTTCAACGGTTCGGAGCACTTCCCCACCGGTACGATGACCGAGTACCTGCAGTCGATTGGTGTGCAGTATGGCCGCAGCCTGAATGCCTACACCAGTATTGACCGTACGGTGTACTACATCGCTGACGTGAGTACGGAGCGCCAGAGTGCCCTCGACTCGTGTATGCTGGTGCTGCGCGACTGGTCGAGCGGCATCACCGTCACGCCCCAAGAGATTGAGAAGGAGCGCGACGTGATTCATAATGAATACCGCATGCGCAATAGTCCCAACCAGCGTATGATCGAGCGCGCCCTGCCCACTCTGTTCCAGGGATCGAAGTATGGTTTCCGCATGCCGATCGGTAAGATGGAGATCATCGACAACTTCAAGCCCGAAGAGCTCGTGGCTTATTATAAGAAATGGTACCGTCCGGACAACCAGGCCATCATCATCGTGGGCGACATCAACATGGACTATACCGAGGCGCTGATCAAGAAAATGTTCGGTGACATCAAGGTGGATCCGAATGCCCCGAAGGTAATCGACGAGCCTGTGCCCGACAATGAGAAGGCCATCTACGTGGCTGAGAAGGACAAGGAGCAGCAGTATCCCATCCTGATGCTCTCGATGAAGCGCGACCCCGTTCCCAATGAGCTGAAGAAGACTGCTGCCTATCTGGTGCAGGAATACCTGAACGCGATGGTGTGCGCCATGCTGAACAGCCGCTTCTCGGAGATTACCGAGCAGCCTGACTGTCCGTTTATCCAGGCACAAGTGCAGGATGGCAACTTCATGCAGCTGGCCCGTACGAAGGATGCGCTGATGCTCATCGGCGTGGCCAAGGAAGGCAAGGATATCGAAACCCTGCAGGCCATCGTCCGCGAAGCCAAGCGTGCCCACGACTTCGGTTTCACCGCCACGGAGTATGCCCGTGCGAAGGCCGACTACCTGAGCGGTCTGGAGAAGCTCTATACCAACCGCGACAAGCGTAAGAACGAGGCCTATGCCGACGAATATGTGGAGAACTTCCTCGAGAGCGATCCAATCCCCTCGGTTGAGACTCTCTACCAGACGATGACAGCTCTGGCAGGACAGCTGCCCGTGGAGCTGGTGAATCAGTATGCCCAACAGATTATCAGCACCGACGACAAGAACCTTGTGGCTTTCTATATGGAACAGGAGAAGGACGGTAAGACCTACGTCACCACCGATGCCATGAAGAAAGGTACCGAGGCCGTGCGCACGGAGACACTCACCGCCTGGGTGGACAATGTGAAGGAAGAACCCCTGATTGCACAGATGCCCGCCAAGGGAAAGATTGTGAAGGAAACGGAGAACAAGACCCTCGGCTATAAGGAACTGACACTCTCGAACGGTGCCCGCGTGATTCTGAAGAAGACCGACTTCAAGGATGACCAGGTGATGATGCAGGCTGAGGCCAAGGGCGGTATGTCGCTCTTCGGCAAGGCCGACGACATGAACCTGCAGCTGATCTCGATCGTGCCTGCTTATAGCGGACTGGGCAACTTCCTGAAGTCGGAACTCGACAAGGCCCTTGCCGGCAAGATGGCATCGGTGAGCATCAAAGTGGCTGAGGACCGTCAGTATATCTCCGGACAGTCGACACCGAAGGACCTGGAGACCCTCTTCCAGCTGTTCTACCTGACGATGACCAACATGAAGAAAGACGAAAAGTCAATGGCCTCGTTTGCCAACCTGATGCAGACGGCCTTGAAGAACAAGGACCTGAACCACGAGATGGCCTATAACGACTCTGTGAACAGTGTTCAGAACTGCGGCAATTTCCTGTATCTCACCCCCAGCGTGGATGATCTCCAGCGCTTCGACTACGAACGTACGCTGCAGATGATCAAGCAGCTGTATGGCAATGGCGGACAGTTCATCTATACCATCATCGGCAACTTCGACGAGCAGCAGGTGCGTGAGCTGCTGGAGCAGTATATCGCCTCAATGCCTCAGGGCACGCCCGTCAAGGCCAAGGACATCCGCACCTTCTTCAAGGGCAACCCCGTGTGCAACTTCACCCGTAAGATGGAGACACCTCAGGCCCAGACCACTGAGATCTGGCTCAACGACAAGCTGCCTTACACTCAGGAGAATGTAATTCTGCTGAATATTGCCAAGCAGATCCTGACGCGTATCTACGACCGTACCATCCGTGAAGAGGAGAGTGCTGCCTACAACGTCGGTGCAAGAGGCTCGATCAGCCTGAATGGCGACAAGCCCGTCTATATGCTCTCAGCTGCGGCTCCCACCAATCCTGACAAGCAGAAGATTGCCCGCGACCTGATGCTGAAGTATATCACGGAATCGACGCAGAAGATCAGCGACACCGACCTGAACACGGTGAAGGAGATTCTGCTGAAGCAGGCTGAGGACAACAACCGCGAGAACGGTCACTGGATGAATGTGCTCACTGAGTGGACGGCTGAGGGTGTGGACCTGCAGACGAACTACGCAGAGACCGTAAAGGCCGTGACCAACCAGAAGGTGCAGAAGTTCATTGCCGACATGATCAACGCTGGCAACCATGCCTCGATCGTCATGATGCCCGAGAAGTAATTCAGAATACTCGGAGTAATCAGAGTAATCAGACTAAATCGGTAGTTTCAGAAGGAATCGTGCTCCGCCGCTATATTGCGTGTCGAGCACGATTTCTCCTTTTAGGAGGTTGGCCAGACGGCGACAGAGCGGCAAGCCAAGACCTAAGCCCTCGATGAACTCGTCGACCTTCATAAACGGCTCGAACACACGCTCCTGATTGTCGGGCGAGATGCCGCAGCCCGTATCCGCAACATAGAATGCCATGAAGCGGCTATTGAGTAACTGACAGCCAATGGTAATGGAACCCTGTTGGGTGAACTTATCGGCATTGTGAAGCAGTTCGCTCAGGATTTTCAGCACACTCTTCTTGTCGGTCGTCAGATGGATGTCGCGCTCTACGGTCTCGATGCGCACCATCACATCGTCGCGCTGCCTAAACAGCACATTGCCCACCGCCTCGTGACAGAGCGTATTGGCGGTGACCATATCCTCGCGCGGAAGATCCTTCACCTTGTCGAGGGCAGAGGTCATCGACCAGTTATCGATGATGGTGGAGATGATATAGCTGTTGCGCTGCATGTCCCTCAACAGCTGCAGCTGCTCCTCCTCGCTCATTTCAAGGTGGTTCTCACGCAAGATCTGGGCAAAACCATTGATGATATTCAGCGGGGTGCGGATCTGGTGCGACATATCCTGGATAAAGGCAGACTTACGCTTGTCGGATGCCTCCGCCAAGCCCTTAGCCTCCATCAGCTCCTGGTTGCGCTGCTTCGACTCCGCCTTCATCCGCTCCAGGTTAGCCACATAGTCGGACAATGAGGCCTGCATGGCAGAGAAGCTGTTCTGCAACTGGCCGATATCATCCTTGCGACGGGTTTTCAAGACGGGGGTATCGAAGCGACCCTTGGCCATATCCTGTGTCTTGGTGGCAAGCAACTGCAGGCGGGTGACATTGCGCCTCACCACGAAATAGCAGAAAGTCCACAGCAACAGCAGTCCCAAGATGACAATGGTGACAACGATATAGATAAGCTGGTAATAGCCCTTGAAGATATCGCTTTTGGGACAGACGATGGTGAGTGTCCAGTCGGTATGCGGCACCTGGTTACTGATCACCAGGTTGCGGCGGTAATCGATAGGTTCCTCCTTTTCCCCGGCATCCGCCTTGGTAGAGGCAATGGGTTTACCACGGCTGTCGGAAAGGATAAAGTAACTTTCGGGATAGAGCCGTTCCTCAGACAGTTCCTGTATAAGTTTCTGCAACGGGAGGTCGGTCGAAATGACACCGATGCTATTACCATCAGCTGTCACCAGAGGCTTGCAATAGGAGATGATCAGTCCACGGTCGTTGCCCGTGATGTCATTACTGTCGGAGAAGGGGTCGATCCAAAGGGCCTTGCCACGCAGCATGGGGAGGCTATACCAGTCCATGCCGAAATAGAAATAGCTCTCGTTGCCTTCTTGTTCTGTCTCTATCCGGCCCTCGTCGCCCCTCGATGAATAAGCGGAGAAGAACCTGCCCTGGTCCTTAAAGAAATAAGGTATGAGGGCGATGCTGCAACCGTCGAGCATGGGGTTCAGCTCTACGATGTTGCGCGAGAGTTGCAGCAAGGCATCGGGTTGGAGATTCTCAAGGACCTGCCACTCGGTATTATGCGAGGCCACCTCCACCTCACCGAGCAAAACCGTCATGCGCTGCGTGACATTGCTGAGAACCTGCGTAGCCTGTGCAACGGCAGCCTCTCTGGTGGCAGTACGCGAACGGTAGAACAGTTCACCGATAGCCACCACAAAGACGATGGTGGCAATCACCACGATGCTCAGACTGAGACGTAGCGCAAACGAACGGCGTATCTGTTTGGCAATGATGTTCATGAGGCTTCGTCGGTTTGGGGGTGACGGGTATCCTCCTCGGCAGCACGCAGGAGTTCGTTCAACAGTTCACCGACCTGATGGGCATCATTGTCGATCTTATCGACCATGGCGTCCATATAGTCGTAGGTCATATTCTGATATTCCTCACAGAGGGTACGGGTGACGGTTGTAATATCGGCCACAGGGCCCAACATGTTTTTCGTCATCTTGTGGAGCACCGCATTCCTGACGTGCGCCTCTTCCTTCGCATGGTCGTATGCCTGTTGCAGTTCAGCATGACGCGCCTCAAGCACGGCCGACTGCTGGCGCACCTTCGTCACATATTTGCCCAGCGACTCCTGCATGGCCTTGAAGCGGCGCTGCAGCTGGCCGATCTCGTCTTCCCGTTTACTGTCGGGTATCTCGCCCGTAAACTTATGCTGTGTCATCAGGTGGGTGGAGTCGACTAACCTCTGCAGCGGACGGACACTGCGTGACACGATATACCACGTGCTCAGCAGCAGCAACAGCAGTCCGATGGCCGTCACCAGCTGCACGGTACGTTTCAGCTGATGGAAAGCCGCGTAGATATCGCTCTCAGGACAGACCATGGCCACACTCCAGCCTGTGTTCCTGAAAGGTTTGAAGAACACATGCGACAACACACCATTGAAGGTCATCTCACGATAGCCGCTCTCGCCGGCTGTCATCGCCTCACGCAGGCTCTGGAGGGCAGGGTCGGCATTGTTCTGCGAACCGGTTAAAATGGTCTCGTTGGCGTGTCGGGTGCTGTCGGTAGGCACAAGGAAAGTACCGCCCTTGCCTAACAGGATGGTAAAGGAGTTGGGGAAGGGCTTGGTGGCAGAAACGGTGTCGGAGAACCAGTCGAGGCTGATGTCTACGGAAAAGACACCTACCAGCCTTCCCTTCTTGTCGTGGATGGGCTGGCTGTAGGATGAGAAGATGTCCTGCACGATGATGCCCTCGGTGGCGTCTTCCTGATAGGGTTCTGTCCAGTAGGGACGGTTGAGCGCCTTGGGTTTCTTATACCAGTCCTTCTCATGATACTGGTAAGAGTCAGCTCCCTCGTTCTCGGTCAGGATGCTGTCGCCGTTGTTATAGGAATAGGCCGAGAAATACTGGCCTTTCTCCTTGTAATAGAAGGGTTCGAACGAGATACTGCAGCCATCTATATCCGGATTGACCTCCAAGACCCGACGACTATAGTCAAACATCTTGTCGGGCTTGTCAAGATTGTCTTCAATGACCCTCAGCATATTGTTGGCAGCCACCTCCACAGCACGCAGGGTATTGTCGATATGCAACACCGTGCCGTCGAGCGTCTGACGGGCTACACCCAAGGTGTCCGTACGCACATGATCCCGCGACTCCGTGAACATGATGGTGAGTGCCGCCAGAAAGATGGCGGTCACCACGAGCACCGTCCACACACTCAGACGGGCCGATAAAGACCTGCGATAGTCTTTCAAACTCTTCATGGGTACGGGCCTGATGATAATGGCATCGGCAGGGTTGCTTTAAAGGCGATGAATACTGACTTATCGGGGCAAAGGTAGGGAAAATATCTGAAAAATCCAAGAAAAAGTGTAATTTTGTGATGGATTTTTGGGATTCTGCCTTTTTTTTCGTAACTTCGCAACCCAAATCAATGAACAGATAAAAGCATGACGAACGGACAAAAACCCAACACAAAGATCATCAATGAGAAATTCGGTGGCGAGCGTCCCCTGTTTGCCACCCACGACCTAAGATTGGAAAATGTAACCATTACCGATGGTGAATCGGCCATTAAACAATGTCAGAACATCGAGGCTTACGACTGCAAATTCTATGGTAAATATCCTTTGTGGCATGTCGACGGTGCTAGGATCGACAATTGCTACTTTGCCGAAGGCTCCCGCTCCGCCATCTGGTATACCAACGACCTGGTGATGACGAACTCGCGCATTGACGGACCGAAGTTCTTCCGCGAGATGAAGAACCTGACGTTGGAGAACGTGGAGATTACCGATGCCGACGAAACCTTCTGGAAGGTGGACGGCATCCGTATCAGGAATGTGAAGCTGCACGGGGGCACCTATCCCTTCATGTTCTCGCAGAACATCTATGTCGACGGTCTCGAGAGCGACTCGAAATACGTATTCCAATACTGCAAGAACGTGGAGATACACCATGCCAACATCCTGACAAAAGACTCTTTTTGGGAATGCGAGAACATCACAATCTACGACTCCACCCTCGATGGTGAGTATCTGGCCTGGCACTCAAAGAACGTCCGTCTGGTGAACTGTCACCTCGCCGGAGAGCAGCTGCTCTGTTATACCGACAAGCTGGTGCTCGAAAACTGTACCATCGACCCCATGTGCGACCGGATGTTTGAGTATTCCACCGTCAAGGCCGACATCCACGGACATATCGAGCATATCAAGAATCCGACATCCGGGCATATTGTCGCCGACAGCATCGGCAGCATCACCATTGACGAACATGTGCGGAAACCGAATGATTGTGTGATAGAAACAAGAAGCTAAAGGGAAGTGAAAGGGACAACAGTTATGAGTGAATACGATTTTGATGAATTGGTAGAACGCAGGGGAACGGGATGTGTGAAATGGGATGAAATGAATGATCCCGATGTCATTCCCCTTTGGGTGGCCGACATGGACTTCAAGGCTGCACCTGCCATCCAGAAGGCTATCCGTCAGCGTGCCGAACATGGCATATTCGGTTACACGTTTGTGGGAGACACGTATTACGAGGCTATCATCTCATGGTTCCAGCGCCGTCATGACTGGACCATCCGTCGCGAGGAGATTCTCTATACCACAGGGGTCGTGCCGGCAATGAGCGTCGCCATCAAAGCCCTCACTACGCCAGGCGAGAAGGTGCTCATCCTCTCACCCGACTACAACTGTTTCTTCTCCTCCATCCGCAACAACGGCTGTGAGGTGCTTGAAACAATCCTACACCGTACAGACGACACCTTCGAAGTGGATTGGACCGATTTCGAGACGAAATGTGCTGATGAGAAGACCACCGTCTTTCTGCTTTGCAACCCCCACAACCCCTGCGGTCGTGTGTGGACGCGGGCCGAATTGGAGCGAATGAACGATATCTGCATGAAACACGGTGTGAAGGTGGTGAGTGATGAGATCCACTGCGAACTCGTCATGCCCGGCTATCAGTACCAGCCTTTCGCAGCCGTCAGCGAACAATGCCGTCAGAACAGCGTCATTCTCAATTCCCCCTCGAAATCGTTTAACATCGCAGGGCTACAGGCCGCCAATATCATCTGTTCCAGACCTGATTGGCGTTACCTGCTGGATCGGGCCATCAACATCAACGAGGTGTGCGACGTGAATCCTTTCGGTCCCGTGGCACTCATTGCAGCCTATAACGAGAGCGAGGATTGGCTCGATGCCCTCAATCTCTATCTTTGGGACAACTATCAAACCCTGTGTGACTTTGCCGCACACCACCTGCCCCAATGGAAAATCTGCAAGTTGGAAGGCACCTATCTCACCTGGATCGACATCACCGCTACCGGCATGACGTCACAAGCCTATTGCGACTGTCTGTTTAGCGAGGCGAAAGTCTGGGTGAACCCTGGCACGATGTACGGTCCTGTCTCCGGCGAGGGCTATATCCGCCTAAACATCGCCTGTCCCCGCGCCCGACTGCAAGAAGCACTGATTAGAATCAAAAACATAAAATAAGCAAAATATGAAGAAATTATATATTGAGACATACGGCTGTCAGATGAATGTGGCAGACTCAGAGGTTGTGGCCTCGGTCATGCAGATGGCAGGCTATGAGACCACTGAGAGTATCGACGAGGCCAACGCCGTATTCCTGAACACCTGTTCGGTGAGAGACAATGCCGAACAGAAGATTTATCATCGATTAGAAGCGCTCGCGGCCATCCGTCGCAAGCGTCCTTTGATTATCGGCGTATTGGGGTGCATGGCAGAAAGGGCACAGCAGGATCTGTTGGACAACCATCACTGCGACCTCGTTGCAGGCCCCGATGCCTACCTTTCCCTACCAGACCTGATAGCACAGGCTGAGACGGGCCACAAGGCCATGAACATTGAACTGTCGACGACAGAAACCTATAAGGACATCGTACCCCAGCGCATCGGGCTGGGTCATAAGATTGGCGGCTTTGTGAGTATCATGCGCGGTTGCAACAATTTCTGCCACTACTGCATCGTGCCCTATACCAGAGGACGGGAGCGGAGCCGCGACGTGGAGAGCATTCTCAAAGAGGTGAGAGACCTGAGAGACCGTGGATTCAAGGAGGTGACGCTGCTGGGACAGAATGTGAATTCCTATAGGAGTCAGGAGTCTGGAGACAGGAGTCTGGAGACGGACTTCCCTGCCCTGTTGCGGCGAATGGCGGAGGAAGTACCGGAAATGAGAGTGAGATTTACGACGAGTCACCCGAAGGATATGAGTGATGAAACGCTGCGGGTGATTGCAGAAATGCCCAATGTCTGCAAACATATCCACCTGCCTGTGCAGAGCGGTTCTGACCGGATACTGAAACTGATGAACCGCAAATACACCCGTGAATGGTATATGGACCGTGTGAATGCCATCCGCCGCATCATCCCAGACTGTGGCTTGTCGACGGACATTTTCGTGGGCTATCACTCAGAGACGGAGGAAGACCACCAACTCTCGTTAGACCTGATGCGCGAGGTGGGCTACGACTCTGCCTTTATGTTCAAATACTCGGAGCGGCCTGGTACTTATGCCTCTAAGCATCTGCCCGACGATGTGCCTGAGGAGGAGAAGATCCGCCGGTTGAACGAGCTCATCGCCCTACAGACAGAGATTTCTGCCCAGCAGAACAAAAAAGACGAAGGCAAGGTGTTTGATGTGCTTGTGGAGGGATTTTCAAAGCGAAGCCACGAGCAACTCTGCGGACGTACGGAGCAGAATAAGATGGTGGTATTCGACAAGAACGGCCACCATATCGGCGAGACTGTGAAGGTGAAAATTACGGGTTCTACCAGTGCCACATTGCTTGGCAAAGCCCTTTAATCAATTAGCCTTTGTCTTTCCGGATGACGACGTTTATAGTCGGCTATCCGCTCAGCAAAAGCACGGTCTTTCTTGCTGTCAGGATCAGGCTCATAATCCATGTATTCAGGAATGGCTTTACCAAAGTCTCTGATACATACATGATTGGTTGGAGACTTGATAATCTGGAGGAAGTCATAGAGCGTATGCCCACTGACCTCAAAGGCCGATAAGGACAAGGTATCGCCAGAGATTTCAACCATCTGATAGTAACGGCTGGAGATACCGAACTTGTCGAAGCGGTCGTCAAACTTTATGCGGTAATTCTTCGGCGAACAATGGCTGACGGTATAGACCGGTGTCACAGCCTGACCTTTGTCATCATGGCGCGTCATACGGGCATAGGCATGTTCGTGACCCTGTAGCACCAAATCGACACCGAAGTCCTCTATCAGGTCGTTGAACATCCACCGCTGAATGAGGTTATTGTTGCCCTTGATGGAATACAACGGATGGTGAAGCACGACAATCTTCCACCGCGAACGGCTCTCCTGCAATTGTTCCTTCAGCCATTGCCGTTGGGTGTACAGGTATGGCAGTTCGCGGTTGCTGTCCAACAGGAAGAACTGGACAGGACCATAACAAAACGTAAAGACCTGATTATCGGCTACCTTGGAATCGAGGAAATAGGAGAACACCAGCGAGAAACGCCGTTCCAGACGCATGATAACCCCTTTGAGATAATCGTGATTGCCTGTCACCGCCAGTATCGGCATAGTCTGTGCCACACTGTCGATATCGCGGAAGGCCTCCTCCCAATGTTGATGCGTAGGACGCTCTGTCAGATCGCCGCCACAAACCAGGAACTCACTCTCAGGATGACGATTGAGTGCCTCGCGGAGTATTCGGTTTGCCTGGCCGCCTATGGTATCCTGCACGTCACCCACATAGAGAAATGACAACTTCTGTCGATTTTCGGCATAGGTCTGGAAATGATACCACGGCGAGGCGTTGCCATCTGTCACGGTCCGATAAGCATAGGAACGATCAGGCTTGAGTTCTGTCAACCGCGCCCGATAATAGGCTGCCTGTCCGCATCGTGAACGGAACACCTCACCAGAGGCTGCAATCTGCAACGTATCGCTGTCGGCCAGGCACACCAGTTCCACACAGGATGGTCTGACAACGGTGTCGCACTGCCAGCTGACATTACGCGACAAGCCGTCCTTACCACCAAACGTCAGCAGCACATGCGCTGGCAAATCCGATGGGACATAAGCCTGCTCCTCGGAATTATGGAACCAGACATCCCAGCGTGACCACACCCAGATAACCAACAGACTCACAAGCAGAGCCATCACGCTTATTTTCAACCGTTTCATAGTCCAAAAACTATCTAAAATGCTCAATTCAAATGCAAAAATACATATTTTTCAGACATAAGTACATAAGAACATATAATTTTTTTGTTTCTTTTGTTCTTTTGTCTAAAAAATCAGTATCTTTGCACATTCAAAGGAGCAGACGATGAAGTTTTCCTTCAACAGATATCCCATCTTTGCACTATTGAACAACCTGCTTGTTGTCTACGTGCTGTTCACCATTTGTCGGCTGGTTTTCCTGCTGACCAATTGGAACTTATACACAGACACCCTCAGCTGGAGTCACGCCCTCAGCCTGTTCTCTGCCGGTCTGATTTTCGATACCTCGGCCATCCTCTATACCAATGCACTGGTCATCCTGGGTTTCCTGTTGCCT
Source organism: Prevotella sp. (assembly GCA_017556145.1). Taxonomy (GTDB): domain Bacteria; phylum Bacteroidota; class Bacteroidia; order Bacteroidales; family Bacteroidaceae; genus Prevotella. Next base: position 11,157 of record JAFZCU010000170.1, on the reverse strand, counting down.
TTACATTGGAAAGAGTGTCCGGCCTACTATCAAATCATACGATGGATCTATGTCATCTGCAATTCCGTCGCAGTCTATGCCAACCTCATCGACTGTGTCTATTTTCCCTTTACCGGTAAACGGACGACAACCACTGTATTCGCCGAATTCAGTCATGAGGGTGCAGGTAATATGACGAAGATCTTCGCCGAGCAGTTTCTGGTCAACTGGTATCTGGTCATCCTGGCAGGCGTGTTCACATGGCTGCTATGGAAGCTTTTCCGGCCCAGGCCTTCAGACATACGCAAAAGCCTGCCCATCCGCCATCTGTCAAGCTATTATGCCATTCAGGCGGTTTCGCTGGCGGTAGCGGTACCCCTCTGTATTGGAGGCATGCGAGGCGGTTTTACCCATGCCGTACGTCCCATCACCATCAGCAATGCCAACCAATATGTCAACCGACCTGCAGAGACAGGCATCGTGCTGAATACCCCCTTCTCCATCTACCGTACCCTCAGCAAGAAGCCGATGGTGATTCCTGACTACATGAGCGATCAGGAGGCAGAAGCTCTGTTTACACCCATCCACATACCTACGGATTCATTGGCTTTCCAATCCAAGAATGTGGTGGTCCTGATTCTGGAGAGTTTCGGCAAGCAGCATTTCGGTTTCTATAACCAGACGCTGCATGGCGGAACCTACAAAGGCTTTACCCCTTTCCTCGATTCATTGATTACCCACGGGGCGATGACTTGGCAATATTCCTATGCCAACGGACGGAAAAGCATCGAAGGCATGCCATCGGTGTTGTCAGCCCTTCCCAACTTCGTAGAACCCCTATTCCTGACACCGGCATCCTTAAACAAAATGTCAGGCCTTGCCCGGGAACTCGGCGAGCAGAAAGGCTATACGACCGCTTTCTTCCATGGTGCACAGAACGGTTCCATGGGCTTTCAGGCCTTTGCGCGGGCAACAGGCTTCGCACAGTATTACGGCCGTACGGAGTATAATGCCGACAAACGTTTCCATGGCGATGACGACTACGACGGCACCTGGGCCATCTGGGATGAAGAGTTTCTGCAGTATTACGCACTGACCATGAGCGGTATGAAACAACCCTTCATGACGGCCGTCTTTACCGCTTCCTCGCATACACCCTGTATCGTCCCTGACCGCTATAAAGGTGTCTTCCCTAAAGGCGAGAACCCTGTACAGGAATGTGTCGCCTATTCCGACAACGCCCTGCGACTGTTCTTCGAGACGGCCAGTAAGCAGCCTTGGTTCAGGAACACCCTCTTCGTCATCACAGCCGACCACACCAGTGGACCTGTTGATCCGTATTACACTACGACATTGGGCAACTTCTGCGTACCTATCATCCTTTATGCGCCAGGCGACAGCACCCTGTGCGGCTACGACCAGCAGCGTATCGTAGAACAGGTGGACATCATGCCAACCGTTCTCTCTTACCTGCATTACGACCGTCCTTATCTGGCATTCGGAAAAGATATGCTCAGCTCGTCACCCGAAGACTCCTATGCCCTGCACTGGGTAACCAGTTCCAACGGCTATGAGTTCGTAAAAGGCAACTATGCCGTTGAGTTCGACGGTCAGGATGTGACAGCCGTCTATCGTTACCGCACCGACTCGCTGCTCACCCACAATGTGATGAAAACCATGCCTCAGGACACCTTGAGACAGATGACACGACAGATGCAATCCATCATACAGCAATACATGCAACGCATGAATAATGACAAGTTAGTAATAGAATGAAAGAATTCCTGAATGTGCTGAGGCGGTTCGTGCCGCCCTATAAGAAATACCTGGTGTTGTCGATCATCTTCAACATCTTGTCGGCAGTGCTCAACATCTTCTCGTTTGCAGCACTGATACCCATCCTGCAGATCCTGTTCCAGACAGGTGAGGCCAAAGCGGCGACCACTCTGATGGCATGGGACTGGGGAAACGTGCAAGATGTACTGATGAACAACCTGAACTTCTACGTCAGTCAGCTGATTGAGCAATATGGTCAGACGACGACGCTATTGTTCATTGGCTTGTTTCTGGCAGCGACCACTGCCTTGAAGACAGGCGCGTACTTCCTCTCATCGGCCACCATCATCCCGATACGTACCGGTGTGGTTCGTGATATCCGTAACCAGCTCTATCAGAAAATCACTTCTCTGCCGTTGGGCTTCTTCAGCGAAGAACGTAAGGGTGACATCATTGCCCGAATGAGCGGCGACGTACAGGAAGTGGAATCGAGCATCATGTCGAGCCTCGATATGCTATTCAAGAATCCGATCCTCATCATTGTCTATTTCGCAACACTGCTCTTCGTCTCGTGGCAGCTTACCTTGTTCACCATCATCTTCGTACCCGTTTTCGGCTGGTTCATGGGCATCGTGGGACGACGATTAAAGCAGAAGAGTATCAAGGCGCAAGCCTTGTGGAGCGATACGATGAGTCAGGTGGAAGAAACACTGGGTGGTCTGCGCATCATCAAGGCCTTCTGCGCCGAAGACAAGATGAACAAACGATTCGACACCATCAATTCAGCCTACCGCAACGATATCATGCGTGTCAACATCCGCCAGTCGATGGCGCACCCCATGTCGGAATTCTTAGGGACGGTGATGATCATCATCGTATTGTGGTTCGGAGGCATCCTCGTACTGAACAACAAAGCCATCACAGGTCCGACTTTCATCTATTACATGGTGATTCTCTACAGTATCATACAGCCACTGAAAGAATTCTCGAAAGCAGGTTATAACATCCCTAAGGGTCTGGCTTCGATGGAACGTATAGACAAGATCCTAAAGGCAGAAAACACTATCAAAGAGCCTGCCCATCCCAAACGCCTTGCAAGTTTCGAACACCAGATAGAGTTCCGTAATGTGTCATTCAAATATGCTGAGCAATGGGTGTTGAAAGATATCAATCTTACCATCCCCAAAGGCAAGACCATTGCCCTCGTGGGACAAAGCGGTAGCGGTAAGTCTACACTCGTCGACCTCATTCCCCGTTACTACGATGTGCAGGAGGGTGAGGTGCTGATCGACGGCATCAATGTGAAGGATCTCGGCATCCATGACCTGCGACAGCTGATAGGCAATGTGAACCAGGAGGCCATTCTCTTCAATGACTCCTTCCGCAACAACATCTCTTTCGGTGTGGACAATGCCACAGACGATGAGATTGAGGAGGCTGCCCGTATCGCCAACGCCTACGACTTCATCATGGCCTCCGAGGCTGAGTTCGACACCAATATCGGCGATCGTGGCGGCAGGCTCTCTGGTGGTCAGCGTCAGCGAGTGAGCATCGCCCGCGCCATTCTGAAGAATCCACCGATACTGATTCTCGACGAAGCTACCTCGGCTTTGGATACGGAGAGTGAACGTCTGGTACAGGATGCGCTGGAGCGGTTGATGAAGACGCGTACGACGGTAGCCATCGCCCACCGTCTCTCGACTATCAAGAATGCCGACGAGATCTGTGTCATCCATGAGGGTCGCATCGTGGAAAGAGGCACGCACGACGACCTGCTCAACATTGATGGTTATTACAAGAAACTCCACGATATGCAACAGGTGTAGGAGAGAAGGAGTAAGGAGATGAGAGAAAGGGTGATCTATCTGATAAGGACATATTTGTGGACGGTGGTGGTGTTCATCATCGCCAAGATAGGATTCATGCTCTGCTGTCGCGAGGGACACGACTTTTCCTTAACAGATGTCTTTCAGGTCATCGCTCACGGTCTGTCGCTGGATCTCTCTACGGCACTCTATTTCCTCATTATTCCGTTTTTATTGACAATCGTCAGTGTATGGACAGATCACGGGGACAGGTCGCGTGATTCTATGCAGAGCATGAATCATGGACCTGTCCCCGTGATCCTACGGATACTCTATGTCTATTTTGGTATCATTGCCCTCGCCTTTGCCCTCGCTTTCGTGGCCGACACCAGTCTCTACCCCTTCTGGGGCTTCAAACTCGATGCCTCCTGTTTGCAATACCTCTCTACGCCCAACGAAGCAGCCGCCAGCGTTTCTACAGGCTATCTGCTTGTCAGACTAGTGATACTGGTCATATTAGCCGGGTTAGTCTGGCTAGGCTATCCCAAGATGTATTTCAAACCTGTCCATAAAGGCCGGCGCTTACTATTCACGATTCTCTTTTCACTATTCATTCCGTTGATAGTGATCGGTATTCGTGGCGGCATCGACGAATCGACGACGAACATCGGACAGGTGTACTTTTCGCAAAACCAGTTTCTGAACCATTCGGCCGTCAATCCTGTGTTCAATTTCATTTATTCGCTGAGTCACCAGCTGAGCAACGACAACGAATACCAGTTCATGGAACCATCAGAATGCGAAGAGTTGCTGAAGGGCGTCTATACGACGGAAAGTATCGGCACCGACTCGCTACTTAATACCAAGAGACCCGACATCGTCATCATTCTTTTGGAAAGCTGCGGCGAACAGTTTGCACAAGCCATGCCCAGATTCCAACAGCTAAAGCAGGAAGGCATCTGGTTCAGCCGATGCTATGGCAACAGCTGGCGTACGGACCGCGGCACCGTCTGCACGCTGAGTGGCTATCCCTCGTTCCCCTCCTTGTCAGTCATGAAAATACCAGAGAAGAGCCGTTCGCTACCCAGCATCGCCAGCACCCTTCAGAAGGAAGGCTACCAGACCGCTTTTCTCTATGGCGGCGACATCAACTTCACGAACATGCGCAGTTATCTTATCGCCACAGGCTGGGAGAAACTGACATGGAAGAATGATTTCTCACGCGAAGAACAGAATACATCGGAATGGGGCGTCAGAGACGATATCACCTTCCAAACGCTCTTCAACCAGATATGCGCCGCCGACACTACCCAGCGTTTCCTCATCGGCTACTCCACCCTCAGCAGCCACGAGCCGTGGGACGTACCCACGAAGCATCTCGATGACGAGGTACTCAACGCCTTCAGCTATCTGGATGACTGTCTCGGCGACTTCATCGGGGAACTGAAGCAGACGCCCCAATGGCAGAACCTGCTCATCGTGCTTGTGGCAGATCATGGCATCAACTATCAGCAAGTCGACGAACAGCAGCCCCTGTTGCGCAACCATATCCCCCTGCTGATGGTGGGTGGTGCTGTGAAGGAACCCCGCAGCATCACGACACTATGTAACCAGACGGATATCTGTGCCACGCTACTGGGTCAGCTCTCACTGCCACACGACGATTTCCGTTTCAGTCGCGACGTGCTCTCAGAGAGCTATCTGCATCCCACTGCCGTTCATAACTATAATAACGCCCAGTTGCTCATCGATTCAACAGGGTATATCCTCTACGACTTCGACGCCAGCCGTTTCACCGTCAGCAAAAGCACGGACCAGGAACAGTTGCTGCGCCTCAACAAAGCGATTCTGCAGACCACCACCGACGATTTAATCCACAGATGATAAAGCAACTCTCCTACCGCCTGCTCTATGGCTTCACCTATGCCATTTCGCTGCTGCCGTTCTGGCTGCTCTACCTGCTATCCGACGGGTTCTTTCTGCTGATCTATTATGTTGTAAGATACAGACGTAGGATTGTCAGGAACAATCTCGCCACCTCATTCCCAGAAAAGGACGAAGCTGAACTGCGACAGATCAGCCGACAGTTCTACCACTGGCTCTGCGACTACTTTGTTGAGACTATCAAACTGCTCAGCATCAGTAACGGAAAGTTGCTCCGCCATATCGAGTTCAGAGGTGTGGAACAGTTGGAACAATGTTTCGACAACGGGCAGGACTGTGCCGCCATCCTCGGCCACTACTGCAACTGGGAGTGGCTCTCTGCCACAGGACTGGCTTTCAAGCGGTACCCCGAGGCTGTGATGGGACTCATCTACCACCCGCTCTATAATGACGCATTCGACCAGCTGTTTATCGATATCCGCAAGGCCCATGGCGGCGACTGCATCCCCAAACAGGATATCTTGCGCCATCTCATTACCTTCAAGCGCGACAACCGCCGCTCACTCTTCGGCTATATCAGCGATCAGGCTCCCCGCTGGCACAATATCCACCTGTGGCTACCGTTCCTGAACCACGACACACCTGTATTCACCGGCGGTGAGCGCATCATGCGGAAGATGGACGATGCCGTCTTTTACGTTGAGATGGAGCGTCAGCATCGCGGACATTATACTTGCACCTTCAAACTGATCTCCCCCCACGCCTCTCAGGGGCCTGACGATGAGATCACCCGCCGCTTCTTCCAAATGTTGGAAGAGACTATCCGGCGCGCACCTTCCTATTACCTCTGGACGCACAACCGCTGGAAGCGCACCCATGAGGAATTCGACCGCCAGTACGTAATGGTCAACGGTAAAGCCATCCCAAGAGAAGAATTCAAGGAATCATGAGCCGACGTATCAGTATCAATCCCAAATACGAGCATTTGCGCGACTATATCAGTCAGCTGCCCTCCATCATGGACGATGGCGGCACCTATATCTATGGCGGACGCAGGAACCTCATCAAGCTCTTTAAAGCCGATGACGGCACATTGTTAAATGTCAAACGTTTCCGCAAGCCCCGTCTGCTGAATAATCTGATTTATTCCTCAGGCATCCGTCAACCCAAAGGCATTCGTGCCTTCACCTATCCGGAGCGTCTGCTCGCCAAGGGTATTGAAACCCCTGAGGCGGTGGCCTATATCGAAGACCGCAATGCCGTAGGACTGCTGCAGCAGAGCTGGTTCATCAGTTTGCAATGTCCCTACAGCCATCTGCTATACGAACTGGGCGATGCTACTCCCGAACTCTACGAACCCTTGGCAGAAGCGTTAGCCCGCTATGCGGCCTACATGCACGATCAGGAAGTGCTCCACCTTGACTTCTCGCCAGGCAATATCCTATGGGAACAGACCCCTGACGGACAGTATCACTTTTCTATCGTCGACATCAACCGCATGCGTTTTGGAGCCGTAGATATAGAGAGTGGCTGTAAAAGTTTTAGTCGTCTCTGGGGACCCAAAAGATTCATCCGTCTGCTTGTAGAGGCCTATGCCCGTCAGCGGAACTTCGACCCTGAGACCTGTGTCGACATCACAATGAAGGCCCGTGCCGACTTCTGGCGAAGCTATATGAAAAAGCGTAAGATAGAATTCAAATTGGAATTATGAGACTTCATCACGAAACCAACTACGACATCCGCATCCTGCAACGGAAGATCATCGGCAATCTGGAAGCTATCGATGCCGTCTGCCGAGAACATGGTCTGCGCTACTACCTCTGGGCAGGTACGATGCTCGGTGCCATACGTCACAAGGGATTTATTCCCTGGGACGACGATATGGACATTTGCATGCCACGTCCCGACTACGAGCAGCTCATCAGCCACTGGCGCGAATGGCTGCCCCAGCCCTACGAGGTGATTGCCCCAGAGACCGACCCTACCTATCCGTACCCCTTTGCCAAGATTGAGGATGCCTCGACAACGGTACTCGAGCGACCTGACTTCAAGTTCCTCGAAGGTGTCTACATCGATGTCTTCCCAATCGACGGAGCCCCTGCTGATGAGCAAAAACGGAAGTCACACTTCAAGCGTTACAAGTTCTGGCGACATCTGCTGTTCCTCCGTGGACGCGACCCCTTCAAACACGGCAAAGGTCCCCGCTCGTGGTTCCCTTGGCTGCTGCATAAGGTCTATTCCCTTGAAGACCTACAGAACAAGGTAAAGAGCTATATGACGAAATACCCCTATGACGAGTCCGACTACGTCTGCGACTATGACGATGGCCTGCGGGGTGTCATCGAAAAGCGTATCCTCGGCACACCGCAAACCTACCCATTCGAGGACAAGCAGTTCCTTGGCGTTGAACACTATGACGCCTACCTCTCCAACAAATACGGCGACTATATGCAGTTGCCACCCGTAGAGAAGCAGATCCAGCACCATTTCTTCCGGCTGGACCTGAACCGTCCATATAAACAGACTACCATCGAGGATATTCTGTAAACTGTAAACTATAAACTGTAAACTATATGAGAATCCTCGTGATCCGCTTCCGTCAGATGGGTGACGCCATTCTGGCTACTCCCCTGCTCAGTACCCTGCACCGCAGTTTCCCCGATGCAGAGCTCCACTTTGTGCTCAACGAGCGGATAGCCCCCCTCTTCGAAGGCCATCCTGCCATCAGTCGCATCATCACCTTCAGCGAGGCCGAGCGCCATGCCCCGCTGACCTATCTCAGGAAGGTATGGCAAACGGTACACCAGACGCATTACGATGCCATCATCGACATGCGTTCTACGTTGAACACGATGCCCTTTGCCCTCTTCTCGCTGAGAAGCAAAAACCGTATCGGCATCCGCAAACCTTATACCTTCGGCATCTACAACTACCGCATAGAAGGCTGCGAGGACGCTGAGAGCATGATTACCCACAACCTGAAGTTGGCGGAACCCCTAAAGCCTGCGGTTACTGACCGAAACCTCACACTCAGCATCACGGAAAAAGAAAAGACTGTTTTCCGAACCTACATGCAACATGAGGGCATCGACTTCAATCGTCCCGTCATGCTCGTGGGCGTCACAGCGAAACTCGAAAACAAGACATGGGCAGAAGACCGTATGACAGAAACCCTGCGTCGTCTGCTCGACACCTTCCCCCATCTGCAACTCATCTTCAACTATGCCCCAGGACGTGAGGCCGAGAATGCCCGTCGCATCTATGAGCATCTGGGGGCCAACCCGCATATCTTCCTCCAGATCCAGGCCAAGTCGCCACGAGAGTTAGCAGCGATGGCTGCCAACTGCACCGCCTACTTCGGCAATGAGGGAGGCGGTCGTCACATCGTTCACGCGATGGGCAAGCCCTCACTTGTCGTCTGCTCCCCCCTCGCCAGCAAGACCACATGGCTACCACAAGACACAGATGTCCTGGCTTGGGGCATCGATGCCAACGACGCGACGATAGAAAAAGTATGGAATCAGCTACTTGCCTTCTGCAAGAAGCTGGCGATATAGTCGGATATAGGATTCCGTGTAAGATTCATAGTTAAATCCCAACGAATGCTCCAAGGCTGCCGTAGCCTCTGGACCTTCCTTCTTCCAGGCGGCCAACCCTTTGCGCACTACTTCAGCCATTGCCTGAGGCTCGTAATCATCCCAATAGGTGGCATGATTGCCACAAACCTCCGGCAGACTGCTGAAACGTGAAGAGAAGACCTTGCAGCGGTAACGCATCGCCTCAAGCACAGGGATGCCAAAACCCTCCAGCCGACTCGGGAAGAGGAAGGCCTCAGCATGACTGTATAGCCAGCGTTTCTCCGCATCACTGATCTTTCCTGTCATCATCACACGTCCCTCGCCCTCCGTTTCTATCAGTTTCCGCAATTCCTGGGCAAAGGCAAAGTGATCATCACCGCTGATATAAAGCCTGTAATCGGGCAAATACTTCATCATCGGCACCAGCGTCTGGAAATTTTTCTTCTCCCGAATCTGTCCGATAGTGAAGAAGAAGGGTTTGTCATCTGAGACAAACGATGGGCGTTGCTCCTGACTCCTGTCTCCTGTCTCCTGACTCCTGACTCCTGTCTCCTGACTCCCTATCCCATTATAGATCACATCGAGCGCTTTCCCACCTATATGGTAATGAGCCAGAATATCATCCTTCACATACTGTGAGATACACGTCAGATGGTCACTACGCCGCATGCGCCAGTTCAGTTGTATGATATGCCGCCAACGATGCAGACCGCTTTTCTCACGCAGGAAGTTCAGGTCGTGAACCGTCAACAGCTGTATGGTCTGCTTATCGCCACCACGCAGATGAAACTGCTGGTCTGTGGCATGCCACAGGTCGATATGACACGTCAACCGTTTCAGGTCTTCGCGTTTCCGGCTACGACGGATATAGTCGATATGAGAGCCAAACGACCCCACAAGCTGATCAGGTACGATAAAAATCAGGTGTATGTCGTCCAACTGAGCCTCAGCCAACAATGGCGCATAGTTCCGGGCAATCTCACCGAAACCGTTCATATCCGCCAGATGCGAAAAGTCAACCACTACATTTTTCATTGGCCTGACGCTTGATAAGAGTTATAAGGTTTATCGAAATCCAACACATGGAAATTGTGCTGTCGCTGGTGGTCACCATCAGGAATCACCATATAGTCGCCGTATTTCCGCGAGAGATAGGTATCAGCCTGTTCTACACCCATCACCTGCTCTCCCTCGAAAGGATAAGGCTGAGGCGTACCCAGAATCTCTGGTTTCATAGCTCCTCGCTGACCATCGTCGTAGTCGGCCACCAATGCCGAAGAATCATAATCATAGGCAAGCAACAACCGACGGATCTTCTGCTGAACACCTGCCAATGTATAGAATCGCCTACAGAGCAGGGGTACCCACGATGAAGGACCGTGTCCGTGCTTATAAGGATCGCGATGCAACAGATAGAGCACCCGCTTCAGATATTCGTAATGGGCAAAGTGCAACTTACGGCGCAAACCCGAGGCAGGCACGCCGTCGATGGGAAACACATCGATATATAGTCCGCCGAGATAGCGCAGATGTAACCGCTCGATGAGGGTGGTAGAAGCATCCTGCACCTTACCGAAGGGTAGCGGATAAGCCGCATCGTTCTCCGCACAGACAAACTCGAAAGGCTGCGGCAACCACTCGCGACTGTTGGCAATCAGCAGTTCATAGTCTGGACGGGGCATAGCGATGTCGATATCGTCGTCCCAAGGAATAAAGCCCTTGTGACGTACCGCCCCCAACTGAGTACCTGCCCAGATGTAGTAGCGCAGCCCATGCTCCCGACAGCATTGGTCTACAGCCAGCAGAATGCGAAGAATACGCTGATGGAGCCGTTCAACATCATAGTTTGCCATAACAATCGTAATCTACTATATAAGCTATTTGGTTGCAAAGTTACGAAATAACGAATGAAAAGCCAAATTTATTTGAGCTTTTCTCATTATCTTTTTATCCATATTTTATGCGAGTGCTGTCCGCGTGTCGTGATGCCAGAATCGGGATCGACTACCATTTTCTTGAGGTCGTCTGAGGCTGTGCTTTTGGACTGACCCGTTGCCAAAGCATAGTCTGTAAGCGTCATGTATCCATGCGTGCTTATAATCGCTTTGGCTTTTGCCAGACGCTCTTCGCGAGTG
>JAFZCU010000169.1 GCA_017556145.1 Prevotella sp. | reverse complement strand
GGATGAGTGCCAATGCAGAGGCACGGAGCCAAGGTGTGGCGCATAAAGCAAATACGCAGATGGCAACGACCATCATGACGGCAGACACGATGATGGTCTGCGGATAAATTTTCATGAAATCAGCCACGCGAGCTTTCTCGCTCTCCAGGAAGTTCTGCGGCGATTCCTGGTATTGTTCCACGAACTGCTTGCTCCGCTGATGATTATTATAGGCTAATGCAGCTCCTCCTCCGATAAAGATTACCGCCACCACTGTCAGCGGCAGGATGATGGCGCGAGCCGACTCCGATGTGCCCCAACGCCATGCCACAAGGGCCAGCAGGAGGCATACCATGCCTCCTGCAACCATTGCCAGATCCTCCTGAATTTCGCCAGTCACCCATTTGTTGGTATAGTCAATCAGTTCCATATTATCTACAATTATAACCACCGTCAACGTTGAGGATGGTACCTGTCAGGAATTTGTTATCGGGACTTGCCAAGTAATAGATAGCCAGGGCAATGTCCTGCACCTCGCCCATGCGGTTCATCGGATGGATGGCAGCAATGCCCTTTTCATCATAAGCCCCAGCCTCGATAGCGTGCTTCAGGATATCGGTCTTGATGGCACCGGGAGCCACGGCGTTGATGCGGATGCCCTGCTGGGCGTAGTCGATGGCAGCAGCCTTGGTCAGTCCCACCACGGCGTGCTTAGTTGCGCAATATTGTGCGGTGTAAATCAGTCCGTTGAGTCCTGCGATAGAGGCCAGATTGACTATCGTGCCACCACCCGTCTTCAGCATGGCGCGGATAGCATATTTCATGCCGTAATAAACGCCCAGCACGTTAGTGTCCAGCTGCTGCTTGAACTCGTCGGTCTCGGTGTCAGCCAGCGGTGCAGCACCAAGCGAAATACCAGAGTTGTTGACAATGCTGTCCAGCTTGCCGAACTTGGCCACCGTCTGCTCGATGACCTGAGCCACCTGCTCCTCGTTCGTCACATCCAACTGGAAGAAGGTCATGTCCAACCCCTCGTTCTTTGCTTCCTCGACGAATGCCTGGCCCTTCTTCTCGCTTCTGCTTGTGATGACCACATTCCAACCGTTCTTTGCAAACTGATAAGCCGTAGCCTTACCGATACCTGTTGTACCACCCGTAATGATAATCGTTCTCTTCATAACCGTAAAGTTTTTAAGTTATTAATACTGTTATTTGTTCTCGGCTGCAAAGTTACGACGATTCCACCGAACCATCGCTAAACAAATTACTGAAAGGTGTATACAAATTACTGATGGGGTGATTTTTTATTTTTTGATAATGTGTCTTATAGCATCAATTGGTGAATAGAAAATCATTCTTGGCCCTGCCCAGCGCATAATTCTACGGATTTGTTCTCGCTCCTTGGGCGCATAGCAATGGGTTGGACAGTTCTTGCAGGCAGTTTTTTGCTCGCTATACTTGCAATGGTCGAGTCGGCGACAAGCAAACTCAGCCAGATGCTGATATTCATCCGGCATAGTTTTCTCCTTCAGATGATGACGGCAATAAAGCTCAATCATCTTGCGGACGGTCTGCTTCTCTCGTTCTATCCTGCCCATACTGTTATTTGGCTTTGTCATAACTTTCGAATAACACGGCAAGGATTGCCTACGGCCATAGAATCAGAAGGAATATCCTTAACCACCACACTTCCCGCACCAATGATACAACGATCGCCAATCGTCACTCCTGGGCAAACAGTCACACCGCCTCCCAGCCAACAGTCTTCGCCGATGGTTATCGGAGAGCATCGCTCTATGGGTTTGCGGCGCTCGACGTAATCAATAGGATGGTTCGGAGTCAAGAACTGGCAGTTTGGGCCAACCTGAGTGTTAGAACCGATGGTGATGATACCTCCGTCGAGCATGGTGCTGTTGTAGTTAATAAATACATTCTCACCCAGTTTGATGCCATGCCCATGATCGCAATGAAACGGTGGTGCTACTGTGGATGATTCAGGGATGCCAGGAATCAATTCTTCTATCGTCTTCCTATAATCGTCATCCTCTACAGTCATAGTTTGCAGCTTTGCACAGAGATGCTTGGCTCTGAAGTAACTCGCCAGACATTCTTTGCTTGTGAAGTCATAAAATTCTTCACTCCGCATCTTTTCAAATTCTGTTTTCATCTTTCTTGTTTTACCAACTCAATTGCCTGTTTACCTGTTAGATGCTCGATGTCGAAACGTATCATCAGCATGCGAGAAAAGCCTTTCTCTAGTTCATTCTTCAAGGCTTCCTCTTGATCGGGATTATATCTGTCACCAAGCAGACGGGCTGTTTCCAATTTCTCCTGCTTGTCCTCGATGATGTGGATGCGCCCAAAGGCTATCACACTACGGAAGAAGGTGGTGTACTTCTCAGGATGGACATCGTCCTTGTCGATGACGCAGAACGAAGCCTTATCGCAGTTCTTGATAGCATCGACCTTATGACCACTCAATGCGCTGTGGAAATACAACTTGCCATCGGCATAGACATAGCTGATTGGAACGGCGTACGGATAACCGTTATCACCCAGCAGTGCCAATGTGCCGGCAGTTGCCGTCTGCAATATCCCGATGCTCTCTTCCTCTGAAAGCTGTTGGCGCTTACGCCTCATTGCTCTGAATTGTTCCATATCTGCTGCGAAGGTACGAAAAAACTCCCAACTCGCGGGGAATTGGGAGATGTTTTTATGATTATTTGTGAGATTCGATACAATCCTTTTACCCAGACCTTTAGTTTCTATACTCTGTAGGCGTTACTCCGACCTGCTGCTTGAACAGGCGGGTGAAGTGCTGTGGATATTGAAAGCCAAGTTTGTAAGCCACCTGATTGATGGTCAGTTCTTTGTCCATGACGTACTGTTTCGAGAGGTCGATGACCTTGTTCTGGATGTATCGCTGCGCTGTGAGACCCGTCTCTTTCTTGATAAGATCGCCGAAGTAGCCGGGCGAGAGGAACACCTTCTCTGCGAAATAGGCCACGGAGGGCATGCCCTTACGCTCTGCCTCTCCGCTGCGGAAGTACTCCTCCAGGTCGTTTTGGAAGCGGGTCATGATGTCGCTGTTTACCTTGTGGCGAGTGATGAACTGGCGGTCATAGTAGCGCATACAATAGTCCAGCAATAGGCCAATGGCATCAGTAATGAGCGTCTGCGAGTGCTTATCTATGGGATTTTGCAACTCCTCCTCGATGCTGTCGAGCAGGTCGCTGACGATGCGCTGCTCACGCTCCGAGAGGTGAAGGGCTTCGCGCTGGTCGTAGTCAAAGAATGTGTATTCGTAGATGCGCTTGGCCAATGGCGTGCCGTAGATGAGATCGGGATGAAACAGCAGTCCTCGTGAGGCTGGCATGGGTTTCGACTCGTCCCATTCCACCTCGACCACCTGCCCTGGCTTGAAACTCACGACGGTTCCCTCCTGATAGTCGTACTTCTCGCGTCCATAGTGGATGGAACAGCCGTCGCCTTGTTTCAGGAACAGGGCATAAAGACTATAGTTCAGACGCGAATGGTTCATCGAAACGGGCGGCTCTTCTGTATGGTTCACGATGGTCACCAGCGGATGCAGCGTCTCCCATCCGTACATCTTGTTATACGCATCGACACTATCAATCTGGATAATCTTTTCTG
>JAFZCU010000027.1 GCA_017556145.1 Prevotella sp. | reverse complement strand
TCTCCTGATTGTCAGTTTGGGCCCATACGACTGTTTGGACTATGATAAGTGCAATAATCAGTAAGAATGTTCTTCTCATCTTGCTTTCGGTATTACTTCTTATATTATAAATAACGTAACGGCAATACTACATATTGTACTATTTTATTGTAAAGGGGTAAAGCGCAGTACGGCACCACCGCTGGGCTGAAGTTGGAGCCTTATGGACGATTTACAATGTACGATTCGGTTGGTCACTCCTACCTTTGTGCTCGTATCTACTGAAGGGTCGTCGTTATAGATTGTGGTCTGCCACTTACCGGCGGTCAGGAAGTCGGCGGGGGTGATGGTGACGGTACGGCCCTCGGTGTTGGTCATGGCAGCTACATACCAGTCGGTGCCCTTGCGACGGGCAATGACGATGCTCTCTCCAGGAGTTCCGGAGAGTACATGGCTCTCATCCCATGTGGTGGGAAGCTCGTCCAACCACTTCAATTCTGGTACGTCCTCTACTCGCTCGGGTGTGTCGTACCAATAAAGCACCTGCAAAGGACCATAATAGACCATCGAGGCGGCAAGCTGGTGGCCATGCGTCACCTTCAACCGCTTGTCGAAGTAGCAGATGGTATAGTCAGCAGCACCGTTGATCATGCGTGTGAAGGGCAGCACGGTGTTGTGCGTGGCATCGGGGAACTCCTCATTTCCACGGATGCCCTCCTGATTGAGCAGGTTGGGATAGGTACGCGAGAAGCCGGCGGGACGGAACTCATCGTGAATGTTGATCATCAAATGGTTTTCTGCAGCCAGCCGTACCATGTCGTGGACCCAGGTGGCCCAACGATGTGAGGCATACTGCACGAAGCCGCTCTTCACTCCTACGATGCCCCATTTATGCAGTAGGGGGAACAACTCATGCATCTGCTTCTGTAGGGCGTGTTGGTTCACATAGAGCCAGATGCCCACTCCCTTCTCGCGCCCATAAGCGATGACACGCGACAGGTCCAGTTGCGGAATGACTTTCGTGGCATCGCCGTCGTGCGAGGTGCAGGGCTCATACCATTTCCAGTCGAAGAGCATATAGGGTATGTGGTGCTTGGCGCAGAAGTCTATGCCTTTCAGTCCCGCCTCGGTGGTGAGTTGCGTGCAGCGGAAGATGGTGCCGGGGCGCACCCACTCAGCAGCATCGACAATCTCGCACGGCGGATTCAGGTTGTCTATGATATAACGGTTATAGACCAGCTGGCCGTAGCTGTCGCCAGTCAGGATGACCTTCCACGGCGTAGCGTAGTAAGTGACTACATCCACGGGAGAATACATCGTGGTCGTGAGTGTGTTGGCTTTCTCCGTTGAGGCGACGTTGCGCTCCAGACACCAGTCATCGACATCGGCATCGGCCAGGGCCAGCAGCCCGCCGTCAGGTAGCACCACCGTCACGGCCCGCTCTATCGGAGTCTTTACGTCGTTGACATCTTTCAGTTCGTAGGGAGCCTGTGCCCACTCTGCAGCCCACACTTTTGTTTGTGGGGCGAAGGTATATTCCGTCAGGTCAGCGACAACCTTGTGAAAGATAGCTATGGGGTGCTCGGGCAGGAAGTAACGCAGGGCCACGCCTTCGTCATAGGCTCGCACTTCAATATTCAAGCGATAATTGCTGCCGTCCTTCTTTGACAGGTAGAGCGTGCCGCTGTTGTAGTTGTCGGGCACCTCGGCCTGTTCCCCATAGAAGTTCTGGATAGTGGCACGGTGCTCATCCTGACTGACGGAGTCGGCCTCAAAACCCTCCATCCAGCACTCGTACTGCGGAAATTTGCGGGCCAGGGCGTTTTCCCATGTGCGGTTGTCAAGGTCGAGACCTAAGTGTGACGGCTGCACCACCATGCTGCCGTTGTGGCTTAAGGTGTAGGTCAGGCTATCGGCTCTGAGATTTATCTCTATACGGTTGTTACCAGATGGTGAAGACACAGTCAACTGCGCCTGTGCCATTGCAACAGACAGAAGCATTGTTAGTGATGGGATAATGTGTCGCTTCATTATTATTCTTGTGGCTTTATTATTCAGAAAGACATGAAGGTTGTGGAATGTTGAATTTGTAGCTTCCTCCATTTACGGAGCGGATGAGCCGCTGGTCGCTGTCTGGCAGGGAGAGAACAATGGTAGCTGTCGAGCCGTTTGGAACGTCGATGGTGAAATGTACGCCATCGACCGTGCGTCGCCACGATGAAAGAACATTGCCGTGTGGAGTCACTACCGATGCAGAGAGACTGTCGAGATCAGCTGGCACGAAAGGTTCTATGCGCAGACTATCATAACCGGTTCCTGTATTTTGGATTCCAGCTAAGTGGGTATAGAACCACTCCTCGACGTGGTTGAGCATACAATGGTTCTGGGAATAACGCATATTCCACAATTCGGGTGTGGTGGTGCAGCCGTTCTCCACGAAGTAGCCATAGCTGGGATAGTCCGTCTGACAGGCCATTTGCCATACGATGTCGTTGTGTCCATATTGTGCCAGCATCATCAGCACGGGCTTCAGACCGCACTCGCCGGTCTTTATCTTATAGCCATCGTTTATCACTTTTTCTGCCAGTCGGTCGGCCACGCGCTGTGCCGTGCCTTCGTCAACTAACCCATAGTAGAGCGGCATTGCCTGCTCGGCCTGATTGCCGTGGGCGTATGAGGCACTGTCAGCCTGATAATACCGGGCGTTGAAAGCGTTCCGCGTCTTTTCTGCTTGTTGACCAAAGGTCAGTGCATCTGCCTCATGCCCTGTCTCGCGAGCCATCTCTGCCATCACCTTTAACAGATAATAATAGGTACACGTGATGGTGAACTCAGGTGCCGTGGGGTGTGCCAGACCGCTCGACTCCTGTCCCCAGTCGGAGAGGCGGCTATACGATGCGCCGGGCATCAGATTGTCGCGGGTGAGCGAGGTGTAATAGTCGGCGAGTCGCTTCATGCCATCGTAATACTGTTCCATCAACGTACGGTCGCCGTATGTTTTCCATGTGCGATAGGGTACGAGGATGGCCGAGCCACCCCAGTTGGGATCGTCATCCCAGTCGGTGAAGAAATGGGGAACGGTAGAGGGGACTTTACCTCGCTTTGCTCCGTC
>JAFZCU010000168.1 GCA_017556145.1 Prevotella sp. | reverse complement strand
GGGTCGAACTCAGCGGCATAGCTGCGCTCGAAGCCCCAGTAGCCATAGACACGTCCGTCGTCATCGACAAACACGGCAGGGTCGAACTTCAGTACACCGTCCACCTGATTGGGATCGTCCTTGCTCCAGTTGCACACCTCGAAGGGTCCGTCGGGACGTGAGCTCTTGGCAATCAAACCATTGCGGAAGCCCGTCTGGTCGTTGGGGAAGAGGTAGTAGGTCTTGTTGCCGTCCTTATCGGTTACCAGCGTTACGTCGGGCGCATAGAGCACGTCGGCAGTACCGGCTGAGTCGAAGGGCTGGCCGTCGCGGTTCTTGTCGACCACGAGGATCTCACCATCATAGCGCCAGTTGTTGAGGCTGTCGACGGAGGCCGACCAAACCACCTGGTCGCGTCCGCAGTAGGCATCAATCAAGTCGTCGTGGGAACCATAGACATAGACACGGTATTTGCCGGGCTGGTCGGGGTCTTCGAACACGTAAGGCTCGCCGTCGGGAATGTGTTCCCAAAGGGGCATGTACGGGTTTCCGACGGTTGACAGTTGACAGTTGACAGTTGACAGTTGGCTTTGATTCTGACAAGCGGCCATGGCCAGTAAACCTATACCGCTGAGGATGATTGACAAGCGTTTCATATTCATTTAGTTTTGATTTTGGTGCAAAGTTAGTATAAAAAATTGAAATATGAAAATTGAAAATTGAAAAATTGGGGAGCGCAAGTGAAATATTCAATATTCAATGTTCAATCTTCAATAAAAATTAGTACCTTTGCGGCGTCAATTATTCATACCATAGCCGAAAATGATACGTTACACGAAGAAGGAAGAGATCTGGAATGCCGCGTCGCATGGCGGGGGCGTGCTGTTGGGTGTCGTGTTCGGCATCATTTTCCTCGTATGGTGTTTCCAGGCCGACAATAACTGGGCGCGGGTAGGGGTGATTCTCTATCTCTTCGGTATGCTGGCATCGTATGTGGCTTCGACGCTCTATCACTCGATGAAGCACCATTCGAAGTGGAAAGAGCGCCTCAGGAAGTGGGACCATGCGGCCATCTACTGGCATATCGCAGGTTCGTATTCACCGTTGACGCTGACAGCCTTGCGCGACCAGGGCTATTGGGGCTGGAGCCTGTTCATCTTCGTCTGGAGTTGCGCCATCGCGGGTACCATCGTGAGTTTTATCCGTCTGAAGGAGCATTCGAACTTGGAGACGTTCTGCTTCATCGGCATGGGTCTGAGTGTGCTTGTGGCGTTTAAGCCGCTGATCGACTCGGTGTCGTCGGCAGCCGTCATCTGGCTGGTTGCCGAGGGTGTGAGTTATATCACGGGCGCGGTGTTCTATTCGCTCAACAAGAAGAAATACATGCACTCCGTGTTTCATTTCTTCGTGCTGGCGGGAAGCGTCTGTCATATCATCGCCGTCTGGGACGTGCTGATGCAGCAGTTATAGAGGTGAGAGGTGAGAGGTAAGAGGTGAGAAGTAAAGAAACCTTGGAAAAAGTTTGGTGGTTTGGCAAAAAAACACTAATTTTGCACGCATATTAATAATGTAAACAGTAAATTGTCAAATCGCAAATTAAATGGCTTACACACGTATGACCGCTGCAGAGGCTGCAGCACTGATTAAGAATGGCGACCATATCGCCATGAGTGGTTTTACGCCTGCCGGTGTGGCAAAGGCTACTACCAAAGAGTTAGCAAAGATTGCCGTTGCCGAGCATGAGGCAGGGCGCGAGTTTAAGGTGGCTATCTTCACAGGTGCCTCCACAGGACAGTCGACCGATGGTGACCTGGCCAATGCCCAGGCCATCCTCTACCGGGCTCCCTACACCACGAACCCCGATTTCCGCAAGCATGTGAACGCAGGCGAGATTCCTTACAACGACCTGCATCTGAGTCACATGGCGCAAGAGCTGCGCTACGGGTTCTATGGCGATGTGGACTGGGCGATCCTCGAGGTGTGCGACATCGAGGAGGTGGGCAACGACTATCATGTCTATCTGACCGCTGCCGGCGGTATCTCTCCCACGGCTGCCCGTCTGGCGAAGAAGGTGATCCTGGAGCTGAACTCGTTCCACAATCCCAACGCCAAGTATATCCACGACGTCTATGAGCCGCTGGATCCTCCTTACCGCAAGCCCATCCCCATCTTCAACGTGAGCGACCGTATAGGTGTGCCTTACGTCTCGATTCCTAAGGAGAAGGTGGTCGGTGTCGTGGAGTGTAACATTCCCGATGAGGCCCGTGCCTTCAAGGACAGCGACCCCGTAACCGACAAGATCGGCTTCCTGACAGCAGAGTTCCTCGTTGACGAGCTGCACAAGGGTCGTATCCCCAAGGAGTTCCTGCCGCTACAGAGTGGCGTGGGCTCAACGGCCAACGCCATCCTCGGTGCGCTTGGTGAGGACAAACACGTGCCCGACTTCAATATCTATACCGAGGTGCTGCAGGATGCCGTGGTCGGCATGATGATGAGTGGCCGTGTGAAGGATGCCTCGGCCTGCTCGCTGACCGTCTCTAACGAGTGTCTGAAGCAGGTCTACGACAACATGGACTACTTCAAGAATCACCTGACACTGCGTCAGAGTGAGATCTCGAACCATCCTGCCGTGATCCGTCGTCTGGGCGTGATCGCCATCAATACGGCCATCGAGGTGGATATCTACGGTAATGCCAACTCCACCCATATCAGCGGTACGAAGATGATGAACGGTATCGGCGGTTCGGGCGACTTCATCCGCAATGCCTATCTGAGCATCTTCACCTGTCCTTCTGTGGCCAAGGGCGGCTGCATCAGCAGTGTCGTTCCTTTCGTCACCCATCAGGACTCGTCGGAGCATGATGTGAACGTGATCGTGACGGAGCAGGGTGTGGCCGACCTGCGCGGCAAGAGCCCGATGCAGCGTGCGCAGACCATCATCGAGAACTGTGCGCATCCCGACTACAAGCAGCTGCTGTGGGATTACCTGAAGCTGGGTACCGGCGGCCATACGCATCACTGTCTGACCGCTGCCTTCGCCATGCACGACACGCTGGCTCGCAAGGGCGACATGAAGCTGACGGACTTCTCGGAGTACGTGAAGTAGTTTATGGTTTATAGTTTATAGTTTATAGTTGAATACTCCATTGGCGGAAAGGCTGGCAGGGTAATCATCTATAAACTATAAACATTAAACTTTAAACATCATACAATAAAAATATGAAACTAAAAACCAATACGAGCCTAATAATAATCATCGCTGCGGCGATTCTGCTGCAAGCGATTTCGGCTGTGCAGTATTATTATACCCGCAGCATGCTGGCTGGTGAATTGGAAAAACAGGCTGAGTCGGAAATCACGACGAAGGCCATCATCCTGAAAAACACACTGAGCCTGTCGGAGAATTCGCTGATGGGCCATGTATGGGACTTGAAACGGAACCTGTTCCATCCGGATTCTTCGTATACAGTGATGGATTGGGTGCTTAAGTCTCATCCCAATCTGGTGGGCTGCTGGGTGGCTTACGTGCCCGACTATTTCCCCGAAAAAGGACGGTTGTTCGAGCCCTATGCATGGTGGGACCATGGGGAGATCAAGTATTCGGAGATCGCATCCGAGGGGCGCGACTATACCCAGAACCGTTACTATAAAGAAGTCTATGCGTCAGATACCCCGATGTGGACCGATGTGTATTGCGAATTCCTCTCAGGTATAAACATGGTTACCTATATCCTCCCCATCCATGATAACAAGAGGGATATCGTGGCCATGTTCGGTCTTGATGTGTCGACGGATCAGTTGGGCGACACGCTTAACTACCGGCATATCTATCCTTCGTCATACAATTTCCTGCTGACGGAGACGGGCAAGCTGATTGCAGGTCCCCGCCACAAAACCGAGGAGAAACAGACGGAGATGCTGCACATCATCGATATGATCAACGACAGCACGGTGGAGAAGTCGCTCAGCAACAGCGGCCAAAGCACCGTATTCCCCATCAAAGATACCGATGGCGAAAAGGGTATGGTGTTCTATACCAATTTCAAGGGACAGCCCAAATGGCAGATAGCCGTGGTGTGCTACGACAGGGAGGTCTATGCCAAGTTGAAGAAGCTGCGTGGCACCATCGGCATCCTGATGCTGCTGGGACTCTTGGCGCTGGGACTGATCATCGCCCGTTTTGCCCGGAACGACCGTAAGTTGCAGAAGGCGAATCTGGAGCAGGCACGTATCGGCAGTGAGTTGCGCATCGCGACGAACATCCAGCGGGATATGCTGCCTCGTTCGTTCAGTCTGGCGCGCGACGATATCGCCATCTATGGCTCGTTGACACCTGCCCGCGAAGTGGGTGGCGACCTCTACGATTTCTTCCTCCGCGATGAGAAGCTGTTCTTCTGCATTGGCGATGTGAGTGGCAAGGGCGTGCCTTCGGCCATGGTAATGGCGGTGATCCACTCGTTGTTCCGCATGGCCTCGGCTCATGAGAACAATCCTGCCCGTATCATGCAGACCATCAATGAAACGTCGTGCGAGCGCAACGAATCGAATATATTCGTCACGTTGTTCATCGGTGTGCTTGACCTGCCGACGGGGCATCTGCGCTATTGTAATGCCGGACATAACAAGCCTGTCATCATCAGCAATGAGGCCAGCGAGCTGCAGGTAAAGGCCAATCTTCCCGTAGGTTTGTTTGAAGACCACAAGTACGTGATGGAAGAGATGATGCTCGGCGACCGCGCGATGCTGTTCCTCTATACCGACGGACTGTCGGAAGCAATGAATCTTTCGCGAAAGCAGTTCGGACTTGATCGTCTGATGGCGGTGCTGCAGGGTCAGGAGCATCCTCAGGACCTGGTGACGCAGATGAAGAATGAAGTGGAGGCGTTCTGTCGTGGGGCAGAGCAAAGCGACGACCTGACGATGCTCGCCATCCGTTATGAGAAAGTACGTCATGAGACGGTACTCGATGAGCGCATTGAGCTGCAGAACGACGTGCGACAGGTGAAGTCGTTGAATGCCTTTGTGCAGCAGGTGACGGCACGGCTCGGTATTGAGGCATCGCTGGCGAAGCAGATCAAGCTTGCTGTCGAGGAGGCTGTGGTGAATGTGATGGACTATGCCTATCCTGCGGGCATGACGGGCCATATCGCCGTTCAGGCCACGTCAGACGGGCAATGGCTGACGTTTGTGATTACTGACAGTGGCGTGGCTTTCGATCCGACGGAAAAGGAGAAGGCCGATACCACCCTGTCGGCTGAAGACCGACCCGTTGGCGGTATGGGCATCCTGTTGGTTCGCGAACTGATGGACAGCATCAATTACGAAAGGACGGATGGCAGGAATGTGCTTACGCTAAAAAAGAAAATAGTGAATAGTTAATAGTGAATAATTATGATTACCAAAATTGAAGAATTGGAAGGCAAATGGGTTGCCACGTTAGAAGGAGAGATGGATACCGCTGCCGCTGTGGAGGCAGAAGAGGTACTGAAGCCCCTCTACAACAGTGAAGGAAAGGATGTCGTCATCGACTGTGAGAAACTGGAGTATATCGCTTCAAGCGGTCTGCGTATCCTCATCAGTATCCTGAAAAGTGCCAAGGCCGGTGGCAGCCGTGTGACGATGAAGCATGTGAACGACGACATCATGAACGTGTTCCGTCTGACGGGATTTGTCGATCTGTTTGAGTTTGAATAAGCAAATTACCCTTGCCTATGAGAAAGTATGGTGTGCTACTATTGTTAGCAGCATCTATGTGCTGTTGGGGTCAAAGGCTACGGGTAGGCGAGCGTAGCTCGGGAATGACCGACTCTATTAACAAGATAAGCGTCGGGTTCGACTTCGTGGCTCATGGCGAGACATGTGGTGGTGGACTGCCCAGATCTGATGAGAATACGGCTCAGACGGAAGATTATTCGCATTTCCTTTTTGGACGTACCCGCATCATCGTTGATTATGAAAGGCAGCGGGTGGGCGACGACACGTTGGGAATGACGCCAAGTTTGCAGGCCCATGCTGTCATTCAGAACAAGGCGGTATGGGGTATGAAGGGTAACCAGAGTCTCAATCTCTATGAAGCCTGGGTGAAGATGACGGCCAGGAACGGTCTCTTTGCCCAAATAGGGCGTGTGGCATTGGCTTATGACGACGAGCGCATTATTGGCCCTAACGACTTTGCCACAGCAGCCCTGTCGCATGACATTGTGCGAGTAGGCTATGAAGGCCATGGTCATAAAGTGCATGCCATACTGGCTTACAACCAGAATGGTGATAATGTCTATAACGGCACCTATTACGATGACGGCTCACAGCTCTACAAAAGCATGCAGACCATCTGGTATCATTATGATTTGCCTAAATTCCCGTTGGGTGTCTCGCTGCTCTTTATGAACTTAGGCATTCAGGCAGGCGAGTATAGGATGGTTGGAGGTAAGAAGGTAGAGTATGATAGCAATCCACCAGCTACGAAATACCAGCAAATGTGGGGTGGCTACTTTAACTACCATCCTAAGTTCCTGACACTTGAAGGCTCGTACTACAGACAGACGGGTAAGGTGGTGAACGAGATCAAACAAGCCATGCCTATCAAGGCATGGATGGCCAGTGTGAAAGCCACCGTCAAACCTGCTGACAACTACGGTTTTGAACTGGGTTACGACCATCTGAGCGGCGACGACTATGTACCGGTAGCCTATGGTGGTCCGCTGGTCATGGTGCGTCACCCTGAAATAGGCGGTTTTACCCCGCTTTACGGTTCACGTACCCAATTCTATGGCATCATGGACTATTTCTATCAGAGTGCCTACACCAACGGCTTCACGCCAGGTTTGCAGAATGCCTTTGTGGGTGTCTTCGGCAAACCCATTGGCAAGTTGGATTGCAGTGCCACCTATCACTATCTGGCTGTAGCTACCGAACTCGCTCAATTCAACCGTACATTGGGTCACAGCATCGAACTACAGGCCAGTTATCAGTTTTCGAAGGATATTTCCTTCACGGTGGGCTACACCCAGATGCATGGTACTGAAACGATGGCTTGCCTCAAGCAGGACGGTAGCAGTAATCGTGCTCGCTGGGGCTGGTTTACATTAGCCGTTTCGCCCAGTATTTTTACAACGAAATGGTAAATTGACGATGGCGGAGAAAAGAAACAGTTATCTGGTTTCCAGGGCCTTGAAGACCTTCATGTTCGCCTCCGTCCTGGCATCACTGGCCCAACGGTTGGCTACCATGACCGATGCTATTGTGGTCAGTAACCTGATTGGTCCTGACGCCATCTCTGCCATCAACGTTGTAACGCCCATCATTACGCTGTTCCCCACCATTAGTATTCTGTTTGGCATCGGTGGCTCCGTCCTGGCAGCCAAGGCTATTGGCCGGCGCGATGCAGAAGAGGCTAACCGCGTGTTCACAACAGCCGTCACGGCATCACTCATCAGTAGCATCCTGCTGACGATCGTCTTATTCCTGTTGACGCCGCAAATAGTTGCTCTTGTCTGTCCGCGAAATAGCCGTTTCTTTGATATGGCTGTCAGTTTCATGCATATCATGGCATTAAGTGCTGTACCAACGATTATTGGATTCACCCTGCAAAGTTTTATAAAGACTGACGGCAATCCGCGTCTGGTTATGGTGGCGGTTATATCGAGTACAGCACTTAATCTGGTGCTCGATGTCGTGTTCATCAAGTATTTCGGCATGGGAATCGCTGGCTCGGCATGGGGTACTATCATCTGTTTCATATTCTCTATTTCCTTCTGCCTAACTCACTTTCGCAGCAAGCACAGTTCTTTCCATCTGCATTTTGCAGGGAAGCGGATGGGAAAGGATGCCTTGCGCTGCATCACGGAAGGTTTCCCGATGAGTATCAACACGTTGCTGATGGGCATATGTGTCTTTGCCTTCAATAGCATCGTGATGCATACGTTGGGAGAAGACGGTATGTATGTGTGGTCTGTATGTCTGCAACTTCTCATGCTCGTCCAGTTGATGCTTGGCGGAGTCAGCAGTAGCATCTATTCCATTGGAGGTCTGCTGATAGGTGAGCGCGACATGATGGGTCTGAACATCCTCATGCGACGCGTGCTGACCTACGTCGGCATTGCACTACTGGCTTTATTGTTCATCGTAGAAGTGTGGCCGGAAGCCTTCGGCAATCTGTTTGCCAGTGGCAATAGCGGTGTGGCTGATCTGCTGCACAAAACCTTGCGCATTTTCTCGCTCATATTACTACCATATGCCGTTCTCGCCATTCTGAACGCGCTTTACCAAATCTTGGGCTATCGGACAGCCAGCATCTTTATCAGCATAGCACAACTGGTGGTGATGGTATTATTAGTCTGGCTCTTCGTCCAGATCAGCCCTTCCCTGCTATGGTGGGGTTATCCTTCATCGGCCGTCGCGCTGGTGATTGTGGTATTCGCCTATACATGGGTTATGCACATAAGACGACCGGAGATAGCACCTATTACGCTGATTCCACAAGTTAACGAGGTCAAGGCTCTGAACTTCTCGATACGACTGACCGAGGGTGATGTGGTGAACGCCTTGAGCCAAATTGTCAGTTTTCTTCAGGACTGTGGCATTCCCAAACAGACAACCAATAACATCGATCTTTGTTGTGAAGAACTGCTTTACAACATTGTCAAGTATGCTGTCAAGAAGCATCCCGACCGACATTTCATCGATATCCACATCCGTTGCACAGAGCCTATGATCAGCGTTCTGCTGAAAGACGACGGTCGCCCCTTTAACCCAACGTTACAGGAAACGCCTGATGGCATAGAGCATCTGGGACTACGACTAGTCAACGGAGTTAGTTCCCAAATCAGTTATAAATATATGTACGACCAGAACATGGTCTATATGACATTCCATCGTAATTGTGAAATAGAATAATATGGAGAAGTCTTTTTCGTCGAAAATCGGTGTCTTGTTGGCTGCTGCAGGCAGTGCCGTAGGATTGGGTAGTATCTGGAAGTTCCCATACGTCGTAGGAGAAAACGGCGGTGGGGCATTCATCATCCTGTATATCGCCTGTTCGCTGATCTTTGGACTGCCTTTGGTGATGAACGAGTTCCTGATTGGCAAACTGTCGGGCAGGAGCGCCTATGGTGCTTACCGCGCGGTGAGCGGAACCAGCCGATGGCAGTGGCTGGCATGGACAAATCTGTTGAGTGTGATGGCTATCATGTGCTTCTATTTTTTGGTCACAGGATGGTGTATCTACTATATGGTTGAGGCGGCGTCGAACACGTTCGTGGGTATGGATGCAAAAGCGCTGACAGCGCACTTTGAGACGTTTGAGGGGCATGCTCCCGTTATGATTATCTATGCCATTGTAGCCATTGTGCTGACAGCATCAGTGTTGTGGTTCGATGTCAACAAGGGCATTGAGCGCCTGAGCAAGATCCTCATGCCGCTGCTGTTCCTCATCTTAATATTCATGGCTGTCCACATGGTTTTCCTCGATGGCGGCAGCACCGGACTGCGCTATCTGTTTGAGGCAGACTTCTCGAAAATCACTTCGAAAGTGGTCTTGCAGGCGATGGGACTCAGCTTCTTTACTTTATCCGTTGGCGTGGGTGCACTCGTCACGTATGGAGGTTACATGCCCAAGGATCAGAATGTTACATCCACGTCAGTACAAATGATCGTGCTCGTCTTGATCGTGTCATTGCTGGCTGGTATGATCGTCTTTCCTGCAGTGTTTGCTTACGGGTTCAGTCCCTCTGAAGGACCGGAACTGACATTCGTCACATTGCCGGCTGTGTTTCAGCATATGATAAGTCCGACGGTGACCTGCACTATTTTCTTTGCACTGATGTGTGTCGCTGCCATTACCTCTACTATCTCTATGATGGAGGTGATGGTCGCCTTTTTCTGTGATGCAACAGCAAATACAAAGAAGCCGCTCAATAGGCATCAGACTGTGATTGTTGTCTCTGTGATACAGGTCATCACCAATACACTGTGTATTTTGTCGATGACGGGCCATGCCGACTGGCTCACTGTGATGGGCCTAAACCTGTTCGACTCCGCTAATGCCTTTAGCACCAATTTCCTGATACCTGTTGGCGCATTGGGAGCGGCGTTGTTCACAGGATGGTTCGTCCCCAAGGCAAGGTATCAAGGGTCGCGTTGGGGCTCATTCCTCTACTTGGTCATGCTGCGCTGGCTTGTTCCTATTGCCATCGTCATCGTATTCCTCGAATCCGTCAATATTATATAAAACGAACTGATAACCAATTTTGATTATGAATACTATTGCATTATTATCTGAAAACCAGACTATTGTTTCACTGTTTAGCCATCAGGCCAAAGCCACGCCGCAGAACATTGCCGTGGTTTATCAAGACAAACGGTATACGTATGCCGAGGTCGACGAGATCAGCAACCGCATTGCCGGATATATCGCCTCTAAGGGGTTAGAGTCTGAAGATGTTGTATCAGTTTTGATTCCACGTTGTGAGTGGATGGCCATTGCCTCTCTCGGTGTGCTGAAGGCGGGCTGTGCTTATCAACCGCTGGATCCCAGTTATCCGAAGGAACGACTGAACTTCATGATGAAGGATGCCGATGCCAAGTTATTGATAGCTGATGAAGCGCTACGCCCGATTGTTGATGAGTACCAGGGTGAGGTCCTTCTCACGAAAGATCTTGTTTCATGTGCAGCTGTGTCACAGCTGCCTACAGGACCGAAGCCCGACAGCCTCTTCATCCTCCTCTACACCTCAGGCTCGACGGGTGTACCAAAGGGCTGTATGCTGGAGCATCGGAACCTGGTGACGTTCTGCGACTGGTATCGCCGCTACTATGACCTGCAGCCAGGTGACCATGTGGCCGCGTATGCCAGTTATGGCTTCGACGCTTGTATGATGGATATGTACCCAGCCCTGACGACGGGTGCCGCTGTTTATATCATTCCCGAGGAAATACGTCTGGACCTGATAGCCTTGAATGACTATTTCGAGGATAACCAAATCTCCCATGCCTTTATGACTACGCAGGTGGGCTGTCAGTTTGCCGAAATGGACAATCATTCATTGAAGCACCTCTCCGTGGGTGGTGAGAGTTTCATCCCCGTCGAACCTCCCACCAATTTCCAATTATATAATGTATATGGTCCTACGGAATGTACCATCTTTACCACGGCCTATCCCATTCGGCAGTTTGAGAAGAATGCGCCCATCGGAAAACCACTCGATTCTTTCCGTCTCTACGTGGTAGATCAGCAGGGAAAGTTGGTGGAGAACGGACAGGAGGGTGAGCTGTGGATCAGTGGTCCGCAGGTGGCTCGTGGCTATCTGAATCGTCCGGAACAAAACGCCCAGGCATTTACGCCGAACCCCTTCTGTCAGGAACCGTACTACGATCGTGTCTATCATACTGGCGATATCGTACGTTGGCTGCCCGATGGCAATCTACAGTTTATTGGCCGTCGCGATGGCCAGGTGAAGATTCGCGGCTTCCGCATTGAGATGCGCGAGGTGGAGAGCGTTATCAAGGAATTCCCAGGCATCAAGGACGTCACTGTGCAGGCGTTTGATGAGGAAGGTGGAGGTAAGTTCATCGCAGCTTATATCGTGAGTGACGAGCAGGTAGATGTCGATGCTCTGAACAATTTTATCATAGAACGGAAGCCGCCTTACATGGTGCCAGCTGCAACGATGCAGATTGAACGCATTCCATTAAACCAGAATCAGAAGGTAGACAAACGGGCACTGCCTAAGCCCGTTAAGTCTGTTGCTGTGGCACAGCAACTTACAGTACAGGAGCCACAAAACGATCTGCAACGGGAACTTCTCGAGATGGTAGGAAAGATTATCCACTACACGGAATTCGGCATCGACACACCACTCCGCTACGTTGGCCTGACTTCGATTTCTGCCATCCGTCTGGCTGCTACCGTCTACAAACAGTACGGTGTAGCATTGGATTCCAAGAACCTGGTGAAAGAGGCCTCAGTACTGATGATAGAAGAGGCAATTAACGGCACAACCGCTACATCCCAGAAGCATGTAGAGGAAGTAACGGTGGCACCGCTCTCTTTCTCGCAGACAGGTGTCTATGTAGACTGCATCAACAATCCAGAAGATACGCAGTACAACATACCTTGGGTGTTGGGTTTCCCTGCCGATACTGACACGGAGCTGTTGCGTAAAGCCGTGCTGACAGTGTTAGAAGCACATCGGCATATTTTTGTGCATTTTGAGGCAGATGGCGATGATATCGTACAGCGCTATGCGCCTACTGCCCTCGAGATACCAGTCTTGAACTTTACCGATGCTCAGTTGGCTGAGCACAAGAAGGCCTTTGTGCGTCCGTTTGATTTGGGCAAAGACGTGCTGTGCCGAATGGAGATTGCAAAGACAGAAAGCGGTGTGTTCCTGCTGTTAGACATCCATCATCTGGTGTTCGACGGCAGTTCGCTGGACCTCTTTATCGTCCAGCTTTGCGATGTGATGGAGGGTAGAAGCGTGGAGGCGGAGACCTATACGCACCTTAACCATGCTGCAGACGAACAAAAAGAATCCACCGAGGAGCATAAGGCCTACTATGACCAATTGTTGGGAGCATGTGAAGGTGCTACAGAACTGCCTCCCGACCTGCCAACGACTTTTGAATGCGAGAAGTCGTCAGAGTTGTATCGTCCCATTGATCTGGAAGCTGTGGAGCAGTTCTGCCGCGAACATCCCGTGACACCTGCCCATCTGACACTGGCTGCTACGCTATTGGTCTTTGCCCGCTTCACCGGCAACAACGAGCTCTTTATCAGCACCGTCAGCAGCGGCCGTAGTAATATCCGTATCCAGAACACTTTCGGCATGTTTGTGAACACCTTGCCGCTGACTGCTAAACTGACTGATGGTAGTGTGATGGATTTTATCAAGGAAGTCAGTGAAAGTTTCGATGAGGCTATGCGTCATGAGCAATATCCATTTGCCCGCATAGCTGCTGACTATGGCTATACACCGGAACTCGCCTTTGCTTACCAGTTAGGAATGGTCACCCGCTATATGCAGAACGGGCATGAAGTGAGCATTGAAAGTCTGGAGGCTGGTGCACCGAAGTTCCCGCTGATTGTACGCCTTGAGATACACGACGGACAACCCTGTATCGTGACGGAGTATGACAACGGCAAGTATAGCGAAACGCTGGTGGCCCAGCTCACCGAGTCTGTTGTCAACGTGCTGAAGACGTTTATCAATCAGCCACAGGCCCGACTATTAGACATATCATTGCTTTCCGCTGAGCAGACACAACTACTGGATTCATTTAATGACAATGATGTGCCTTATGATGATACACAGACCATTGTGTCGCTGTTCCGCCAGCAAGCGCAAAAGACACCGGAGAACATCGCGGTGGTATATAAAGAGACCCGAATGACCTATCGTCAGGTGGATGAGATGAGTGACCGCATTGCCGGCTATATTGCTTCAAAAGGTCTTGGTAT
The DNA here is from genome assembly GCA_017556145.1 of Prevotella sp. Lineage (GTDB taxonomy): Bacteria > Bacteroidota > Bacteroidia > Bacteroidales > Bacteroidaceae > Prevotella. Next base: position 23,283 of record JAFZCU010000168.1, on the reverse strand, counting down.
AGAAGATGTGGTTTCTGTGTTGATACCCCGCTGCGAGTGGATGCCAATCATCTCTTTGGGTGTGATGAAGGCCGGTTGTGCCTATCAACCGCTGGATCCCAGTTATCCAAAGGATCGCTTGAACTTTATGATGAAGGATGCCAATGCTAAACTGCTAATAGCCGACGAAGCGTTGCGGCCCATCGTGGATGAATATCAGGGCGATGTAGTCTTAACAAAGGAGCTGACCGGACTACCTGCCGTATCGCAGCTCCCCGAAGGCCCTAAGCCCGATAGCCTCTTTATCCTGCTCTATACCTCAGGCTCAACAGGAGTGCCCAAGGGCTGTCAACTGATGCATAGTAATCTGGTGGCTTTCATCCACTGGTATCATCGCTACTACGACCTGCAAGAGACAGACAAGGTTACGGCCTATGCCAGCTATGGTTTCGATGCTAATATGTATGACACGTATCCTGCACTTACACGTGGTGCCTCTTTGTATATCATCCCAGAAGAGATTCGTCTGGACCTTATCGCCTTGAATGAGTATTTTGAGCGCGAGCACATCACCATCGCCTTTATGACGACACAGGTGGCTTACCAGTTTGTGACGACCATCGAGAACCACTCGTTGAAGCACTTCTCTACGGGTGGTGAGAAACTGGCTTCACTGGAACCGCCGAAGGGCTATAAACTGCATAATGCCTACGGACCCACAGAGACTACGATTCTTGAGACCATTTATCAGGTGGATGAGAAACAGAAGAACATTCCTATTGGTAAGGCGATTGATAATATGCGTCTATATATCGTCGATTCGCAAGGACATCGTTTGCCAGCTGGCGCCGTAGGCGAGCTCTGGGCCAGTGGGCCGCAGGTAGGTCGAGGTTATCTGAACCGTCCCGATAAAACAGCAGAGGTGTTTGTTGAGAATCCCTTCATTGTTGAAAAGAAAAAGGGGAATACGGACAAATTTGCCCGCTGCTATCGTACCGGCGATGTTGTGCGCTATCTGCCTGACGGCAACATCCAGTTTGTGGGACGTCAGGATGGACAGGTAAAGATCCGTGGCTTCCGCATCGAACTGAAAGAGGTGGAGGCTGTCATCCGCGAATTCCCAGGCATCAAGGATGTCACTGTGCAGGCTTTCGATGTGGAAGGCGGTAGTGGCGGTAAGTTCATCGCAGCCTATATCGTGAGCGATGAGCAGGTGGACATCGAGACTCTCAACAACTTCATCCTCGACCAGAAGCCACCCTACATGGTGCCTGCCGTTACGATGCAGATCGAAGCCATCCCGCTCAACCAGAACCAGAAGGTGGACAAGCGGGCCCTTCCGAAGCCTGTTAAGTCTGTTGCTGTGGCACAGCAACAAGCGGGACAGGCTCCGCTGAACGTGCTGGAGCAGGAGCTGCATGAGATGGTTGCCAAGATAGTAGGCAATAGCGATTTTGGCATCACCACTGTCTTGGGCTATGCTGGTCTGACCTCCATCTCGGCTATCAAACTCGCTGTACAGGTGAATAAACGCTATGGTGTCACGCTCGACTCGAAGTCGTTGGTTAAGTCTAGCACACTCCAGACTATTGAGAACGAGATACTGAAAGGGTTTATGGCTGGCAATGTCGTTACGACCGAATCTTCAAGTACGGTAGCCAACTCTCAACTTTCAACTCTCAACTCTCAACTCGAGAAAGCCCCGCTCTCTTACCCCCAGCAGGGGCTCTATGTGGAGTGTATGAAGAATCCGACGGCCATCGTCTATAACATACCCGTCTCGGTAACCTTCCCTTCTGGGGTGTCAGCTGACAGTCTGGCAGATGCTGTGGCTGAAGTAGTGCGTTTGCATCCGTTGCTTGCTTGTCATTTTGAACTACAGGACAATGAGACGGTGCAGGTATGGAATAAAGAACATGAAGCCATCGTGGGACGACAGAAGATGAGCGATGCTGAATATGAGCAATATAAGCAGGGGTTTGTTATGCCGTTCCGTTTGAACGAAGGTCCGCTCTACCGCTTAGAAGTTGTAGAGACAGACACTGCCCTTTATCTGTTGGCCGACTTCCATCATCTTATTTTCGACGGTGCCTCTCTCGATGTATTCTTATCGCAGGTCGCTGCACGTCTTAATGGTGAGGCAATAGAAGCTGAACAATATACCTATGCTGATTATGTGAAACATACGGAAGAGAGTCCTGAAGCCAAAGAGTTCTTCTGTAAGGTGCTGGCCGACTGCGAGGATGCTACAGAGATACCTGCTGATTTACAGGGTACGGAAGGGCAGGGCCATACTGGCGAAGCCGTATTCCCCATCGATATGGACCGTATTGAGCAGTTCTGTCAAACGCAGGGTATCACGCCAGCCCATCTGCTATTGGGAGCCGTCTATTACACCATCTCCCGCTATGTTGCGACACGTGATGTGTATATGTCTACTATCAGCAATGGCCGTTCTGACATCCGTCTGTCTGATACCGTCGGCATGTTTGTGAATACATTAGCCCTGCATGGTCATATCGGTGAGGGTACTGTGGCTGACTTCCTGAAGACTGTGAGTACCGATTTCGACGAGATGCTTCGCCATGAGCAGTACCCATACGCCCGTATTGCTGCCGACTATGGCTTCTATTCCAAGATCAACTTCGTTTATCAGATGGGTGTTATCAGCGAATATAAGATTGGTGATACGCCACTGGAGATTGAGACAATGGAACTTGACATCCCTAAGTTCAAGGCCTGCGTCCTTATCAGTCCTCATCGGGGAAAGCCTTCTGTGGTTGTGCAGTATGATGATGCTTTCTATAGTCAGCAGATGATGGCAGGTCTGGCTGAGAGTATTGCCGCTGTAGTCGGTCATTTCATCGATACGCCTGAAGTATCGTTGCGCAGCATCTCCATCATGAGTGAGCGCCAACGCCAGATGGTTGAGCCGATGCATGAAGAAGGACGTGGTGATATTCCTGTGTGCTTACTGCATCATGGTATGGAGCAGCATGCAGTTCAGCATCCGGACCGTCTCGCATTGGTAGCCAGCGATGCAACATTCACATACGCAGAATTCAACGCCGCTGCCAACCGAATAGCCAATGCCCTTGTTGAACGTGGCGTGAAGCCATGCGACAGGGTGGCCATGTTGTTGCCGCGTACCAGCAGGGTGATGCTTTCGATGTATGGTATCCTGAAAACAGGAGCAGCCTTTATTCCTTGCGACCCGCACTATCCCGCTGATCGCATTCAACTGATTCTTGACGACTCTGATGCCCGTTATATCATCACCGATGCAGCGCATGCCAGTCTGGTTCCTGCCGATAAGATGCTGGATGTTGAGGCGTTGCTTAATCATGCCTGCAGCGATATGGTCACTGCAGACATCACGCCTGATGATCTCGCTTACCTGATTTATACCAGTGGATCCACAGGTCGTCCTAAGGGTGTGATGCTGCACCATCGCGGCATCTGTAATGAGTTGACTGCCCACCCAGTGAACAAGCGCAACTATATTGCCAAGAACGAGGGACACGCTGTGCTCGGACTGACATCGCTATCCTTCGACGGTTCTTTCGTAGAACATGGCCTGGCGCTCTTCAACGGACTAACCTTCGTGCTTGTTCATGATGACTATGTGAATGATCCTATCGAGGTGGCCCGCCTGATGAACGATAATCAGGTAGATGTCATCTGCTCTGCACAGTCGCGTCTGGTATCTTTCATGGCCAGCGATGGTTTCATGGAAGCCCTGCGCCGTTGTCTGATTGTGATGTGTGGTGGTGAGAAATTCCCTGATGGCCTGATGCATCGTTTGCAGGAACAGACACCAAATGCCCATATCTTCAACTGCTACGGGCCTACGGAAACGACTGTAGAGAGCAACTGCCATGAACTGACGCACGAGGAATGTGTCACCGTGGGCCGTCCTTTGCTGAATATGCAGGAGTGCATCGTCGATCAGGATCTCAACGAACTGCCGGTAGGTGTGGTTGGAGAACTGCTGATTGGTGGTGTGCAAGTGGCTCGCGGTTATAACAACCTGCCAGACAAGACTGCTGCCGCCTTTATCACCTGGAAGGGGCAGTGCTTCTATCGCTCTGGCGACTATGCCCGTTGGGACGAGAAGGGCCGCGTACATATCCTCGGACGTACTGACAATCAGGTGAAGCTACGTGGTCAGCGCATCGAGCTGGGCGAGATAGAAAGCGTGATGATGAAAGTCGAGGGCGTCAACAACGTCATCGTACTCATCCGCAAGTTGAAAGGCAAGGATCATCTTTGTGCCTACTTCGTGGCCGACCATGAGATTCCAATTGAACAGATCAAGGCGGAAATCAGTAAAAGCCTGACCACCTATATGGTGCCGACGGCCTATCTGCAATTGCCTGAGATGCCTGTTACGCCTAACGGCAAGATCAACACGAAAGCGCTGCCCGAACCTCAGATGGCGGCTGTGGGCGAGTATGTGGCTCCGCAGAACGAGACGGAACAGACCTTCTGCGACATCTTCGCCGAGGTGCTGCAGACTGACAGGGTAGGCGCTACCGATAGTTTCTTCGACCTTGGCGGTACGTCGCTGAATGTGACGCGCGTCATCATTGAGGCCGATAAACGGGGCGTTCATGTGGCTTATGGTGATGTGTTCACCAACCCGACACCAAGGAAGCTGGCTGCTTTCATCTCTGGTACGGATGGGGCTTCGGAAAACGATGCAGCTTCTGCCGATCGCAATTTCAACTACATCCCGATTGATACACTCCTGAAGCAGAACACCCTTGATGCTTTCCGCGAGGGCAGTCTCTATCAGATAGGCAATGTGCTGCTGACGGGTTCTACGGGTTATCTTGGTATACATATCCTCAAGGAACTGATTGATCGCAATGACGTGCCGGTCATCTGGTGCATGGTACGTGCCGAGTCGGAAGGAAAGGCGCAAAACCGTCTGAAGAGTCTGCTGTACTACTATTTCGCAAAGAACTACAAAGAACTGTTCGGCACTCGCATCCGTATAGTCTTAGGCGACGTGACGAAGGAGATCCAGGTGGATGAACCAGTTGACACTGTGTTCAACTGTGCCGCAGTGGTTAAGCATTTCTCAAGTGGTACTGATATCGAAGATGTCAATATAGGCGGTGCTGTGAACTGTATGAAATTCTGTCTGAAGACAGGTGCCCGCCTCATCCATACCTCAACATACAGCATCGGAGGTATGTCGGTAGAAGGTAGTTTGGCTGCTGATACAGTACTCTCAGAACGCGATCTCTACTTCGGACAGTATCTCGACAACCAGTATATCCACTCCAAGTTTGTGGCTGAGCGTATGGTGCTCGACGGCATCGCCCACCACGGGTTGAAGGCAAAGATTATGCGATTGGGAAATCTGGCACCACGTAGTACCGATGGTGAGTTCCAGATCAATTTCTCGACCAATAGTTCGATGGGGCGTATCCGCGTGTTTAAGATGCTGGGGTGTTATCCGTATGACATGACAGACAGTGCGATGGAGTTCTCGCCCATCAATGAGGTGGCACAGGCAATCGTACTGCTCTCGCAGACACCCGACAGCTGCACGGTGTTCCACCCTTATAACAACCATCCAGTACTCTTTGGCGATGTTCTGGCAGGTTTGTCAAAGGTTGGCGGTGCGCCTGTTCAGGTTGAGGCAGATGAGTTTGCCAGCAAGATGGACGAAGCGAAAGCCGATCCGGAGCGTGCAAAGGTCTTACAGAGCTTAATGGCATATCAGGATATGGCCCACGGTCAGCAAGTAAGAACCATTGAACCTGTCAATCAGTACACCTCTCAGGTGCTCTACCGCCTGGGCTTCAAGTGGTCGGCCACTTCGTGGGATTATATTGAGCGTTTCCTGATTGCCATCAACGGTTTCGGATATTTTGAATGAAATGCAAATTATAAACGAGATTAATATGAAGGAAACAATGAAACAAATGAAACTATGGCCGTTTGCTGTTATTCTCGTAGCCTGTGGCCTAACGTTTCTCACTGCGTGTACCGACAACAATGATACGACTGTGGATCCGACAGTCGGTCAGATTTCGGGTATCGATCCGAAGAACTTTGATTTGTCGGTACGTCCTGCCGACGATTTCTATCAGTATGCCTGCGGCGGTTGGATAAAAAACAACCCGTTGCCTGCATCTTATTCTAGTTGGGGCTCTTTCGATGAGTTAAGCGACGAAAACAACAAGCGCATCAGAGGCATCTTGGATGATCTGCAGCAGGGCAGCTATGCCAAGGGTACGACGGAGCAGAAGCTCTGCGACCTTTATAAGCTGGCTATGGACACAGAACGGCGCAACCGGGAGGGTGTGGAGCCGGTCATGCATATTATCCGTCAGTTGGAGCAGGCGGCCACGAAAGAAGAGCTGCAGCAGGTGTGTATGCAGCTGGCACCGACGGGCTACTTTAGATTCATCTCTGTGGACATTTGTCCCGACATAAAGGATTCTAAGCAGAATATATTGAATGTGGAGCAGGGTGGACTGATGCTCGACCAGAAAGAATACTACGTTGGTACCGACGCGGCCAACATCAGCATTCGGGAGGCATACCGGCAACATATTGTTTCGATGCTGCAGCTTTTCGGCTTCAGCGAGGAACAGGCCACACAGAAGATGACGAACATTTTGCGCATAGAGACCGAACTGGCCAAGGTGAGCCGCACGAAAACAGAGTTACGCGACCCTGAAGCCAACTACAACAAGACAACGCTGGCTGAGTTCGAGGCTACCTATCCCCACCTTCAGTTTGAGAAGACCATGAACGCCTGTGGCCTAGCCTCTGCATTGATGCAGCAATTCGTGGTGGGACAACCTGAGTTCCTAGCCGGTGTCGACCAACTCTTGGGCATCGTAACTACCGACGAACTGCGCGACTATACAGAGTGGAGCCTGGTGGTGCCGGCCGCCAAGTTCCTTGATGAGAAGACGGAGGCCACATACTTCGACTTTTTCGGCCGCGTATTGATGGGCCGTCAGGAAGACTACCCACTTTGGAAGATTGCCATTGAACAGATAGAAGACCAGATGGGCGAGGCCCTTGGAAAGGTGTATGTGGAGAAGTATTTCCCCGAAGCTGCCAAGCAGCGCATGTTGCAGCTCGTCAGAAACCTGCAGAATGCCCTCAGTGAGCGCATTGAGGCGCAGGATTGGATGAGCAGCGCCACTAAGGCTGCTGCCCAGGAGAAACTCGCTACTTTTATCGTCAAGGTGGGCTATCCCGACAAGTGGACAGACATGAGTCGTCTCAACATCGATCCGGAAAAGTCGTACTACGAGAACATGCAGGCGTGCCTCCGCTTTTGGATGGCTAACGATATTGAGAACAAGGCCGGCAAACCTGTGGACAACAGTGTCTGGGAGATGTACCCGCAGACAGTGAATGCCTACTATGAACCGCCGACAAACGAAATCTGCTTCCCCGCAGGTATCTTGCAGTACCCGTTTTTCGACATGGAGGCCGACGATGCCTTCAACTACGGATGTATTGGTGTCGTCATAGGTCATGAGATGACTCACGGCTTCGACGATACGGGACGGAAGTACGACAAGGACGGCAACCTGTACGACTGGTGGACTGCTGAAGATGACCGGCAGTTCAAGGAGCGGACCGACATGTTTGCCGATTTTTTCTCTGCCATTGAGGTGTTGCCCGGACTGCATGCCAATGGACGTATGACGCTGGGTGAGAACTTGGCCGACCATGGTGGTCTACAGGTGGCCTGGACAGCGTACAAAAAAGCCACTCTTGGCCAGACGCTGCCCATGAAGGACGGTTATACTGCCGACCAGCGCTTCTTTCTGGCTCATGCCCACATTTGGGGACAGAACCTGACCGAAGAGAGAATACGCTTCCTCACCCAAAACGACGTACACTCTTTGGGCCGCTGGCGTATCAACGGTGCCCTACCGCATATCGACGCATGGTACGAAGCGTTCGACGTGAAGGAAGGAGATAAACTGTTTATCCCCAAGGAAAAGCGCCTGTCTCTTTGGTAAACATAATTGACTCCTTTGGAAGTTTCTCGGCTTCGGATATTTTGAATGAAATGCAGATTTTGGTTGCAAAGTAGCATTATTTGAGAGAAAATATGTACCTTTGCAACCAAAATTATAGGAATATGGAATCAAAGTTAGTTATTTATAATACACTGACGCGGCAGAAGGAGCGTTTTGAGCCGCTTCATGCCCCCAATGTTGGCATGTATGTGTGTGGTCCTACCGTCTATGGTGATCCCCATCTGGGACATGCCCGTCCCGCGATTACGTTCGACCTGGTGTTTCGCTATCTGAAGCATCTGGGTTATAAGGTAAGGTATGTGCGTAACATCACGGATGTAGGCCATCTGGAGCACGATGCCGACGAGGGCGAGGACAAGATTGCCAAGAAAGCCCGTCTGGAGCAGTTGGAACCGATGGAAATCGCCCAGTACTATACCAACCGTTATCATCAGGCGATGGATGCGCTGAATGTGCTGCGCCCCTCGATAGAACCCCATGCCACGGGTCATATCATCGAGCAGCAGCAACTTGTTCAGCAGATTCTCGACAACGGCTTTGCCTATGAGAGCAACGGCTCGGTATACTTCGACATCGAAGCTTATAACAAGCAGTTTAAGTACGGCATTCTGAGTGGACGCAGTCTTGAGAATATCAAGGATGCCAGTCGTGAGCTTGACGGCGTCGGCGAGAAGCGTAACCAGGCTGATTTCGCTTTGTGGAAGAAGGCACAGCCCGAGCATATCATGCGCTGGCCTTCACCCTGGAGCGATGGTTTCCCAGGCTGGCACTGTGAGTGTACGGCGATGGGTCGCAAGTATCTGGGCGAGGAGTTTGATATTCACGGAGGCGGTATGGACTTGGTGTTCCCGCACCATGAGTGTGAGATTGCCCAGGCGCAGGCTTCAATGGGGCATCCCGCAGTGAAATACTGGATGCACAACAATATGCTCACGATCAACGGCCAGAAGATGGGTAAGTCGTACAATAACTTCATTACCTTGGAGCAGTTCTTCACAGGCAATCATCCGCTGCTGAAGAAGGCCTACTCGCCCATGACCATCCGTTTCTTCGTGTTGAGTGCCCATTATCGCGGTACCGTCGACTTTTCGAATGAGGCACTTGAGGCCGCAGAGAAGGGACTGGAGAAACTGATGAATGCTATTGCCGATTTGGAGCGCGTACAGGTAGCAGACAAGTGCGATGCCGAGACCGAGAAGGTGGTTAAGGCGCTGCGTCAGAAGTGTTACGACGCCATGAATGATGACTTCGCCACGCCGCAAGTAATCAGCTATCTCTTCGAGGCCTGCACCACGATCAATAAACTTGTTGATCACAAGGCCACCATCTGTGCCGACTGTCTGAAGGAACTGAAGGAAGTGATGCAACTCTTTACTTTTGATATCCTGGGATTAAGGAGTCAGGAGTCAGGAGACGGGAGTCAGGCGCGTGAGGAGGCTTTCGGCAAGGTAGTGGATATGGTGCTTGAGCTCCGTGCGAAAGCCAAGGCTAATAAAGACTGGGCTACCAGTGATAAGATCCGCGATGAATTAGCTGCAGCCGGCTTCGAGGTGAAGGACACGAAGGATGGCGTCACCTGGAAACTGAATAAGTGAGAAGTGACCATCAACCAGTGAGGATGACGTGAAGAAGATTGCCTGGCTCTTGCTGACCTTGATGGTTGCCCTGCCTCTTTCCGCTCAGGAGCGCAAGCGGGTGGCCGTTGTTTTGAGTGGCGGCGGAGCCAAGGGAACGGCTCACATCGGTGCACTGAAAGTAATCGAGCGTGCGGGCATCCCGGTTGATATTGTGACGGGAACCTCGATGGGCAGTCTGATAGGTGGTCTCTATGCCATCGGCTATAATGCTGATGCCCTCGACTCATTAGTGCGTGGTCTGGATTGGAGCTATGTCATCAGCGACCGCGAGAATATGAGCCGTCAGAGCCTGAGCGACCGCAAGAAGCAGAATACCTATATCCTCTCTCAGGGACTGACCATCGGTAAGCATAATGAGAACGACGGAGGCATTATCAAGGGCAAGAATATCAACATGCTGCTTGAGAAACTCTGTATGGGCTATACTGACTCCATCGACTTCAACCGTTTGCCTATCCCCTTTGCCTGTGTGGCCACTAACCTCGTCGACAATACCGAGATTGACTTCCATTCCGGTCGTCTGCCTCAGGCCTTGCGAGCCTCGATGGCCATTCCTGCCGTCTTCTCCCCCGTACGTATCGGAAAGATGGTGTTGGTGGACGGTGGTCTGACCAATAACTTTCCCGTCGACTTGGCTCGTGCCATGGGTGCAGACATTGTGATAGGTGTTTCTGTACAGGATTCGCTGAGGTCTTCCGAGAAGCTGAACAGCACCATCAGCATTCTGATGCAGATGGTGGATCTGAACACGTTGAACAAACTCGATGAAAACATTGCTAATACAGATGTCTTTATCCATGTGGATCCCTCTGGCTATTCTGCTGCCAGCTTCAATTCCGCAGCTGTTGACACACTGATCAACCGTGGTGAAGTGGAGGCGATGCGCCATTGGGACGAACTGTTGGCTCTGAAGCCGATGATTGGCATCGACTCCTCGTTCAAGCCTGTCAGACTCACTCCCCTCCGTCCTTCGGTGATGACTGATCGTGTACATATCACCGGTTTCACTTTCGAGAACATGACGCCTCAGGACGAGAGTTTCCTGCGGGCCAAGTTCCACCTGAATCGGCTCGACAGTATTACATCGCGTGAGGAGGAAGAGATTACTACTTCGATGCGTACCGACCTGTTCTACCAGACGGCCACTTCCCGTCTGATAGAGGAAAAAGACGGCTACCGCCTGGTGCTGACGGCTGGTAACCGTAAGACCAGTCATGTGAATCTCGGTTTACGTTTTGACAACGAGGAGATGGTGGCTTTGCAAGTGAATGCCAACCTCCCTCTGAAGAAAACGCTCTTTGTCAGTTCTGATATCACGTTGCGCTTGGGTAAGCGTCTGATGGCTGGTGGCGAATTGATCTTCCACCCTCGTGCGCTCAGGTTTACCCGACCTGTCATCTCCTACTATTTCCGTCGTAACGATATCGATGTCTATCATGAGGGTGACCGTGAATACAGTGTTCTCTATAATATGCATCAGACCCAGGTAGAACCCGTGAACATCGCCATCCGTAATTTCGGTTTTAAGGCTGGACTGCGCTGGGACTATTACCGCTTTGGTAATAAGCTTCAGTCTGATATCTCGCGACAGGTAGACTTCGAAAATGGCCATTATTTCATCTATCAGGCTCAGATGGAGTTTAACTCCGAGGACCACTGGTATTTCCCCACCCGAGGCGGTCGGTTTGTGGCCCGTTATGCCTATATTACCGACAATTTTGCACAAATGAACAATCGTGCGGGTATTTCTGATGTGAGTGCCTCTTGGCGCAAGTCGTTTCCCGTTAGTGAGCGGTTCACACTCGAGAGTCTGCTCTATGGCCGTTTACTCTTCGGTACTGACATCCCTCATATCTACGGCAACATCATTGGTGGCACCAGTTTTGGCCATTATGTTGAATCGCAGATGCCGTTTGCCGGATTGGGCCATGTGGAGTATGCTGAGCGTCATTTTATTGGCGCTCAGCTACAGGGTCGCCAGCGCATGGGTAAGAATCATCATGTCTGTCTGCTCGCGTCTGTTGCCCAGCATGCTCCTGAGATGAAGGACATCATGCAGACCAAAACACTTATTGGCGGCCAGTTGGCCTATTACTACGATTCGGTGTTCGGTCCACTCGGCGCTTCTGCAGGCTATTGCAACAGAACAAGAACTCCGTATTTCTATATCAATCTGGGTTACGAGTTTTAATTCAGCGTAAAGGCTTCTTTTGTCATTTCTACTGCCACCGTGCATTTGCGGAATAACCTGAAGGAGATGTATTCGAGCCCTCCGTAGGGACCATCGGTGCCCCAGGAATTCTTCATCACGAAATATTTCTTACCCGATTTGTCGTGGGCGATGCCGACGATGGCCATCGCATGCTCCTCGTCCTCCCAACAGACACCGTGATGCTGGCGAACGGCACGCTCCGTCTTCTTTAAGAGCGTGTCGACGGGGATGTTGTAAAAGCGGTCGTTCAGCCAATTGTCGGGCAATACGATGTCTACCTCCTGATAGTAAGGCTCATCATCGTTGGCGGTGAGGGCGATATATTCATCGGGCTTGCAGACGCTGCGGGCGAACTCCTGAGCGGTATATTCCGCGCCTGCCATGAAGACATATTTGGGGGCGGGGGTCTCGACGGACTGCATGGCATTGTAGCCCACGATGCCGTATTTCTGAATCAGGTGAAGGAGGGTAATGCCCATGCCCCGTTTGTCTTCCGGCAGGTTGGGCTCGCGTTCCATCATCTGTTCTATATAATAAGGTGAGAGGTTGACGGAGTCGCCCCATGAGAGATGTTCCGTTTCAATGGCTGCCAGCATGGCGTAGATCCAGCAGGTGGGAGAGTTGCCTTGGTCTTTAATAGGGGTCATGCGGTTGAGCACTTCGTGGGTGAAGACGTTGGGTTCACTGCGGGAACAAGAAGTGAAAAGAAGAGTGAATAGTATCACTCCCCCCAGAATCCACCTTTTATGAGTGTTCTTCTTCATCACTTCTCATCTCTTACCTCTACACTATATCTGTCCGGCTTCCACCATCAGCACCACGCGTTCTGTCAGGCGGTCGGTGCCTTCTGCGTCGTAGCCTTTCTTCAGACTGGCACCAAAGGCCCAGGCGAAGGTTTGCCAGAAACCGGCTCGGAAGGGACCCATAAAGGCTTGGATCATCTCATAGCTCGATGAGTGGCATTCGCGGTCGATGAGTTTGATGAGCAGTTTGCCCTGCGAGTAGGTGAGCTTTTTCATTCTGGGTTTGTAGGTGCGGAAGATTTCGCTTTCCACTTTCTTCATGTGAGCCTCTTTCGCCTCTTGGGTGGGCAACATCTCCAATGCTTCGGTGGTCTCATACAGCATCTGCTTGGCTTCCTTGGCAATCGGGAGCACCTTCTTCACGTTAGTCACCAAACGCATATAGGCCTGTGCCTGTTTCTTGTTCTTAAAGGTCAGTTCAGGATAAACGTAGACATTGTTCATCTCCATATATTGGATGCTGTCGCCGTCGACAAGCACTTTGCCCACTTTCACGGTGGGGACAAACGCTGGAGAGTCCATTTCTGCCAACGCCTGCTCGGCCGTGATCCGCTCATCTTGGGCGAAGGCGGTGAATAGTGAATAGTGAATAGCGAATAGTATCGCTATTACTCTGAGATATGGGATTGTCTTGATCATTTCGACTGCAAAAATACTATTTTTTTTAGACAGAAGTACATAAGGACATAAGATTTTTTGGTTTTTTTGTTCTTATGTCTGAAAAAATAACTATCTTTGCACCGTAATCTTAAAACAAATAACGTATGAAGGCACAAATCGTATGTGTATTACTGATGATGTCGCTCGCTGCCAAAGCGCAGTCAGCACGTGAGTGGGAAACCTATCTTCGTGAGGTGATTACGGTTGAAGATGTTGGGTCGGCTGCATGGGAGGAGATGTATGAACAATTGTGTGAGTTTGCTCAGCATCCAATCAATCTGAACCAAGCCTCGCGTGAACAATTGGAGCAGTTGCCGTTTCTTTCTGCCCAGCATGTAGAGGAAATCATGGCTTATCTCTATCAGTACGGTCCTATGAAATCTCCGGCGGAGTTGCAGATGATCCGTTCGCTGGATTATCAGCGACGACGGTTGCTCGCCTGTTTTGTTGAGATCGATGACGGTGGGCAGAAACGGAATTTCCCTAATCTGAAGACGGTGGCACAGTATGGCCGACATGAGCTGATGGCAACGGCTAAGGTTCCTCTGTATGAGCGGAAGGGAGACCGTGAGGCTTATAAAGGCTGGCCCTATCGTCATTGGTTCAGGTACCAGTTTTCTTATGGTGATAATGTGAAGGTTGGACTTGTGGGCTCACAGGATGCCGGAGAACCGTTTTTTGCCAATAAGAACCGCATGGGATACGACTATTACTCTTATTATCTGCAGTTGAAGAACTGGGGACTGTTGGAATCGCTGGTGGTAGGGAAGTTTCGCGTGTCGATGGGTATGGGTCTGATTGCTAACAATGGTTTTGCGATGGGGAAGCTGTCGTCGCTGCAGAATCTGGGTCGTTCTGCCAGTTCTTTGAGAGCTCATTCCTCACGTAGTTCTGCCGACTATCTGCAAGGCTTAGGTGCAACGGTTACTATCGCGAAAGGACTCTCAGCAACGGGCTTTTTGTCGTATCGGGCGATGGATGCAACCCTTAATAAAGACGGGACGGCTGCCACCATTGTCACCTCCGGCTATCATCGTACAGAGACAGAACTTGAAAAGAAGAACAATCTGAAAAACACCTCCTATGGCGCTACACTTCGCTATCAGGGTAGCGGCTTCCATGCAGGTCTGAATGTAGTGGGTACCCATCTCAGTCGGGAACTGAAGCCCAATACCTCGGTGCTTTATCGTCAGCATGCGGCTCAAGGAACAGACTTCCTGAATTTCAGTACCGATTATGGTTATGTCAATCCCCGTTTTGCCATAAATGGCGAGACGGCAATGAACAAAGATGGGGCGCTGGCTACGATCAACAGTTTGAGTCTGCAATGTGGTAGCGGGGTGTCTCTGATGGCGCTCTACCGTTTCTATTCCTTCCGCTATACCTCGCTCTATAGCAATAGTTTCAGCGATGGCGGTGCTGTGCAGAATGAGAGTGGCATCTATCTGGGGGCCAATTGGCAACCCTCGCCCCGCTGGAAGGTGATGGCTTATAGCGACTACGCCTATTTTCCATGGGCCAAATATCAGGTATCGCTGTCGTCGCATGCCTTCGATAATCTGTTGCAGGTGTCGTACCTTCGAAACAATTGGACATTAGAGGCTCGCTATCGATTGAAACTTCGACAGAAGGATAATGCGAACAAGACGACCCTGCAGACCATCACAACCCATCGGGGGCGCCTTAACCTGAGCTATGATGGCAGTTGGAGCAGTCGGACACAGTTGGATTATACGAAGATTGCTTCCGGACAACAGGATCGGGGTTGGATGGTGAGCCAGTCGTTAGGCTATCGCTACCGTTGGTTGCGACTCAGTGGTGGCTTGGGCTATTATCATACCGACAGCTACGATAGTCGGGTGTATCTCTATGAGTCAGGACCTCTCTATAACTATGGTTTCAGCCAGTATAGTGGCGAAGGCATCCGTTATTGGCTGATGGCGCGTGGGGAGATTGGAAAGCGCTTGATTGTCACAGCGAAATTTGGAACCACCGACTATTTCGACCGTTCGGTGATAGGCAGCAGTTATCAGCAGATCGACGGTTCTTCACAGTCGGATGTCGATTTACAGTTCAGATGGAAGTTCTAATAAAGCAGTTGGTGGTAGAGGTCGAGAACCTGTTGGGCGACATTCTGCCCTTCGAACCTGCGGATATAGGTCTGACTGCGAAGAATGCGCGCTTCGCGACCATCAGCTCCTCTGAGCATCTGTCGGATGGCGGCTGCCATACCCTCGGCATCGTCAGGCGCCACATAGAGGTTGTCGGGGCCTCCGGCCTCCTCAAGGCAGGACCCTGTGCAAGCCACAACAGGCAGCCCCGTGCTGATGGCTTCGATAATAGGAATGCCGAAGCCTTCATAGAGTGATGGGTAGACAAATGCCTCAGCCCCTGCATAGAGGTCGGGCAGTTCCTCGTTTTTCACACCATGCAGAATCTTCACCCGATGTTCTAACTGATGCTTGCGTACATAGTCGAGCACCTCATCGGTATATTTGGTGTGCCGTCCTACGATGATCAGTTGTAAGTCATCAGGCAAATACGGCAAGGCTTTTACGGCCAATAGGATATTTTTGCGAGCCTCGATGGAGCCCACGCTTAGAATATACCTTTTTTCTTCCTTCTTACCTCTTACCTCTTCTTTCTTGAATCTGGGTGCGCAGCTTTGATAGATTACGGAAATCTGACTTTCGTCGACATTGCCGAATTCCATGATATCGCGCTTGGTACATTCGCTGATGGCGATGATATGGTCGGCCTCCTTGATGGTCTGCAGGAATTTCCAGGTGTAGATCTTGGTGTCGAGCCAGTGATAGAATTCCGGATGGCGCAGGAAAATCAGATCGTGGATGGTCACTACGCTGCGGATATTCGTCTTGCTGATACCAAAGGGCAGTTCACCGCTCAAACCATGATAGATCTGGACACCATCGCGAGTCAGGTCTTTGACGATGCCCTTGGTCCGCCACCATGCCTTTGAAAAGGGTAGGGCGGAGTCATGGGGATAGCAAAACGATACATTGTCCTGGGCGACAATCTGTCCGCGCAACTCATCGCGTCCCTTGTCTGGGGCATAGAGCCGCAGGTCCAACTGGCGGTCCTGCTGGGCGATGTCGTTCACCAGCGTCCGTCCGTAGTTGCCCAATCCTGTGCCATTACGCACAATGCGCTTGGCGTCGTATCCTATCTTCATCATACTCATTCGGGTGCAAAGATACTAAAAAAGCTTGTAACAAACGATATTTTTTGAAGATAATCTCACACGGGGTCTCTTGATCCTTTTTTTTCGTTGTTTCCTTTGCAGATTACAAATAAGTATGTACCTTTGTGCCCGAAATTAAAAAACCATCGAAAATAACGAAACAAATGATATGAAAAAAGTATTTCTATTTTTGCTGCTAGGGACTTTGATGCCCGTGCAGATGCGTGCGCAAGTAAACCCTAAACCTGGATTCATCATCACCAACCATGGCGATACCATCAGAGGTAACATCGACTTCCGTACTAACGAGAGAATGGCGAAACAATGTGAGTTTTGGGCTAATGGGGCAAACGAGGGTAAGACCTACAAGCCTGGTGATATTGAGGCCTTCAGATTCGATAATGGAGGTAAGTTTTTTGTTACCCGCCGACTCAACGTAACAGGCGAGCCCGAATTATACTTTGCAGAGTTTATGGTTCAAGGTATGATGAATCTATACTGCATAGCTTACGATTCTAAGGAATATTTCTTCTTTGAGCGCGCAGATGGCGAGATGGCCCTACTGACTAACAGACTCTCAATCAGAGAAGTGAAAGACGAAATGGAAAATCTGCAAGAGAAAAGAGAACAATATGGCAAAGTGAAGATACTTCTTAAGGACTCTTGGAAGGCAGTAGAAGATATGAACCAGAAAGAACTGTCTAGACAAAAACTTGTTGACGTAGTACGCGACTATCATCATGATGTATGTACTGATGGTAGTACATGTATGGTTTACGAATATAAGGAGAAAGCCGACAATCCGATTTTACATATCAAGGCATTCGCTGGATATGCGTACTATTTGCTGGAAAAGACAGAGAATCAGAAACTGGAGGATGAAAACTATCCCGGTAGTGCCTTAGAGATGGGCCTTGGATTGGAGTTGGAATTTAAGCGAATCATGAAAGGGCTTTGTGTAGAGCTTGGAGTAGCGTATTCGCCCAAAACAAAATCCGAACACGATGTATTAGTTCCTGGCGGTCGGGAGCCTTCGCATACGATATACGAAATGGGCAGACTGATTGGCACTTTAGGTGGAGTGAAGTGCTTTGGTAACGGGAAGTGGCTTCCACTTGTTCGTGGCGGTGGATTCTATGTGTCAAATTTCGGCAACAGGGAAACCAGGTATTATATGTCTAAGACGATGATAGATGTGGAGTGGGATAACTCAAGGCACTTTGGTGTGTATCTTGGTGGTGGAGTACAAACTGCACTAGGCAAGCATTATGCCAGACTGCATGCCGACCTGTACAAGGCAATAGGCAAATCTGATAGTAATATGATGAAGTGTGGCGTTACCGCCGAATTTGTACTATAATCTCACATGGGGACAGGAGTGCTGTGAGATTTAAGCTGTTCTGATAATGGAAAAGCTGATTCCTGTCAGACGAACAAGTTGTCTGATACTAGCCCCAAACAGTTTTGCTTCTCTGATAATATCATCCCTACGTTCACGATTGTAGAGTTGTATATCTGTTGGCTGTCTGAGTCCAAAAGATGAAGAAAGGAATTCCTTCACATCCTCATCACTTCTGCTAATATCTCCACTATCGAAATCCAGGATTGTCGTTGTCTTTGGCAATGGTTCATTTACCTGTTCTCTTAATTCAGCCAATGGCATCCGAGCAAGAACATGGCTAACATCGCATACTAAAGGAATGCCACAGCCAGCCCGTTCATATTCGTTCCAACTGCTCCATTCATAATCGTTGACGCTTTTCGTGATACCTGCAGCTACAGGATTCTGGTGGATGTATCGAAGCAAGGTAAAGAAATAGGCAGCATCGTTGACTGGCTCACTTTTATATCTATCTTGGAACAAATGCCCATAGTGTTGGTATTTCTTGTTGAAATGCTTGGCGTATGAAATGCCAATGCGCTTTATCACATCACCAACAGTTTCTGCATTCTCCCTGATAAGGAGATGAACATGGTTAGTCATCAGACAATAAGCATAGAATGTACATCGTGCAGGCATTAGTTGCCCATTCTCGTCTGTAGGATTGACCATCTGTTGTAGAATTGCCCTGAATCGGACATAGTCTTCCGTGTCCTCGAAGATATTCTGTCTGTTAATACCACGCATCATTACATGATAGATGCCTGTCCCACTTACTATTCTTGGATTTCGTGCCATAATACTAAACTTAATTGGTTTCACGCTGCAAAGATAGTAATTATTTCTCAAAGCGCCAAATTATTCAATGTTAAAATGAAGAAGAAATATGTCCCCGTGTGAGCGTGGCTCATTTAAAAGTGGCTTTTCTTTCAAAATAACAACCTCTTATTCGACGAGAAGTGCCTTCTGTCCAGCAATAAGTGCCTCTTTTCGCCTATAGTTGTTATAACCCATTTTTATGTGCCCCTTCTGACCCTTTTGCCTCCAAAGGGGAAGAAAAGCCATTTGGCTTCAGGGGTCAGAAGGGTCACGAGGGTCAGTTGTTTTCTGAGTTTTTCTACTATAGAATCTCACAGCACTCCTGTCCCCTCGTGAGCCGTCCCCTCGTGAGCCTGTTCTGACGTGTACTGAGTCATACAAAACCTTAACCGAAGTAAAGACTTCCAGTTGTTTTTCCAATTCAACGGTAAAAATAGTTTAAAATGAACCCTTAATATTTGGAAGTTATATAGTAAAGACCTATCTTTGCACCATCGAACTAAAAATTACGTTGAAAGGATGAACAGACTAACAACCAAGGAAGAAGAAGTGATGGAGCAGATTTGGGAGATAGGTCCTTGTGCTCCAAAAGATGTACAGGCGCGATACCCAGAACCGCAGCCGCACATCAATACCATTGCCACCGTATTCCAGTCTTTGGAACGCAAGCATTTCCTGACGCACAAACCCGTCGGTCGCGGCTATATCTATGAGCCAATAGTAACCAAGGATGATTATGGTCGTACAAAGTTAGGTGGTTTCGTCGACCGCTATTTCAAGCACTCGTACATGGAGCTTGTTTCGTCGCTTGTGGCTGAGGAGAAAGTCAGCGAGCAGGAATTGTTAGATTTTCTCAATGAACTAAAGAAGCAATAGGTCTATGGCAGCATTTATCATTTATGTTATAAGGTGGGCCATAGTGCTTACATTGCTTTACTCGCTCTTCGGACTGCTGATGAAGCGCGAGACATTACATGGCTTCAACCGCATCGTGCTACTTGCTATTCTCGTAGCAAGCATGGTGTTACCGTTGTGTCAAGTGAGAATCCACGAAAGTAACATTATTACAGAGAATCGCGGAATTATAGAACAGCAGTTAAAGCATGTGCAGAATCCTGTATTTGTATATCCTGAGCGCATTGTCTATCACTATTCGAACTCAGAAGTAACTTATAAGACTCCCCCTATACGCGATAATATGCATCTGGTCGTACTTACAACGATTCTCGTTTATCTGACCGGATTATTCATTGCCTGGGGACGTTACCTTTGGTCGCTTACAGCATTGCTGTTGCTTATTCGACAGTCCAAACGAATGGAAATGAAAGGTATACCACAAGGTGTAAGGGTGTTGACACACTCCGTCATTAAGACCCCATGTAGCTGGATGCACTGGATGCTGTTGCCAGCTGATGATGTAAATGTCAAGCCTATCATCCAGCACGAATTGTCGCACATCCGTTTAGGCCACTCGTGGGACATGTTGCTATGTGAGTTCACTTGTCGCATGCTATGGTTCGTCCCCTTTGCATGGATGCTACGTCAGGATTTACGTGACGTTCACGAATACCAAGCTGACCGTCATGTACTTCAAGGTGGTATCAAAGATGAAGAATATCAGCTGTTATTAATAAAGAAAGCAACTTCTACGGGACTGCAGCCTGTGGTAAATGCTTTGAACCAAAGTCCAATTAAACGAAGATTCAAAATGATGTACCGCAAACCATCCCGACGATGGGTGGCCCTAAAAGCTGCCTATCTCCTGCCGCTGAGTGCACTGGCACTCGTGGCCTTCGCCCGTCCGCAAGTGATGAGCGATATAGAAAAGAAAGTAGAAAAGGCAACCCCCACTCTTGTACAGAACACAAAAGCCCTTTTTACAGGCACTGTTGACTTCTCTGAGGAAGAACCTCTGTTTACAGGAACGCTTACAACAGGAAACGATGTTATTCAGTTGGAAAATGCCCACTATAACCATGAGGCTGTGGATACAGTTACTATCGTGGGACCCGATGCCAACTTGGTGAAGGCTGACCTGAAAGACCAGACAGAAGAGGAACTGCGAGTCACCGGTTTGGCCAAATACAAGGAAATCAACGAACTGGTAGACAGCGTGATGCTGGCTGTAGGTGCGCGAAAGCTCTATGAGGGTGCCTACTACGGTCACTTCCAGCCGAACCTGAACAGCGATACCGTGCGTATTTGCCACGTAAAGGTGCTTGACAAGCAGTCGCAGATTACCATGGCATCGGGTCTCAACAGTATCAGCGGAGATGACCCCTACGCCTACGAACTGACCCTGCAACAGGGCACTCGCAAGGGCGAAACAGGCTATTACATCCGCTATCTGCAACCCGTCAATTCTACCACTCGAAACTACGATAAACCAAAGAATGACCCAAAAATACTGTCAACTGATAAAGTTTTGACGAAAAAAGATTTTCTTGGCACAGGGCCTGCGGCCATTGAATTGACGAAAAAAGAAACACGATGGTTTATGTATCTGACGGTGAATGTCAAAGATGAAGCCAATGTGATAGAGACGATTAGTAAAGATGATGGCTTCAGGAAGTGGGCTATCCACGACGTGAAGACTGGCGACAACTACATGTACCGCTCTTTCGACGAATCATATTTAAAACTTGTGAAACAAGAAGAGAATGAAGATGGTAAATATTCTATCTATCAAATATGTCTTGTCTTTCCACCATTAGGTAAGAAAGTGGATGAGATAAAGTTAAAACATATTGAAGAAGAGCCAAACCATTTCAATACCTATCGCCTAAGGGATATTCCTCGCAAGCCTCATATTATTACCAACTAAAAAGGAATGATCATGAAGAAAGATATGATTATCATGATTGCAGTAGCCAATGTGCTGGCAGGCTGCCATACCGCTCAAATAGCCTACGACGAGCACCCTGAGAACAAACAGCCCGTTTTGGAGCGTCCCGCTTGGCCTAACTACGACCTGCATAACGACCGCTCGTTTGCCGCGTTCTCTCATGTGCAGACGGCACCAAAGGGAGAAGGTGTAAATGTACAGAATGAAGATGGCAGCATAGGACACGGCAGAACAGTAATCTACCGCTGCAAGGATGCTACCTACGTGTGCTACGACTGGGATGTGCCCGACAATCAGGACTGGTGGTTCTTCCGTGAAAACTCAGGGGCGGCAATCATCGATGCCGACACTGGTGATCGCTATATTGTCGTGAGCCATGAGCATTTCCCTCTCGATCAGTGCTTCTGGATATACGGACATAAGAATGAGACCATACGCCTCATCAGCAAGTATCCACCACTGCCGCCGTCGGTGAAGCGCGTGCAGATATACTCGCCCAGCAGCGAGTCGCGTCGCTGGATGAGCGGAGAGGGAAGTCTGTCCAAGGTTTACAATCTTGATGACCTGCGTCCTCACAGCAAAAAGCAAGAAAAGACAAAGCCCAAGAAGAAGCAGGGCCGCATTATTCGCTGAGAATTATATAAACATCCATAAAAGACGTTTTTTCATAGAAAGTTATTAAACCCCCGGGACTCCTGGAGGCTGCTGAGAAGCCCCCTCCAGTTTTTAAACTAAGAATAATGCGCACAACACTTCTGTCCCCGTGTGATCCCGTGTGAGATCGCACAACACTCCTGTCCCCGTGTGAGAAGAAAGAACTGGTTTTGATAGAAAACTAAAGTGCTTTTTATCAAAAATAGGCTGATTTATTTGGTGGAATAGAAAATAAAATGTATTTTTGCTGCGTAATAATTTATGTTCGACGGCCTCGGACATAAGTTTTACGCCGAAGAATATATGTTCAAGGGCGGCGAATACAAGTTTTAGGCCGGCGAACAACAAAACTAAAGAAGAAAATAAACTTTTGTAAGGCAGACTGGAAACAAAGGCAAGCCTGAGAGGAAAGAAAAGCAAGGAAGAGAAATAATTAAAGTAGCAAAGTGTTCATTATAAAACAGTTAAGAATATGGCAAATTACGTTTTAAAGGAACTCCCTGGGGAGATGACAGAGGGTAGGACAGTCGTTTATCCAAAGATGCAGGTATATTCGCTGCATGACTATGAGAAGGTCATTCATAACATGCGCGTATATACAAACGGCATTGGCGAGGGGGCTATCCGTGCAGTTTTCGATGCGTTGGCAGAGACGATGATATGTTGGATGCCTTTAGGCCACACCATGAAGATTGACGGATTGGGCGTGTTCTCCCTGTCTTTAGGATTCGATACGTCTACGGCTTCAGAAAAAGCAGAATTCCAGAAACAGGCGTTTGACGACGATGCCGATCCCAAACTGAAATACAGGCATGTGTGCATCAAGGGCATCAATTTCAAGCCCGACCCGGAGCTGCTGAAGGAAATGAACAGGCAGGCTACTTTCGACCGCGTTGGTGTAGACGTTGAAGTCCCGAAGACAAGTAAGTACACTCGCGAAGAGCGTCTGGCAAAAGCCAAAGCGATTATAAGCACGCATGGATACATGACGCTTACAGACTATGCTTTGGCAACGGGTCAGTCCAAAAGCACAGCCTCAGACGACCTCAAGAAAATGGTAG
>JAFZCU010000026.1 GCA_017556145.1 Prevotella sp. | reverse complement strand
TTGCCGCAGGTGAACCCCGAACTCGAGGAGGCTACTGCCAACTATGTCGATGAACTGAAGCGTCTGACCGAGATGCTCTCGAAGGTTTCAGAGCAGAGTGAGCGTCTGGCCCGTGACTCCGAGGAGATGGAGAACCTGAACCGTACGCTGACAGGTATCTGTAAGATCTATGAGTTGCAGCTGAAGAGCGCCAGCTCACAGATCAGCACCATCGATGAGATCAATGAGCAGACCCGTAAGATGGCAGAACAGATTGCGGAACTCAATAAGATTTATACCCGTATGATTGAGGCGATGACGGTGAACATGAAAGCCGCCGCCCCCATCGGTCAGTAAATTGTAAGTTTTAATTGTCAAATAGTACATAAACGTGGCAATAAAGAAAAGACCGGTATCCCCGCGCCAGAAGATGATCAATCTGATGTATGTCGTCTTGATGGCCATGCTTGCGCTGAATGTCTCCAACGAGGTGCTCAACGGCTTCTCAATCGTGGAGGAGAGTCTGAAGCGTACGACGGTGAACGCTACCAACGAGAACCTGGCTATCTACGATGACTTTGCCGTGCAGATGAAGAAGAATCCTCAGAAGGTGGAGCAGTGGTACAACAAGTCACAGCGGGTGAAGCACATGAGTGACTCGCTCTATAATATGATTGCTGAATTGAAGCAAGCCATAGTCCTTGAGGCCGACGGTGCCGATGGCGACGTGGGGAATATCCGAAACAAGGAAGACCTGGAAGCCGCCAGTCAGGTGATGTTGGCACCAGGACGCGGACGTGGCCAGCAGCTTTTTGAAGCTATCAATAACTATCGTGCCAAGCTGTTGCCGATGGTGACGACACCCAGACAGAAGCAGATGCTGGTGTCGAACCTGACGACCGAAGTGCCTAAGAGTGCCAAGGCCATGGGCAAGAACTGGCAGGAATATATGTTTGAGTCGATGCCCGCCGCCGCTGCCGTCACGCTGTTATCGAAGTTGCAGAGCGACGTTCGCTATGCCGAGGGTGAGGTGCTGCACACGCTGGTGCAGAACATCGATGTAAAGGATATCCGTGTGAATGCCCTTGAGGCATTTGTCATCCCCAATTCACAGACCATCGTACGTGGTGATAAGTTCTCTGCCCATATCGTGATGGCCGCAGTGGATACCACGCAGGTGCCCGACATCTATATCGGCAACCAGAAGGTGACGCTCCACGACAATCTCTATGAGCGCATCTGTACGGCTACGGGTGATTTCACACTGGGAGGCTATATAGAGACCGTGAATGGTAATGGCGACAAGATCCGTCGTGACTTCTCGCAGAAATATACGGTGGTGGATCCCAGTGCCACAGTGAGTGCCGACCTGATGAATGTGCTCTATGCGGGCTATAACAACCCCATCAGCATCAGTGTACCAGGTGTGCCCCTGAACAAGATCTCGGCCACGATGAGTGGTGGCTCCTTGCAGCCCTCAGGTCCAGGACGTTATATCGCCCGTCCGTCGAAGGTAGGGGAGAACGTCACCTTCACTGTGACCTCTACGAATACGGGCCGATCGCAGCAGATGGGACAGTTTACGTTTAAAGTGCGGAAACTGCCCGATCCTAAACCTTATTTGAATGTGAAGGATGATCACGGCAACCCCATTCGCTATTTTGGTGGTGGCTTGGCAAAGAGCCAGTTAGTGTCGGCAACGGCCATCAGCGCCGCCATCGATGACGGTATTCTGGATGTCCCCTTCCGTGTGCAGAGTTTCGAGACCGTGTTCTTCGACAATATGGGTAATGCCGTGCCGATGGCTTCTGAGGGGGCTTCGTTCTCGTCGAGACAGATGGATACGTTCCGCAAGCTGACGCGTAACCGCCGCTTCTATATCTCCCGCGTGACGGTGGTTGGTCCTGATGGTCTGACACGTACCTTGCAGAATCCGATGGAGGTGATTGTGAAGTAAGGGTTTATAGTTTATAGTTGAGAGTTTATAGTTTATAGATGATATGAAAAGAGTATTGTTCTTATTATTGATAATGATAGCAGCTGATTCCGCCATGGCGCAGCCAAAGGCTCGCCGTGCCCAGCAGCAACAGCAGACTGAACAGCAGCAGAAAAAGAAAAGTTCTTCTTCGTCATCTGGCATGACGAGGCGGGCACAGATTTCGTTCCCGACGGCAGTGGATATGCCTGAGAATGTGGTCTGGCGTCGCGATATCTATCGTGAGATCAATCTCGAGGACGATGCGAATGCCGGTCTGTACTATCCTGTGGAGCCGCAGGGGAAACAAGTGAACCTGTTCACCTATATTTTCAAGTTGGCGCAGAACGGCTATGTCCCCATCTATGAGTATCCTACCGACGGCAGCGATGTCTTTGAGGAGTCTTCGAAGATAGAGATGAAGACCATGCTCGACAACTATCATATTTTTTATGAGGAGCAGAACGGCAAGTTGAAGATTGACAATAGCGACATTCCTTCTGCCGAGGTGAAGAAGCTCTATCTGAAGGAGAGTGCCTACTACGATCAGGCCAATTCTTCTTTCCATATCAAAGTGCTGGCCCTTTGTCCAGTGATGATGCGCAGCGACGATTTTATCATCAGCGATGACCCCAACAGTCAGGGAACGGCATATCCGTTGTTCTGGGTGAAATACAGTGACCTGGAGCCCTATCTGAACCGTCAGTCGGTGATGATCAGTAGTCTGAACAATGCCGCCACCATGTCGATGGATGATTTCTTCACCACCAATCAGTATCGTGGCAAGATTTATAAAACGACGAACCGGCTCGGTAAGACACTGGCTCAGATCTGTGAAGGCGACACGACGAGGATGTCGGAAGAACAGAAGCGCATTGAGGCAGAGTTGGAGGCTTTCCGCAAGAATATCTTCGGCGATCCTGAGCGCAAGGATTCTCTCGACAGCATTGCCAATGCCAATCCCAAAAACGTGAAAGCTGCCCAGAAGGCCAAAGCAAAGGCTACCAAGAAGAGTAGTAGTCGCCGTTCGTCTGTGAGCAGTTCAAAGAAGAGCAGCAGTTCATCTTCCTCAAGCAATAGCGCAGCCCGTGTCAGTGTACGCCGAGAGAGACATTAAACACGAAATATGAAGAGATTTCTTTCTTTGATTATACTGCTTTCTGCCGTGACAATAGCTCTGCACGCACAGAATCTCTTGAGACTCGGTGTCAAGGGCGGATTCGATATCCAGGACATGCGGTTCGATGAGGAGGTGTTTAAGACCCAGAACAAGTTGGGCTGGTTTGTCGGTCCCACCATTCAGGTGTCGCTGCCTGTGGCCGGCCTGGGCCTTGATATCGCTGGCTTATACGACCAGAAGTCGACAAAGGTCAATGGCAATTCCATCAAGCAAGAGTATCTCCTTGTACCTGTGAATGCCCGTCTGACGCTTGGTATTGGCGAGGCAGCAGGCCTTTACATCGCAGCTGGTCCGCAGTTTGCCTTTAATATCGGCGATGAGAATGAGTTTGAGTGGACGCATGAGTATATTCAGAATACCTTCCAGCTGAAGAAGTCTGCCCTGAGTGTCAATCTTGGCGCCGGCTTCTTCTTGTCAAGTCATCTGGAGTTCGGCTTTAACTACAATGTGTCTGTCACTTCAACGGCTGAGGCCTCATGGGATGCGGCCTTCGATGCCATCAAAGACGATACTAAACCCAAGTCCTGGCAGATCTCTGCTACATATTACTTCTAAATAGGCTTTGTTTGTCGATGTTATCCTGCCCGTGCCGCTCGACGGCTTATTCACCTATTCCGTACCCCAGCCATGGGAGAAACAGGTGAAGACGGGGCTTCGAGTGCTTGTTCCGTTTGGTCGCAACAAGACCTATGTGGGAATAATAGCAAAGATAATCAGTAAATCCTCCTTAGATAAGATCAAACCCATCCTTCAGGTTTTGGATGCCTCGCCGATTCTGCTGGATAGCCAGTTTGCCCTTTGGCAGTGGATATCCGACTATTATATGTCGCCGATAGGAGAGGTTTATAAGGCGGCGCTTCCCTCTGGCCTGAAAGCAGAAGAGGGCTATAAACCCAAGACGGAGACCTATATCCGTCTGACCCCTCCGTTCCGTAACGAGCAGGCACTTCATATCGCCATCGATATGCTGCAGCGGGCGCCAAAGCAACTGAAGGCTTTTACAGATTTCCTTAATCTGGTAATGGGTAATGAGACAATGTCCGTTACTAATTGCTCATTGGACAGGAATGAACTGTTGAACCAAGGCCATAGCCTTCCGACGGTTACGGCGCTCACCAAGCGTGGTCTTTTGGAAACCTATGAGCAGGAGGTGGGACGTCTGAATCATGGCGGTGAACCCCATTTGGACAGGATCCAGCCATTAAGCCAGGTGCAGCAGGATGCCTATAACCAGATACAGTTCTCGTTTCTGAAGAAGAACGTTACCCTTCTGCATGGCGTGACCTCCAGTGGTAAGACGGAGATCTATATTCATCTCATCCGTCAGGCTCTGGAACGGAAACAGCAGGTGCTCTATCTGTTGCCGGAAATCGCCCTGACCGTACAGATCATGGAACGGCTGCAGCATGTCTTCGGCGACCGGTTGGGTATCTATCACTCCAAGTATTCTGATGCGGAACGCGTCGAGATCTGGCAGAAACAGCTGAGCGGCCATCCCTATGATGTCATTCTGGGAGCCCGTAGTGCCGTCTTCCTGCCTTTCCGGCAGTTGGGTCTGGTGATTATTGACGAGGAACATGAGACCAGCTATAAACAGCAGGACCCCATGCCCCGATACCATGCCCGCAGTGCTGCTATCATGTTGGCGCAGAACCAGGGGGCAAAGGTATTGCTTGGTACGGCTACTCCCTCATTGGAAACCTATCATAATGCCAAAACGGGCAAGTACGGCCTGGTGGAGTTGTTCCAACGCTATAAAGACATCGAACTGCCTGAGATACAGGTTGTTGACATCAAGGATCTGCAGCATCGTAAGATGATGAATGGCCCCTTCTCGCCGTTGCTATTGCTGAAGGTACGTGAGGCCTTGCAGCGTGGCGAACAGGCCATCCTCTTCCAGAACCGTCGAGGCTATGCGCCCATGATCGAGTGCAGACAGTGCGGCTGGGTGCCACATTGCCACCACTGCGACGTATCGCTCACCCTCCATCGCAACCTGAACCAGTTGACGTGCCATTATTGCGGCAACACCTATCAGGTGCCTGATGAATGCCCAAACTGTGGCTGTACCCAGTTGCAGACACGCGGCTATGGCACGGAGAAGATTGAGGCCGAGGTGCATGAGATCTTTCCTGAAGCCCGCATTGCCAGGATGGATCTCGACACCACCCGCAGTCGTCAGGCCTACGAACGCATCATCACCGATTTCTCCGCAGGACGCACCAATCTGCTCATCGGTACGCAGATGGTCAGCAAGGGACTGGATTTCGACAAGGTCTCTGTGGTGGGCATCCTCAATGCCGACACCATGCTGAACTATCCTGATTTCCGGGCCTACGAACAGGCTTATATGATGATGGCGCAG
Source organism: Prevotella sp. (assembly GCA_017556145.1). Taxonomy (GTDB): domain Bacteria; phylum Bacteroidota; class Bacteroidia; order Bacteroidales; family Bacteroidaceae; genus Prevotella. The sequence continues at coordinate 7,760 of JAFZCU010000026.1, read as the reverse complement.
GTTAGTGGACGTGCTGGACGTAAGGGCAAGCGTGGACTGGTGATCCTGCAGACCAAGAGTCCTGACCTGCCTTTAATCTCGCAGGTTGTCCGTAATGATTATGCTGCTTTCTACCGCTCTATGATAGCCGAGCGCCAGCAGTTCCACTATCCGCCTTATTATCGTCTCATCTACGTCTATCTGAAACATCGTCAGGATGCTGTCGTCGCAGCAGCAGGCATGGAGATGGGAGCCCGTTTGCGTCAGTGGTTCTCAGGTCGTGTCCTGGGTCCTGATAAGCCTGGCATCTCGAAAGTCAAGTCGCTCTCCATCCGTAAGATCGTGCTGAAGTTCGAGATGGGCATCAATATGGCTGAAGTCCGCAGATATTTAGCGTTGGCCCAGCAGCAGATGTTGCAAGACAAGCGCTACGCCTCCCTTCAGATCTACTACGACGTTGATCCGCTGTGACCGACCGGCTACCCTGCATCGAAAATATATTAGCGAAGAATTTTGTTGTTTCGGAAATTCTTATTACCTTTGCAGCTATAAAATAACGATGATGAAGAAAACCTTTTTGATAAACAGTGAAACAATGAAAAAGTTTTTAGTAATGGTGGCAGTCGCCATGATGGCTGCAATGAGTGCTCAGGCACAGGTAATGAAATCCGCTGACTTGGAAAAATATGCCAAGCAGAAGTACGGCGACAAGTGGCTCGACGCAGCTGCCAATCTGGCCAAAGGTCTGTCGTTCGATAAGAACGAGGCCCTCACCTATCAGGAAGTGATAGAGGCGCCCGGTAAGACGAAGTCGCAACTTTACGTGGCTCTGAACTACTGGGTGACGGCAACTTTCAAGGATAAGCAGGCCATTACATTGAACGACAAGGAGGCGGGTTGCATCATCGTCTCATCGACCATCGATGCCATCGCTGACCATACGGGAACGATCTACCGCTATGTGGTGAGCATTACGCCGGTGATCAAACTCGACATTAAGGAAGGTAAGGTGCGCGTCACTTACACCGTACAGAACTACGACATCCTGAAAGTGGAGGATGGTGGCTGGTTAGGCGCACTGGGCGACAGGGATAATAACCGACAGCGGACGCAGAACGTTTATAGTGACGGCAAACGATTGAAGAACGACAATACCGACCGCCGCCTTTATGATGAGCAGTGGGAAATCACCAAACACTATCCTTTTGTGGAGAAGGATGCCCAGAAGCGTACGTGCTCGAAGGCACTCGTGATGACCCATGCCTATTCAAACGCCATCATCGACAAAGTGGAGGAGGCCATAAAGAATGGTATCACCGGCGCAGATGACGACGATTGGTGAGGGAATGCCGCTACGGCTCAAACAAATTGGATATGAAAAAATGTTTTATTGGACTATTAACTGTTCTGATAGTGTGCAGTTGTGGCGAAAAGAAAGGAAGTGGTGTAAAGGCTCCAACGCGTGTTAAGACCGAGGTGGTTAATGGTTCAGGGTTCATGGTTAATGGTCAATCGTTCGTGGGCATCGTGGAGGAGCGCGAGGCAACGGCAGTCAGTTTCACGGGCATGGGCGTGGTGAAGCGTGTGCTGGTGAACGAGGGGCAGGCCGTAGCCAAAGGTCAGCTTTTAGCAGAGATGGACGATACGCAGGCCCGTAACCTGCTGAATGGTGCTGAGGCCCAGATGAACCAAGCCAACGATGCCTTGGAGCGCTATAAGATGTTGCACGATAACGGTTCACTGCCCGAAGTACAATGGGTAGAGATACAGAGCAAAGTAGCTCAAGCCAAGTCGCAATACGAAGTGGCTAAGAAGAATCTTGCTGACTGCCGGTTGACGGCTCCTGTGAGCGGCATCATCGGCAAGAAACTGGTTGGGGCAGGGGAGACGGCAATGCCATCGCAAGCGGTCGTGACCATCCTCGACATCAGCAGCGTGAAGGTGAAGGTGAGCATTCCTGAGGCTGAGATTAGCGGCATTACGGCATCGACACCCTCGACCATCAACGTAGAGGCAGCACAGAAGCAGGTCAATGGCGGCAGAATAGAAAAAGGAATACAAGCAGATGCGCTCACGCATACATACGAGGTGAGAATCAATGTGCAAAACGGCGACAGGAAGCTGTTGCCAGGGATGGTAGCAAGCGTTCAGTTTGTTGCTGTGCCACAGCCGCTCGGCTCTGCCGCTTCGCTTGTCGAAGAACAGACAGGACGAGCCATGCTGCCTGTGACGGCAGTGCAGAAGAGAGCTGACGGCTCACTATTTGTATGGACGGTGGCCAAGGACAGTACGGCCCATCGTACAACAGTGACTACTGGCGAGACACAGGGCAACCGCATCGCTGTCAGTAGCGGTATTGAGAACGGACAGCGGGTGGTAACTGAGGGCTATCAGAAGTTGAGTGAAGGAACGAAGGTCACTTTCTAATTGACAATTAATAATTGATAATTGACAATTATGAAAGAGAAAATGAACTGGCTGAAATGGCCATTGGAGCATTACCCTATCACACTACTGATAGTAGTGATTCTATTCGTGTTAGGCATCTACGGCATGTACGTGATGCCGAAGGATGAGTTTCCGGCTTTTACCATCCGTCAGGGCGTGGTGGTAGCCGTCTATCCTGGTGCAACAAGTGAGGAGGTGGAAGAGCAGGTGGCTCGCCCGTTGGAGCGTTATCTGTTTACCTACGGCGAGGTGAACCGTGCAAAGACCACGACGACGTCGCAGAACGGCATGTGCATCGTGATGGTGCGCCTGAACGACAATGTGAACAATAAGGACGAGGTGTGGTCGAAAATCAAGCACGGGATGAATAACTTCAAGGCACAGTTGCCAAGCGGTGTGCTGGCTCTCGTAGTAAACGATGACTTCGGCAACACGTCGGCTCTACTCATCGCCATCGAGAGTCCTGAACGCAGCTATCGCGAACTGCAAACCTATACCGACAATCTTTCTGACCGTCTGCGTCGCATTCCCTCGGTTGCGAATGTGCGTATCTATGGTGAGCAGAAGGAACAGATATCGCTCTATGTGGACCGTCTGCGCCTTCAAGCCTATGGCATCGGCCAGCAAATGCTCTTCTCCCGACTGCAGGCACAGGGTCTCACCACCATGAGTGGCAGCATCAGCGATAACGACCAACAGATACCTATCCATATAGAGCCTACTGAGAATAGCGAGGATGAGATTGCCAACCAGATTATTTTTAGCGACCCCGTCATCGGGAAGGTTGTAAGAGTTAGGGATGTGTCCCGCGTGGTGCGCGAATACGATAGCTCGGAGAGTTATATCGAACAGGACGGCCATCCTTGTGTGCTGCTCTCGCTGGAAATGACACCAGGCAATAACATCGTGTTCTATGGTAAGGATGTTGACAAGGTGCTTGATGAGTTCCGTAAGGATATACTGCCCGATGACGTCACCGTGACGCGTATTGCTGACCAGCCGAAGGTGGTGGGCAAGAGTGTGAGCGACTTCCTGCGCGATTTGATTATCTCGATGGTGATTATCATCCTGGTGATGATGGTACTGTTCCCCTTGCGTTCTGCCATCGTGGCAGGTATCACCATTCCGCTCAGCACGTTTGTCTCTGTGGCCATCATGTATATGGTTGGCATTGAACTGAATATTGTGACGTTGGCGGCGATGATCGTGGTGCTGGGAATGATTGTCGATAATTCCATCGTTGTCATCGACGGCTATTTGGAATACTTAGGAAAAGGCTATGTGCCGAACGAGGCAGCTATGGAATCTTCTCGCCAGTATTTCATGCCGATGATGCTGGCCACGCTCTGTATCTGCGTCATTTTCTATCCGCTGCTGCTCACGATGACAGGGGCTGCCAACGATGCTTTGAAACAGTTCCCCGTTACCATTACCATCAACCTGATGGTGTCGCTCTTCCTGGCTGTGACGGTGATTCCGTTCCTCGAGGTGCTGATTATCAAGCCAGGTAAGACTCATGACAGACCAAATCCTATTACCACTTGGGTTCAAAATACCTATGATAAGGTGCTCGACGTGACCTTCCGTCATCCGTGGGCTACGATTATAGGCGGTATCGGCGTGATTTTGCTCTCTTGTCTCATCCTGCCTCAACTGAAGATGCGACAATTCCCCTATGCCGACCGCGATCAGTTTGCTGTGGAGATATTCATGTCCGATGGCAAGGGCATCGCTGAAACACGTGTACTGGCAGATTCGCTGCGACAGGTGTTGCAACAGGACGAGAACGTGAGGTGTATCACCTCGTTTGTGGGTTGTTCGTCGCCCCGTTTCATGACGTGCTATGCCCCGCAGATGGCAGGTAAGAACTATGCGCAGTTCATCGTCAATACCACCTCGCAGGATGCCACGTTGAAACTGTTGGCAAAGTATCAGCCACAGTGGAGCGAGGCTTTCCCTGATGCCTATGTGCGCTTCAAGCGGCTTGACTACTTGGAGGTGCCAGAACTGGAGTATCGTTTCTATGGCGAAGATCTCGACTCGTTGCATATGGTGGCTGAGCGGTTGATGGACAGGATGCGCGATATGCCGGAGCTGGAATGGGTGCATACCGACTACCTGCAGCCGTTCCCCATCATCAATGTCGAACTCGACCCTGTGGCATCGGCACAGTTGGGCATCACCCGTACCACAGCAGCCCTCGCCCTGAGCGCTACTACCAACGATTTGCGAGTGGGACAAATATGGGAGGGCGACTACGAACTGCCTATCGTGGTTATGGATGATGCCGACATGACCTTCTCTGACATCGAGAACCTGGGTATCGCTACGCCGATGTCGATACTTTCGGCAGGAGGAAATACTACAGTGCCTTTGCGCCAAATCGCAAAGGTGAACCCCAAGTGGAGCGAGAGCCGTATCATGCATCGTGGTGGTGAACGCTGTATCACAGTAACGGCCCAGTTTGCCAATGGCATCTATGCCGCCCCTGTAGAGCGTCGTATCGCCGACATCATGAACCACGAGATTACACTGCCACAAGGCGTTCGTACCGAGGTAGGCGGTGAGATGGAATACGACGGAGAGATGTTGCCGCAGATTATCAGCGGCATCGCTATCTCGATGGTGATCATTTTCTTCTTCCTGCTGTTCAACTTCAAGAAGTTCGGCATCACCACCGTCTGTATCATTGCACTCGCCCTCATGACTCCTGGTGCGCTGATAGGTTTGGGATTGATGAATCGTACATTAGGCATTACGTCTATCATGGGTGTCATTACCCTGATGGGAATGATTATGCGTAACGAGATTCTCATCTTCGAACACGCCAACGATTTAATTACGAAAAATGTTGCCGTGAAGCAGGCTGCCTACGAGGCAGGCAAACGCCGTATGGTGCCTATTTTTCTGACCACAGCCACTACTGCCGTTGGTGTGGTGCCGATGATCATCGCCCAGAGTTCGTTCTGGATGCCAGTAGGTGTCACCATCTTTGCCGGTGGTATTGGCTCGCTCATCATGGTGGTCACTATGCTGCCAGTCATTTATTGGAAAGTCAGTCAGAAGTGAAAAGTGAAGAATTTCTTGCTTAGGCAAGCGTACTAAAGAAACGATTAGCTACCGCAATGAAAAAGATATTATCAATCATCGTTTGTTCTGTGTGTTGCGGTGTTACCGCAACAGCACAAACCTATACCTTGGAGCAGCTGAAGGACTCTGCCCTGCAGAATAACATTGCCATTCGCAATGCCAAACACGCCATCGATGCTGCCCAGCAGCAACGCAAGGAAGCATTCACCAAATACTTCCCTACTGTGAGCGGTACAGGTCTCTGGTTTAATGCTAATAAAGGTATGGCCAAAACAGAATTGAATCTGTCTCAACAGATTTCGCCTGAATTAGGCATGGCGTTAGCCCAATCACTACCTGCTGAGGCCCTCGCTGCCTTGGGCAATCCCATCAGCATTTCGATGATGAAGAACGGTACCATCGCAGGTGTCACAGCCGTACAACCTATCTTCGCCGGAGGTCAGATTATCAATGGCAACAAACTGGCTAAAGTGGGTGAAGACGTGAGCCGACTGCAGTTGCAGCTCTCAGAAAACGATGTGGAGAAGCAGACGGAGCAGTACTACTGGCAGCTCGTCTCGTTGCAGGAGAAGATGAAGACCATTGAGGCCGTCGAGGCTCTGTTGGCTGACATCCATAAAGATGTAGATGTGGCCGTTCGTGCTGGCGTCGCCATGCGCAACGACCTGCTTCAGGTGCAACTGCGCCAGAATGATGTAGAGAGTCAGAAGGTGAAACTCAATAACGGCATAGGCATCGTACGCCTGCTATTGGCTCAGTATTGCGGACTCAACAACGCACAGTTCAGCGTCGCAAGTACAGAGATTACAGACGGCTCATTGCAGCAGGTCATCAAACAGGACTGTGACCAGGCTTTACAGGGAACTGCCGAATACCAATTATTGAACAAACAGGTAGAAGCCACCCAGCTTCAGCGCAAGATGGAAATTGGCAAGAATCTGCCGACGGTAGGTGTTGGTGCTGGCTACAACTACCACAACCTGATGGAGAACGACCACACCTTCGGCATGGTGTTCGCCACTATCAGCGTACCTATTAGTGACTGGTGGGGCGGCTCCCATGCCGTCAAGCGCAAGAAGATTGCACAGCAGCAGGCCGAGGAACAACTGGCCGACAACTCGCAGTTGCTGAAGATACGCATGCAGAATGCTTGGAATAATGTAGAGGAATCCCGCCAGCAACTCCAGATTGCCCAGCGTAGCATCGAGCAGGCCGAAGAGAACCTCCGCTTGAACCGTGACTACTATCGTGCCGGCACTTCGAAGATGAGCGACCTGCTTGAAGCCCAACTGCTCTACCAGCAGTCACTCGACCACCGTACCGATGCCTTTGCTGACTACCAGTACAAACTCTTGGAATACCGTCAGGCCACAGGGCAGTAAATGCCGATACAATCGGCAGGAAAGGACAAGTTATCTGAATAATCGCTAAATACTCCTAAAACATTTGGCATATAAGGGCTGAATGGTTAAATTTGCGGCGTGAATTGTTTGCGACTTGTTTTTCTGCTCCTGTTGGCAGTCTCGGCTCAGGGATATGCGCAGCGTCGGCTCGTGGTGGTCGATGTGGAGACCCTTATCCCTGTGGTTGGCGCCAACGTCGTCAGCAAAGACGGCACTACCGTCACCGATTCCCTTGGCTATTTCAGCGTGTCGGACAGTTGTCAGTCGCTCTCTTTCACCCACGTCAATTACGAGAGCCGAATGATCAATCTCACGGAGGTCCGCGACACAGTGTATATGATCTCCAAACTGCTGAATATCCGTGAGGTGGTGGTCTTTGGCCACGGTCAGCACGAAGAGATTTCCGAAGACCTGAAGAAAAAACTACGCATGGACAAGATTGATGCCCAATTGGCTGCCGCCAATCCCAACGGCGGTATCAATCTCATAGCACTCTTTAACAAGTTAATGCCGAAGAAGTGGCTCAGGAAACTGCGCCAAAACACCAAGCAGGAGCGCCTCAAACGCCTCCAGAAGATGCTTGATGAGTACTGATGCGGTCAAAGCTACCACGACGGTTTCTTATGGTTATACGGGACTTTTCGTAACTCTTGCTTTCTGGGACAAGGATATTACGGAGAATGTCATCTACCAGAAACTGCTTTCCGACAAGCTCTCCGCTAATCTTGGCTATGTTTATGAAAACATCGTTGCGCAAATGCTTACGGCTACTGGTAATAAACTTTTCTACCATACTTGGCCATCAGAAACCTCTAACCATAACTACGAGGTTGATTTCCT
>JAFZCU010000167.1 GCA_017556145.1 Prevotella sp. | reverse complement strand
TCATAGGTGATGTTCCCCTCACCGTCCCATTTGCAGGAAAAGATGTCAATGCTGTTGGCACCCATCATCATGAATGAGATAAGGAATACGTCACGCGCCACATTACGGCTGGAATTAGAGCGGTCTTCGTCAGGAATGGCAGCCAATGCCCTCAGATGTTCGAGGGAAATGGCACGCTTCTCCGTACAGACATGAACAGGAGGGTCAAAGAACTCCAGAGAGCGCTTGATGATCTCCTCACCTTCGAGGTTGTCATTATAGGTCTCACGGGCCTCATTGAATACACGCTTGATGCAGATGCAGTAGAGGTTGGCCGCACGATGCCTGTCACCGAGCCAGCGGACATAGGACTCCATCAGCCTTACTGTGATCTCGTTGCAGTCGATGACCTTACGCCCCATGAACCTGATGAAAGAGTTGAGGGCAGTCTTGTAGTTGCCCATACCCTTGATTTCATCCTCATGTGTCTTAATCCAGTTCTGGTAGTAGTCCACAAAGTCAACGAAAGTAGGCTTGACGATATCCTTGCGCGTAATTCTCCTTACAAGTTCATCGGCTGACATATCGTTGAACTCCAGGTTCTCCTCCTCGATACGCCTGCGGTAGATGCGGAGGATGTCCTCACACTTTTCAAGTTTCTCGTAGTTCTTGATCTTGAAAGACGAGGTCAGCTCGTCTCTGGTCACGAACACCGTAGTAGGGATGTACTTCATCACCCTCTTGTGCGTGACCCTAATGACGACGTTCCACGTCTTGTCCTTTCTCATGTTGTGCCGAAGCACCTCATACTTTATTGTTGCCATAATACTTCATTTTGGTGCGGTTTTACCCGCTGAAATTTTTAATTTTCTGCAAATTTACCTTTTCAGGGCTTCTCAGACGAATTTCCGTCAAAATGGGACATTTTACAAGTAACCATATATGGGTAAAAGTAAAATCGTCAAATCTCTCTATTTTGTTAAGAAAGATTACTTTTTCTATCCCAAATGCCTTTAAAACCGCCATTTTCGCTATGGCGCATAGCATCCCCTGTCGGACTTTTTGCGTTTAATCATTTTTAACGCACAATTCCGAGGTAAAACATGCCAAAATGACCGGAAAACCGGGTAAAAACCCCTTCAAACTTCATCAGACTTTTTTGGTTTACTTTTAACCACATGTCATTACTTTCATTTGAGCCCTTTTTCCGGGATGACATTTATGTCTGCATTTCTCTTTTTAGGGTCGGGTCACCGCAAACAATCAGTATATCAGCTTATTACGCGGATTTGTCACCAAGCAAAAATTTTTTTTTCTCGTCAATTATCTCCCGACAAAACGAAAAAATCACGTTTAGATTGTGAGCAATCCGCAATCGTGGTTCAAGGATGGTGAGTTTGCCGGTGACGGTACGTTCATCAAGGATGTCTGCAAGAAGTATAGCGATATTCCCATCAAGAAATACACATATACTTCTGGCTTTAAACACAAGTTCTGGATTCCATACGTGTTGGGAGTCAAGACGGTGAAACCATTGAATCTGGTTCACTTCACGAAACAGGAGATGATTGACACGATGGCCAAGGAGTATGGTTATGTGGCATACGGACAGAAACACTTTGAGGATTTGTTAACCAAGTTCCTGGAGGGCTGGTGGAATCCTACCCGCTTTGGATTTGAAACCCGCAGGGCTCAGTTGTCAAGTCTGGTGATGACGGGTCAGGTGCCTCGTGAGAAGGCCTTGGAGATTTTGTCGCAGCCGCCATTGAGCGAGGAAGAGGCCAAAGACTTGTTCAAACAGGTGGCAGCCAAACTGGAAGTGAGTGAAGAGCAGCTGATGGAATGGCACGACATGCCCATGTGTACGGAGAAGTTTAAGAACCAGCACGGACTTTACAGCTTTGGTATCAAACTGTTCACATGGTTGGGTATTGAAAAACGTATAAGGAAATAATGAAAAACGGTGAATAATAGGAGTCACCATAATTATTAACCGAAGGAAACCCCCTGTTTTATCTTTTTAGTGGCAGGTCCGGAGGTATAACACTAATAACAAAAAAAGAAATGAACAAGAATGGGAAAGAGTACCAACGCTGTACTCGGTGTGTAATGGATACCACAGACTCAAAGATAAACTTTGACGAACATGGAGTCTGTGATCATTGTCGTACTTTTGATGAGGACATTAAACCTCATTGGCATCCTGACCAAGAGGGTAGAAAGGAATTAGACAGGATTGTAAAGAAAATTAAGGAAGACGGTAAAAAGCACGACTTTGACTGTATTCTAGGAATGAGCGGAGGAGTGGATAGTTCGTATCTGCTCTATCTGGCTAAAGAGGTTTTAGGGTTAAGACCCCTGGTTTTTCATGTTGATGCAGGATGGAATACTCAGCTTGCCGTGAACAACATCCAGCGGCTTGTGGACGGCCTTGGTCTTGATCTATTTACTGAGGTGATAGACTGGGAGGAAATGAAGGATGTGCAGCGGGCATTTTTCCGTTCAGGCGTTCCCCAAATTGATGCTCCACAGGACTATTGCTTCTTTGCAACGATGTATAAGTTTGCGAGCAAATACAACGTGAAGTACATCCTGACGGGAGGAAACTACAGCACGGAGTGTGTCAGAAACCCGTTGGAGTGGATGTATTACCAGTCTGATACACGGCAATTGCACGATATTCACAAGAAGTTTGGTACAATTCCATTGAAGAATTTTCCGAAAACCAATATACTTTGGCATAAGTTCTGGCTTCCTTATGTGAAGGGAATCAAACTGATCAGGCCCTTGGATTATTTGCCTTATAATAAACAGGATGCCATGAATACCCTTGCTGAAAAGTTTGGTTGGCAACCTTATCCGCAGAAACATTTTGAGTCGCGTTTTACCAGATTCTATGAGAGTTACTGGCTTCCCGAACGTTTCGGTTACGACACTCGTAAAGTGCAGTTCTCCAGCCTGATTCTGACGGGGCAGATGACACGTGAAGAAGCTCTGGAAGAGTTGAAGAAACCCGATTATGACCCGAACGAGATACAACACGAGTTTGAGTACGTTGCTGACAAGCTTGATATGACTGTGGAAGAGTTGCAAGCATGTTTCCGTTTGCCTAAAAAGACCTATCGCGACTACAAGAACGAAGGTTTTGTTTATGATTTCGGGGCATGGCTGATGCGTTTGACAGGTAAGGAAAGAGGAGGAAAGCGATGATTAAGATTGTCAATTATGGCCTTGGCAATATAGAGGCATTCTACAATATCTATAAGAGGCTGAACATAGAGGTAGGGGTTGCGACTCAGGCAGAAGAACTGAAAGGGGCAGACCATTTGATATTGCCAGGTGTAGGTTCGTTTGACTATGCCATGAACTGTCTCAATCGGTCGGGAATGCGTGAAACACTTGACCGGATGGTTTTAGAAGAAAATGTGCCCGTAATAGGAATCTGCGTGGGTATGCAGATGATGGCGAAGCGTTCTGATGAAGGCAAAGAACCAGGGTTGGGATGGTTTGATGCAGAAGTTTTGAAATTCAATGCGGAGAGCCTTCTTGTTCCCGAAATGGGCTGGAACTCAGTGGAACACTCGGATGACCCCATTTTTGCAGGCTTACCGGCCTCACCTCGCTTTTATTTTCTTCATTCGTATTATTTCAAATGTAACAATCGTAAGGACGTGATCGGAACCAGTGACTATGGTCATACTTTTGACTCAGCTGTGAGACACGGGAACATTTATGGAATACAGTTCCATCCAGAGAAAAGCCATTCGAATGGCGTAAGGTTGTTACAGAACTATGCAAATATCTAAGATATGTTATATCCCAGAATAATACCTTGCTTGCTGATACACAACAAAGGTTTGACAAAGACGGTAAAGTTCAAAGAAGGCAAGTATGTAGGAGACCCGTTGAATGCGGTGAGAATCTTCAATGAGAAGGAAGTGGACGAACTGATGGTCTTGGACATTGACGCATCGGTGAAGGGATGTGAGCCTAACTATGAACTGATAGAAAAGATGGCCAAGGAATGTCGTATGCCACTTTGCTATGGAGGAGGTATCAAGACTGCTGACCAGGCAAGACGTATTTTCAGTTATGGTGTTGAGAAAATCGCCATCAGTTCGTTGGCTGTAGAACATCCTGAAGTGGTGACTGAGATTGCAGAGGCTGTCGGGAACCAAAGTGTAGTGGTCGTGATGGATGTTCATAAAAGGAAGTTCACAGGCAAGTACGAATTATACACCTACAATGGCACCAAGGCCACAGGTTTGAATCCGGTCACTTTTGCACAGGAAATGGTGCGTCGAGGGGCTGGCGAGTTGGTGACAAACAGCATTGACAATGACGGAGTGATGCAGGGTTTTGATATGAAGTTGATAGACAGCGTAAAGCAATCGGTGAATATCCCCGTGACCGTCATTGGTGGTGCCGGAACGCTGGACGATATAGGTGAGGTTGTGAAACGACACGGCATCATTGGGGTTGGAGCAGGAAGCTTGTTTGTTTTCAAAGGAAAATATAAGGCGGTGCTTATCAATTACCCTAACCCACAAGAGAAAGAGGCATTAATTAAGAAGTATTTTACGTATAATAAATAGAATCATACAATAATGAAGCAGATAATACAAGACTTAAAGTCCGGTGCTACCATTCTGGAAGAAGTGCCGGCTCCTATGGTGAAGAGTGGCAGTGTATTGATTAAAACCACTCGCACACTGGTGTCGCTGGGCACAGAGCGTATGCTGGTGGAGTTTGGCAAGGCGAACCTGATAGACAAGGCACGACAGCAGCCGGACAGGGTGAAGGAGGTGCTGGACAAGATCAAGACGGACGGGCTGCAGCCTACGCTGGAGGCGGTGTTCAACAAACTGGGACAGCCGCTGCCGCTGGGCTACTGCAACGTGGGTCGCGTGGTGGCCGTGGGCAAGGGCGTGACGGAGTTCCAGGTGGGCGACCGTGTGGCCTCGAACGGCAACCATGCGGAGTATGTGTGTGTGCCGAAGAACCTGGTGGCGAAGATCCCCGACAACGTGACGGACGAGCAGGCGGCTTTCACCGTGATTGGCTCCATCGGTCTGGAAGGGGTGCGCCTGCTGAAGCCGGAACTGGGCGAGACCATCGTAGTGGTGGGCTTGGGTCTGATCGGTCTGATGGTGGCACAACTGCTGCGGGCAAATGGCTGCCGTGTGGTGGGCGTGGAGTTCGACCAGGCGAAGCTGGACTTGGCGGCCAAGTGGGGCGTGATTCCCGTGAACCCGGCCAAGGGCGACGACCAGGTGAAGGTGGTGGAGAGCCTGACGAACGGCATCGGTGCCGACGGGGTGATCATCACGGCATCGGCTCACGACGATTCGATTATCCACAATGCCTGTCTGATGTGCCGCAAGCGTGGCCGTATCATTCTGGTGGGCGTGATCGGGCTGAACATGCGCAGGGACGACTTCTACAAGAAGGAACTGAGTTTCCAGGTGAGCTGCTCGTATGGCGCTGGACGCTATGACGAGGAGTATGAGAACAAGGGCCACGACTACCCGATCGGGTATGTGAGGTGGACGGAGAAGCGGAACTTCGAGACGATACTGATGAGCATCGGAAACGGGGGACTGGATGTGGACTGCCTCGTGTCGGAAGTGGTGGATCTGGCGGACTATGAGAAGATATACGGGGATATGCGGAAGAAGGGCGTGATTGCCTCGATACTGAAATATCCGGATGATAATACGAACACGAATGACACGAATTGCACGAATTCATCAAGTAGCGTAGTTAAGTGTTTTGAGGGAACTCCTGGGAAAGGGAAGATTGGTATCATCGGAGCGGGAAATTATACGAGCAGTACGGTGGTGCCGAACCTGAAGAAGGCGAAGGCGCAGGTGAAGTATGTGGCCAGTCAGGGCGGACTGACGGCCAAGGTGGTGGCGAAGAAGATGGGGGCTGAGAATGCCACGAGCGACTACCACGAGATACTGAAAGACCCGGAGGTGGGGCTGGTGATTATCACCACGCGGCATAATATGCACGCACGGATGGTGCTGGAGACCCTGCAGGCGGGGAAGAGCGTGATGGTGGAGAAGCCGCTGTGCCTGAACGAGGAGGAACTGGCGCAGATTGTGGAGGCCTACAAGGCTGCACCCAAGGGGGTGACGCTGACGGTGGGCTTCAACCGCAGGTTCTCACCGTTTGCCGAGAAACTGAAATCGCTGGTGGGCGACGGCCCGAAGAACATCATCGCCAACATGAATGCGGGCTTTATCCCGCCCGAGGTGTGGGTTCACGACCTGGAAGTGGGCGGTGGCCGTATCATTGGCGAGGCTTGTCACTTCATCGACCTGTGCTCGTATTTCGCAGGGAGCAAGGTGGTGAGCGTGTGCATGAACGCCATGGGCGAGAATCCGCAGGAGAACACGGACAATGCCAGCATCCTGTTGCGGTATGAGAACGGCACGAATGCGGTGATCAACTACTTCGCCAACGGCTCGAAGTCGTACCCGAAGGAAAGGGTTGAGGTGTTCTCGCAGAACCGTGTGCTGGTGCTGGACAACTGGCGCAAGCTGGAGGGCTACGGCGTGAAGGGATTCAGCAAGATGAAAGGTGGCATGGACAAGGGCCAGAAGAATGAGTTCGGAAGGCTGAATGAGAGGATTCAGAACGGGGGCGAGAGCCTGATACCTTTTGAGAGTATCGTGAATACTACTAAGGCAAGCTTTGCTTGCATTCAGAGCTTAAAGGAAAAACGCTGGATAGACGTTGAGTAGTTTTTCTTTACACGAATTGCCATTAATTAGCCGTTAATTTCCATGAATTTTCCTCTGCTATTACGGACGGTGAGGCATTTGAGGATGACGCAAGTGGTTCATCAGGTGAAGAATCGCTTGGTAAAGCCGAAGTATGTGGCGATGGAAGCTCCGACTGTGAAGGGGGGCGGGTTTAAGACAGAGCCGATCCCGAGATATAAGAGTCTTGGGGGGAATAGGTTCACGTTCTTGAATCTGGAACATGAATATATAGGATGGAATTTCACGGATAATGGGATGCTCTGGGCGTATAACCAGAATTACTTTGATTGGTTGAACCAGGAAGGGATGGCCGCTGATGAAGGATGCAAATGGATTGATAAGTTCATAGAAGAACTACCTTCCAACAGAGTTGGACTTGATCCCTATCCGATAGCATTGAGGAGTATCAATTGGATTAAGTTCTTCTGCAAGTATCCAGAAACGGCTACAAAGTATAGGTTGGATTCGTTGTATTCGCAAGAGAGGCTGTTGGAGAAGAAACAGGAGTATCATCTGCTGGCAAATCATCTGTTGGAGGATGCGTTTGCGCTGTATATAGGGGCGGCATTCTTTGGTGATGAAAGATTATTGAAGGAAGCAAAGCAGTTGCTGCTGGGGCAGCTGAAGGAGCAGATTCTGCCGGATGGGGCGCACTATGAGCAAAGCCCGATGTACCATTGCATATTGTTGGATCGATTGCTGGACTGCATCAACATCGGGGAACGGATGGCAGTGAATGGTGTTGAGTTGAGAAAGTACGCCTCGCTCATGCTCGGGCACTTGGAGAGTGTGATTTGGGAGGACGGAAGTATTCCTTTGCTGAACGATGCTGCATACGGGATTGCGCCTATGCCAGAACAACTGTTTGACTATGCCAAGCGTCTCTACGTCAAGTGGGAGGCAATTCCTATGAAGGAGTGCGGGTATCGGAAGATGAAGAATGAGCGGATGGAGGCCATCGTGGATGTGGGCAGCATCACGGCCACATATCAGCCCGGGCATACGCATGCCGATACGTTCAATTATGAATTGAGAATTGACGGGAAACCGTTTGTCGTTGATACGGGGATTAGCACGTATAATAAGAATGAGAGACGGCAGTATGAGCGTTCGTCAAAGGCTCATAATTGTGTCGTCGTGGACGGAAAGGATTCGAGCGAGGTATGGGGCGGATTTAGAGTCGGAAAACGCGCAAAGGTATTTCTTGAACACGAATCACCACAAATTTACCACAAATACCCATTAATAATATCTGCTGAACACGACGGATACAGCAAACCCGTTAAAAGGCGGTTTGAGATGACAAACGATGGGTTTGTCGTGGAAGACTGGTATGACGGTGAGGCGGTGAGTTATGTGCATCTGGCAGAAAGTGCTGACGAGAGTCGGGTTGCTATTGAAGGTGCAACGAAGATAGAAATTATGGAGGAGAAATATTCGATAGAGTATAATCGCTATAGACCTTGCAAGGTAATGGCGATACATTTTAATGGAAAACTGAAATACACGATTAAATGAGAGTTTTATTGGTTGCTGAACGGTACTGGCCTGAGGTCGGTGCCGCTCCTTCGCGTCTGGCGAACATGGCCGAAGGTTTGAAACGTCAAGGCTGTGAGGTGGATGTACTGACGAGTCTGCCGAATTACCCACAAGGGCGTATCTTTGACGGATATCGGGGCTGCATGAAGAAGCACGAAGTGCGCAATGGCGTGGATGTGTTTAGGTATTGGATATTTGCGACAGTGAGCCGTCATGCAGTGGCTCGGGCGCTGAATATGTTCAGCTTTGCAGTGATGATCTGGCTGTTCGCCTTTAAATGGAGTCGTATCAGGAAATACGACTTTGTGATTATTCAGACACCGCAGCTGGTAGTGGCTGCAAGTGCTATGCGGCTGTTTAAGGGGCTGTACGGCAAGCGGTGCATCCTGAATGTGAGCGATATCTGGCCGCTGACGGCGGTGGATATGGGGGCGATAACAAAGGAAAGCCGGAGTTATCGGTTTATGGAGAAACTGGAGATGTATCTGTATTGGAAGGCGGACGGGGTGTTCGGGCAGAGCGAGGAGATATTGAATCATGTAGCTGTAAAAAGTGAGAAGGGTCATGTGAAAGGTGATAAGCGATTGGATCCGGACTCGGAGGAAGTGTTAGGTTCTGATGTGTGGAAGGAGGATAAGAGGCTATTCTTGTATAGGAACCTTCAAACATACAATGTTGGAGAACATAAGGCAAAGAATGAGACGCTGAGGATGGTGTTCAGCGGTATGCTGGGCGTCGCACAAGACGTGGCCGGTATTGTGAAGAACATTCCTTGGAAAGAAATGGGCGTGGAGTTCCATATTTTTGGCGGTGGCAAGCAGCTGGAGGAGATTCAGGTATGGATTGCGGCTAATCCGGGTTGTAATGTCTTTGCACATGGTTTTGTGCCGAAGGAAGAAATTGCAGCCCGTCTGCGCGAGATGGACGCGAGCATCGTGCCGCTGGCCACTCGCATACGTGGAGCCTTCCCTTCGAAGGTGTTCGACATCTTGCCGCAAGGTCTGCCTATCTTGTTCTGTGGCGGTGGTGAAGGCGCGAAGTTCGTGGCCTTACGTCAGGTCGGATATACAAGCACCCCCAGCGATTATCAGGCGTTGCGGGCGAACATCGAGCGCCTGCGCGACATGCCTGCGGAGGACTTCCAGGCCATGTCGGCCCGATGCATAGAAGTGAGCTGCGAGGAGCTGGACTTTGAGAAGCAGATGAAGGAGGCGTATAAATGGTTAGAGGATAGGTCACACAAATAGCACAAGAAGATAGGAATTGATCAAGAATCTGAGAAATTAGAGAATCGACCAAGAATGGATACGAATCTTTTCTTTGAGCTATTGCAGGTGGCACTTGGGAGACGGGATGGACTGTCACGGGTGCCATCTGTGCGTGAATGGGAGGCGGTCGAAGTGCTGGCCGAGGAGCAGGGTGTGGATGGCTTTCTGCTTAGTGGCATAGAACTACTGACTACGCAGATTCCCTTGGAGGTGAAGCTGCAGTGGATCGGGGGTGTGATGCAGATGGAGGCGGTGCATGAGGATTATCTGCGGTCTCTGGCAAGTCTGGCGGGCTTTTACAATGAGCATGGGCTGAAGATAATGGTTGTGAAGGGCTATGCCTGTGCTTTGGACTGGCCTCGACCTGAGCATCGGCCTATGGGGGACATCGACATCTGGCTGTTTGGGAAGCAAAGGATAGCGGACGAGGTGTTGGAACGTGAGGTTGGTGTGGAAGTAGACCAGTCGCATCATCATCATACTGTATTCGAATGGCAGGGCTTTTCGGTGGAGAATCACTATGATTTTATCAATGTGCATCATCACCGATCGCATGTGGCACTGGAACGGGAGCTGAAGCGGTTGGGAGCGGACGATTCGCTTTCTGTGGAGGTGCATGGCGAGCGGGTGTATCTGCCTTCGGCCAATCTGCATGCACTGTTTCTGCTGCGCCACGGAATGCTGCATTTCGCCTTTGGTGAGTTTACGATCCGCAATTTGTTAGACTGGGGGTTCTTCGTTCGGAAGCATCGTGATGAGGTGGACTGGAATTGGCTGCTGGGTGTGTTGGAGGAGCATGGTATGAGGCCACTATTTGATCTGTTTAATGCGATTTGTGTTGAGGATATTGGCTTTGATGCGTCCCTGTTCCCACCTGCAGAGGTGGATGAGCGGTTAAAGACTCGAGTGTTGGTTGAAATTCTACGGCCACAACGCGTTGAAGAGATGCCATCGGCCTTCTTTCCCCGTCTTGCTTTCAAGTGGCATCGCTGGCGTGGGAATGCATGGAAGCATAGCCTCTGCTACAAAGAGAGCCTGTGGAGTGCCTTTTGGAGCGGTGTGTGGGGACATTTGTTGAAACCGAGGTCGATATGAGGAGGAAAAGTAGGTATATAATAGCTATTCTTATATGGCAAAGCAACAATTTGTGAAATGGCTGGATTGATAGTCGATAGATACGATAGCAGGTGTGCTTTATGCCGTAATGCAGAAGCTGATAAGACAGGTAGTCACCTTGCTCCCAATTTCATGATTCACGGAATGTTCTCGTTTGACGGGAAAGGACGAAGGAATAGGGAGATTGCAATGCGTGATGGTCTGAATTCTGGCAATAGAATGATATATTATGGCCCTGAAGTTTCGCCTGATGCCATAAATGCCGACCACGGAGAGGATCTTACCGATGAGGAATTGGAGGGAAATACCAATCACCTAGTTTGTGACAATCTTTTCTGCAAAAGGTGTGAGGATCGGTTTGGTATTCTAGAAACGTATTACTCTTCCTATTATGCCGAATGGAAACATGAAGAGGTGAATTCCAGAGTGGCTTATCTTTTCTGGCTATCTGTATTCTGGCGTATGTGTGTGGGAAGGATGTCAATCTTCTTAATGGGTGAGGATGAGTTTGAAATGAGGAGAATATTGGATGAGAATATCACGACGCTAGAAGAGATAGAAAAAGGGAATTCTGTTTTGGGGGACTTCGGATATATCTTATGGCGAACAAAAGGACTACAGAAGGGTGATTCAGGCGTATTCGGAACAAGGAAGGAACATTCTCCATATATGATTATCATAAATGATATGGTGGTGCTCCTAGTTGCTGGAGTTTCGAAGTTCAGAAAGAGTTTTAGTTATGCAGGATGGCAGATAAACAGAGAAGACTATAATACTTTTGACTGTGACGGAGAAGTTGTTAACGAAATATCGTTGGAGGAATTTGCTCTATTAAAACGATTTGTGATTGACGAATCGGAAAAATATGGATGGGGACCAGCTCAGGAACAGGTGAAACTGGAAATGAGAGAGCTAGACCGGACTGCGGGAGAATTGCATTCTATTGGATATAACGAGGAACGCGAGGCCCTGCGTATTGCAATGGTTGAGGATGAAATGAAACCACGTCCTTTTTTTCTTAGGAATATGTCAAAATTCTTAACAGCAGAGTTAAAGGAATATGCATGTAATCAGGCAGGGAAGGAATACAATATTCTCAAAGACCGTAGTATGTTTACGTTCCAATTTGATATAGACAATTACAAGAGCGACTTGAAAATGTATGTACGTGAAGGTGAGGATATTTCAGGATTTCCATATGTTGATAAATTGTTCGATAAAAAGTATTGGGAAGGCAAAGAGGCATATCAAAAGAAATTAGAAATTCTCAAAGAAAGCTATGAAGAATTGGTCGCTAAAGGCTATACATTTGATGACTTTATGAATAACTTACGGAGTAGGTCTGGGATGAATTGTTAGAGTAGATTGGGTATGGCAAGAAGTACGAAAGATGAAGTAAAGAGCCTCATGAAAGGTCTTGATCTGCTGCATATCAAGTATATCCACATCTGGGTAAATAACCAGTTTCTGGAGAATGACAGGTATGAAGAGTATCTGGAAATGCTCAACGAATGGGAGATAGATGGGTACTATGAGTGCTATAACTGGCTTCTTCACTGCACCGAGAAGTCGCAAGATAAGGACAGGGCTATAGAATCGGCCAACAGGGTGTTGACGGATTTTCTGAGCGTATGGCGGCGAAAGGCTCGTGATTTGTATGAGGATGTCTTGGGGCTGATGGCTTATTGCGCTCATCATCAGTTCATCAATATGACGCCGACTCTGAAGGAACGTATTGATGCTGATTGGAAAGAATCGGGTACTGATGAGGATAAGGAGGGACTATATAACAGTTTGTTGCCTTATCCGATGGAATTGTACAAGATGTTTCAGGAAGAGAAGTACGAAGAGGCTTTTGCCAATATCTACTATCTGTTCCAGAAGCTATCGGACCTGGATAAGCGTCGGCCAGAGATGTTCAGGCATGTGGATTCGTACATTCCGAAGTTGGAACTGATCAGCGATTTGCTTCGCGAGGTGTTCTTTCAGATTAAAGGGTGCCCAGATGTGAGTTCTGATATGAAGAGTGACATCGACTTCTTCCTCCTAGTCCTGCAGGGTGAACATATGTACTTCGCAGAGAATGACAGCCGGTGGGACGATATGTTTGATGACGAGAATCGCTACTATGGCCATCTTGGGGATTTCTGGGAGTGGTATGTGGAGAGACTGCGACAGGTGAAAGGAGTATAATGAAGAGTGAAGAATGGAGGTTGTTATGGGAGCTGAACAGAAATATATAGATGAAATCCAAAAATATGACGGCGAAACTTTGCTAAAACTATGGAGGAGTCATTTGGATGGTTCACTTGGGTCGTCTATATGGGAAGCAGGAAAACTATTTGAATATGTAGTACTCCGTGCTTTTCAGATAGAAGGAGCGATAGTCCGTTGGCCTTATAGTGTACAATTGGACGGTGAAGTGGTAGAACAGATAGACGGTGCAGTTAGTTATCCCAATCATCATATACTTATAGAATGTAAGGATTGGAATAAAGGTATTAGTATTGAACCATTTGCAAAAATGCGAAATCAGTTGATGCAAAGACCTGCCAATGTGATAGGATGTATTTTCTCGCGCTCTGGCTATACAGACCCCGCTATTGGTTTGTCTCGTTTCTGTTCACCTCAAACGATATTGCTATGGCAGAATGATGAATTAGAAGTTTGTATTGAGCATTCTATGATGAAAGAGGCGATAGAAATCAAATTAAGAAAGGCTGCAGAGGAGTTTAGGTATTTCTATAATGTCAAACCGGAAATAACACT
Source organism: Prevotella sp. (assembly GCA_017556145.1). GTDB lineage: Bacteria > Bacteroidota > Bacteroidia > Bacteroidales > Bacteroidaceae > Prevotella. The sequence goes on along the minus strand of JAFZCU010000167.1, from coordinate 564 downwards.
AAAGACAGGAGGCACTATATGATAAAGCATGTATATATTATAGTTGAGGGACCATCTGATGAGCTGATTTTATCAAACATCTTAAACGGGCTGTTTGGAGGAATAATTAATCTGCATTTCTATATAGCGCATGGAGTACCTGGTATCATATCCAGCACTAGGCCTATACTGGACTTAGTAGATAAAGATGTTAAGGTAATTGTAGTTTATGATGCAGACACTGGTGATAAACTACGTGCAGAAGAAAGAAATGACTTCATTATGTCACAGATATTGAATGGTGCTGAAGATAAACGTGTTAAGTTTGTCTATTTTGTACCAACAATAGATTGCTGTCATCCGTTCTTGATTGAGTGTGCTCGGTTTAAGAGAAAGAGAAGAGAGGAATATAATCATGATGTTACGGAGTATATCACTTTACATCGACATAGGCTTCGTCTCACGTAAGTGATATGAAGCAGAGCGTTGTACTTCCGCCGCAGAGTAATCAATTATGGGGAAAGATGTCGGTTTTCACATAGTATTCAGGAAAAATGCTATCGACTCAAAGTCGGAGAGACAGAC
>JAFZCU010000166.1 GCA_017556145.1 Prevotella sp. | reverse complement strand
GTGAGGTTCGCGAGGTGTTCCATGCCGCGGATCGCTCCTTGGATGAAGGCCGGAAACAAGTGGCACGCATTGTAGGACGCGACACCTCAGAACTATCTGCCCAAGAGGTTCGTACGGCGGCCTTGGAGACGTTGGCAGAGAATCTTAGCGATGGCGTGATAGCGCCGCTGTTCTGGTTGGCGATAGGGGGGTGTGCCTGCGATGGTGGCCTATAAGATGGTGAACACGCTCGACTCCATGATTGGCTATCGCACAGAACGCTACAAGGACTTTGGCTGTTGGGCTGCCCGTATCGACGATGTCGCAAATTATATCCCCGCCCGCATCACGGCGCTGTTGATGGTGATTGCAGCCAGCAAACCGCAGCTTATCGGCTTTGTCTGGCGTAACGGGCGCAACCATGCTTCGCCCAATAGCGGCTACCCTGAGGCTGCTCTGGCAGGCATCCTCGACTGTCGTTTTGGAGGCCCTCACTATTATTTCGGAGAATTATTCGACAAACCCTATATTGGCGAGAATGCCCGTGAGTTGACTACTGCAGACATGCAGAAGGCAGTACGCATCAACCGTACGGCAGAAATACTCGCCATCGTTATATTGTTTATAGTTTATAGTTTAGAGTTTATAGTTTAGAGTTTATAGTTTAAAGTTTATAGTTTAAAGTTTATAGTTTAGAGTTGATGAAGAAAGTGATATTGATAACAGGTGGCGCCCGTTCAGGCAAAAGCCGCTACGCTGAGGAACTAGCTCTGTCGTTGAGCAAGAATCCCGTCTATGTGGCTACGGCCCATGTGTGGGACGAGGAGTTCCGCGAACGGGTGAAGAAACATCAGGAGCGTCGCGGCCCCGAGTGGACGAACATCGAGGAGGAGATGTTGCTGAGCCGTCACGACCTGACGGGGCGCGTAGCCGTCATCGATTGTATCACACTCTGGTGTACCAATTACTTTTTTGAGATGCAGGAGGTAGATACCGCTCTTGAAGCCCTCAAAGCAGAGTTCGACAAGTTTACGGCTCATGATGCGACCTATATCTTTGTGACCAACGAGATTGGTATGGGGGGCGTGAGCGAAAATGCCGTCCAACGGAAGTTCACAGACCTTCAGGGCTGGATGAACCAATACGTGGCCAGTAAGGCGGATGAGGTGATACTGATGGTGAGCGGAATAGCGGTGAAAATTAAGAATTAAGAGTTTAGAATTAAAATTAAGATGTATCGGCTGCGCCGAGTAGGAAGTAAGAGTTAAGAAGTATGAGGGCGTTTAAGATAGAAAGGCCTGATGAAAGGCTACGGGTAGGCGCGACAGCGGGAATGGCAATGAGGGCTGCCATTCAGGATAAGATAGATAACCTGAATAAGCCTAAAGGGTCGTTGGGCGTGCTGGAGGAACTGGCGATGCAGGTGTGTCTGATCCAGCAGACGCTCACGCCTTCGTTGGCTCATCCCTGTCATCTGCTCTTGGGTGGTGATCATGGTATTGAGCGCGAGGGTGTCAGCGTGTCACCTCGTGAGGTCACTTGGCAGCAGATGATCAACTTCACCCGTGGTGGAGGTGGTGTGAATATGTTCTGTCGTCAGCATGGCTTCAAATTGCGCATCGTCGATGTGGGTGTGGATTACGACTTTTTAAGTGAAAAAGGAAAAGTGAATAGTGAAAAATTTGCTACCGCCACGTTGCCTATCATCGACCGCAAGATAGCGCGAGGTACGCGCAATTTCCTATATGAACCTGCGATGACAAAGGAAGAGTTTGACAAGGCTATCGAAGTAGGTGCTTCGTTGGTGGATGACTGTATTGCTGAAGGTTGTCAGGTGCTTTGCATCGGCGAGATGGGTATCGGCAATACGTCGCCATCAAGCATCTGGATGAGTCTCTTCTGCAATATTCCTCTCGACGAATGCATCGGTGCTGGTGCCGGACTTGACACCCCAGGCATCCGCCATAAGTGCGAAGTGCTCCGTCGGGCCGTGGAAAGATTCATCGCACACGGGGACAGGAACGATGTGACATCTGAGATATCACACGCGTTCCTGTCCCCGTGTGCGGCTCTCCGCAACTTCGGCGGCTTCGAGATGATTGCAGCTATCGGAGCCATGTTGCGAGCTGCTGAGCAACACCTTATTATATTAGTTGACGGTTTCATCATGACGGCCTGTGCGCTTGCCGCCTGCCGGCTCTATCCTACAGCACAGAGCTATATGGTCTTCGGACATTGTGGTGACGAGAGCGGTCATCGTCGTATGCTCGATGCGATGGGTGCCAAACCACTACTCTCATTAGGATTGAGGTTAGGCGAGGGTACAGGTGCTCTCTGCGCTTTCCCTATCCTCGACTCTGCCGTACGTATGATGAATGAAATGAATAACTTCGACAATGGAAATATCACTAAATACTTCTAAGTTCTACGACCGCCTATGGGCGGCGCTGATTTTCTTTACCCGTCTGCCCTTCTGGCGCATCTACCAGCCACCGAAAGAGGCCTATCAGGGTGTCGTGGAATTCTGGCCGTTGGCAGGTTGGCTGACAGCTGGGGTGATGGCGGGGGTGCTCTACGGCACCTCAATGGTGTTCAACTATGAGATTGCCATCGTGTTGGCCATCGTCAGTCGGCTGCTGTTGACAGGCGCCCTACACGAAGACGGGTTAGCTGACTTCTTCGATGGCTTCGGAGGCGGTGGACGAAATCGTCAGCGTATCCTCGACATCATGAAGGATTCGCATATCGGCACCTATGGCGTGCTGTCACTCATCGTCTATTTTGCATTGTTTTTCTTTACCCTCCATTCTCTGGCACCCGCTGACGCCGCACTGGCTATCCTCGCTGTTGACCCATACGCCAAGATGGTGAGCGCCCAGGTGATACAGATGATGCCGTATGCCCGCACAGAAGAGACGGCCAAGAACAAGACAGTCTATCGTAAGTTCTCTGCGGCTGCAGGTATTGGTCTCGCCATACAAGGTCTGCTGCCCATCGGCCTCTATCTCTGGTGGATGCAGGGGCGAATTGATTGGAGCGCGCTTATCTTCCTGCCTTGCCTGACGATGTATTTCCTCTACCTCTTCATCTGGCGACGGCTGCGAGGTTACACAGGCGACTGTTGTGGCGCCCTCTTCCTGCTCACAGAACTGACAGCCTATCTCGTCGTCTCTTATTACCTTGCGTAAGATCCGCTTCGACTGCTGATAACGTTAAGGGGACAGATGCAAAAGGCTCGCAGAAACTACGAGCCTTTCGTATACATAGAAAAGTGTCTATTTTCTTTTATTATTCGTCTTTACTGCGCTCCTCGATCTTCTTGTTGATGTCGTCGATTACCTCGTCGGTCAGCTCATACTTCGAGATGATGAAGATGGCGAGGCCGAGCAGGATGGCGGGGATGACGCAGACCAGCCACAGGATACCTTCTTCGGCCAGAGGCGTCTGGTCGATGACCTCGGGATCGTAGGCGACGTAGGCCAGTACAGCAGGACCGACAATGCTTCCAAAGGTCATACCAGCCTTGAAGAACAAGCCTGTCAAGGCATTGACGATGCCGGAGATGCGGCGGCCGGTGGTGTACTCACCATAGGAGATGACCTCAGGAACCAGAGCCCACATATAACCCGTAGCCACAATGACACCGGTGCTCTTGATAAACTGCGCAATATAGATCCACATCATGTTGGGGCTCTCCATCTTTGAAATGAAATAGAGCATTGCCATACCGATGATGGCGGCACCAAGGAAGAGATAGAACATGTTCTTCTTGCCGACCATGCGCTTGAACCAGGGCACCAGCGGCATGAAGATGAATGCGGGAATAGAGCCCAATGCCATGAAGATGGACAGTTCCTGAGCCGAACCGTGCAGATTGCTGTTCATGAAATAAGCACCAGCGGCATTACCGACCGACATCATGGCGAAGGCGGTAATGAAGAAGAAGGCGAGCACGCGCAAGGGACGGTTGCGCATGAACTCCATCCACAGGTCGCTGACCTTCACGGTCTCTGTGGCTGCGGCATCCATCACCACGCGCTCCTTACACTGAGAGAAGCAGAACATGAGCAGGCAGAAGCCGACGATGGCGTAGATGGTCATCGTGGTGAACCATGCGCCGGAGTCTTTCGGAAGACTGTCGGACGGTGCGCCGGCAATCAGGGCGATGAACAGGGGCAGACCAGAGTTGACGGCCAGACCACCGAGATTGGCCATGAACATACGTACAGATGTCAGAATGGTGATTTCTTCGGTGTCGCGGGTCAGCGAGGAGTTCAAGGCGCCGTAAGGTACGTTGATAAACGTATAGAGCAGCTGCATGGAGATGTAGGTGACGTAGGCGTAGATCATCGACGGTGCAAAGCCATTGTAGAAGCACAGGATGGCGAAGCCCGAAAGCGGAATACCCACATACAGCAGATAGGAGCGGTATTTTCCGTAGCGGGGGTTGCTCTTGTCGATGAGCGCGCCCACAATGGGATCCCAGATGACGTTAGCCACATTACCCACCAGGAACATCACAGCCACTGCCGATGGCGACAGTCCATAGATGTCGGTGTAGAAGAACAGCAGGTAAGTACAGATTACCTGGAAAATCAGATTTTGCGCCAGGTCACCGGAGCCGAAGCCGATGCGCTGGAGCCATGAAAGCTTGTAAAAGCCCTTTGTTTCGTTGATAGTTGACATAATTTAATGTGATTAATTATTTGTTGATATTAAATTCGAATGATGACATGGGGAGTCCGCTGAGTGAACGGACATTGGCTTTGGGATCATCTTTCCAGGCGTAACGCACCTTGAGAGGTGAGAGGTCAGAGGTGAGAGAAATCTTATGACCCTCAGCGGTGGCTTCGGCATTGTGGAATTTGCCATCAGAACCGGCAATCTCAAACTCCTGAAGCGTGCCAGACTCTACGGGTTGGTCGAGGGTGAGGATTAGTTTTCCATCGATGAAATCGGCAGAAATGACTTCAGGCGAGAGGTTCACCTTCTGATGGAAGACAAGACGGTCGAAGCAGAGACCGATGCGTTCGGCCACCTCTTTCTTACGGAGGGGATGGATGTCGACGGTCTCGCCCAGGTCGTTGATGACGGCCAATTCTGCGTAGGGGTCTGCCTTGGCTGCCGTGCGCTGGGCCTCACGCAACTGTGCCCATCCGCTATTGGTGGGTTCCGTGGGATAGACGATGGGGCGTGGGAAGCCTGTCTGCTGACGACCGTCATAATTGGCCAGTTGTACGATGCAGAAAGGTATCTGCTGGTCCTGCCAGCGGTCGCGCCAACAGCCCATCAGTTTTTTCAGGTAGTCGGCGTAGGGCGCAGGATTGCCCGTGTTCGACTCGCCCTGATACCAGACGATACCGCTGATGGCGTAGGGGGCCAGAGGATAGAGTACGGCATTATAGAGCGTGGTGGGCTGGTTCTGGAGCGACACATCGCCACCGGGGCAGGGGGGCATCTCTGCGCCGATATGCATCTTCCAATCCTTGCCGAGGGGAATGACATCCTTCGGCATGGGGTTCTGAGAGAAACGGTCATCGCCGAAACAGATCATGTAGGGCTTCTGAGGGATGAAGTGAACGGCCCCGTTCTTGTTGATGAAACGGATGGCAATCACGTTGTCGCCCTCCTGGAGCAGACCCTCGGGGATGTCATAGCGGCGCGGGGGATACTGATATCCGGTCTGTCCGATCTGCTTGCCGTTCAGATAGGTGACATCCTGATCGTAGAGGGTGCCCAGCAACAGACGGGCGGGCTTTCCCGCGTGTACCTTATCTATATTAATATGCTGCCGGAGCCATACAGTACCAGTACCCCGCCAACTCCAATCGTCCTGGTTGATGGTCTGCCAGTCGGCATCCCGATAGGTGGGAAGTTGATATGACAGGGCTAGGTCTATCTTGTTCAACAGTTCATTCCATCGCCTGTTGGCTTCACCATTGGCTTGCATCTGTGCTTTCACGTAGTTGTCGTTTTGGAAGAATGCGATTTTCTTTACCAACATGGGATAGTCCGTCATTAGAGAATCCATTGATATCCACGCCTCGATGGGTGTGCCGCCCCAGCTGTTGACAATGATGCCCTGGGGCACCTTGTTCTTCTCAAACATCCGTTTACCGAGGAAGGAGCCTACGGCAGAGAAGAGCCACGCGTTCTGCTTGGTGAGCGGCTTCCAGTTGATGTTCGTAGGACGGATATCGTCTTTCACCCCATGGGTGGCTGTTTCGTTCTGCACACGAAACAGGCGGATCTGGTTGTTGTCGAACTGGTCGATCTCATTGACATACTGCGGATAGACGCGCTCGATGGTCACGTCGATATTCGATTGTCCCGACAGCAGCCACACGTCACCGATAAGGATGTTGTCAATTGTCAATTGATTAATTGACATTTGAAACGGGCCACCTGCCTTCATCTTGGGCAGGTCGATGCGCCAGTGACCCTGGTCATCGGTGGTGGTGGTATAGGTCTTCTTCTGGAAAGTGACGGTAACCTGTTCTCCCTTATCGGCCCATCCCCAGACAGGAATGGGTTTTCCACGTTGCATAACCATGCCCGACTGAAACAGTTGGGGCAGTCTGACCGTTGCGCTTGCCGTGAATGAAACGCAGGTGACGGCAAGTAGTATGATAAATAGTTTCCTAAGATTCATGCTGCAAATATAAAAAAAATAATCGGTTTCTTCGGTATTTTTTCATCTTTTCTTGTCAAATGAAACATAGCATAAAGCATCTGTGACAAATGAAAACGTCTAATTTCTTATTAGTACGTAACTTTGCGGCATGAAACGAAACTTCACTCAAAAGGTATCATTTGGCGAGAAAGTGGGCTACTCCCTTGGAGACGCAGCCGCTAACCTCGTGTTCCAGATGATGGTGATGTTCCAGTTGAAGTTTTACACCGATGTTTTCGGACTTGACGGAACTGTGGCGGGCAGCATCCTGATGATCGGCAGTGTTTCATCGATTCTTGTCGATCCTACGATAGGTCTTCTGTCAGACCGCACAAAGTCGCGCTGGGGTAAGTTCCGTCCATGGATCCTATGGACAGCCCTGCCTTTCTGTGTGTTCTATATCCTCGCTTACTACAATCCTGGTATCGAGGACAAGGCAATGGTGGCCGTCTATGCCACCATATCCTATGTACTGCTGATGGCGGCGTATTCATCGAATAACACGCCGTATACCTCTTTGGGCGGTGTGATGACGAGCGACATCAAGGAGCGTACAAGTATCACGACCATCCGGTTTATAGCGGTGACCATTGCCCAGTTTGTGGTGCAGGGTCTGACGTTGCCGATGGTAAACCGCTTCGGGCACGACAATGCCCAGCATGGATGGTTGTGCACCATTGCTATCTTCGCTTGTGTCGCCATCGTCTTTTTCATAATTGCCTTCTCCGTCAGCCGTGAGCGTATCCAGCCGCCTCCCCGTCAGGAAATGAGCATTAAGGAGGATATCAAGAGCACCATTTCCGACATCCCTTGGTCGGCATTGTTCCTGCTGACCTTTGCATTGTTCATCACGCTCGCGATGTGGAGCTCTGCTATGAGCTTCTATTTCCAGTACAACGTCGACCAGAAGTCGCTCTTCGACTTCCTCCGTGTATTCAAATTGGTCGATTCCATCGAGGATTCCTATGCCGTGGGCTTCTCTTTCTTTAATGTTGTAGCTGCGGTGGTGCAGTTCCTCGGAGTCATATTGTTGTCGCGCTATCTGGCCAACAAATATGGTAAGAAGAAGGTGTTCATTGTCTGTCTGACGCTGACGGCTTTCTTTACCTTCTTGTTCTATCTGCCGTCGCCTACGGATGTAGGCTTACTGTTTGTGCTGAACATCATGAAGTCGTTGAGCTATGCGCCCACCATCCCATTGCTCTGGGCAATGATAGCTGATGTGGCCGATCATATCGAGTATGAGAACTACCGTCGTGCCACGGGTTTCTGCTTTGCAGGCATCACAGTGGCCTTGAAGGTTGGTTTAGGTCTTGGTGGTGCTGTGGCCGGTGTGATAATCTCTGCCTTCGGTTATCAGCCTGGCAGTGTGTCGATCCAGAACGAGAGTGCGATGGAGGGTATCCGTCTGGTGTCGAGCATCGTGCCTGCCCTGCTGTTCTGCGTAGGCATCGCTGCACTCTATCTCTACCCCATCACCAAGGAATATAATGAGAATATGCAGGCTGAGCTGGCTGCACGTCGGCGGAATGCTGATAAAGAAGATACATTAAGTTAAAAATTTAAAAATCCAAAGCAAATGAAACCACGTTATCTTTATCCGAAAGACTATTACGCAGACCCGTCTGCTAATGTATTTAACGGTAAACTCTATGTATATCCCTCTCACGACTGGGAGGCAGGTGCTGCCTTTGATGATGATGGCGGTCACTTCCAGATGAAGGACTATCATGTTATCTCGATGGAGGATGTTGAGAATGGCGAGATTACCGATCATGGCATGATTTTGCATGTTGACCAGGTGAAGTGGGCCGAGAAACAGATGTGGGACAACGATGTCGTTGAGAAAGACGGCAAGTACTTCCTCATCTTCTCTGCAAAGGACTACAACGGTGTGTTCCATTTGGGTGTGGCCATCGCCGATAAGCCAGAGGGCCCGTTCATTCCCCAGGAGCATCCCATCCGTGGCTCTTTCAGCATCGATCCCAGTGTGTTCAAGGATGACGACGGACAGATCTACACCTATTTCGGTGGACTTTGGGGTGGCCAGCTCCAGTGGTATCAGGCTCCTCAGAAGTTGGTGAAGGAAGGTGTTGACCTCGGTCCTGCTGCTGATAAGAAGACACAGCTCTTTGCGCCTGCCGACATTCCTGCTTTATCAAGCTTTGTGGTAAAGATGAGCGACGATGTGCTGCAGTTTGCTGAGGCACCTCGTAGTGTGGTAGTCCTCGACAAGGACGGCCAGCCTCTGAAAGCCGGCGATCCCCATCGTTTCTTCGAGGCTTCATGGATGCACAAGTATAACGGCAAGTACTACTTCAGCTACTCCACAGGCGACAGCCACATGCTCTGCTATGCTATCGGCGACAATCCTTATGGCCCCTTCACCTATCAGGGCGTCATCCTCGATCCCGTCGTAGGCTGGACCACACATCACAGCATTGTGCAGTATAAGGGCGAGTGGTTCTTGTTCTATCACGACTGTGTACCTTCAAATGATATCACCCATCTGCGCTCCCTTAAGGTACAGCGCCTGTTCTACAATGAGGATGGTACCATTCAGAAGGTTGTGAATGAATGATCAGATGATCGATGAATAAATTTCTAACTTTAACCAATTATTACGTTACTCACCGTGACGAGCTGCTGGCATACGTCAGCAGCCGTCTCGGCAATTCGGTCGAAGCGGAGGATCTCGTGCAGAACGTGTTCCTTCGCCTTCTGACCTCCGACAAGATGATTACCGATATCACCTTGCCAGCCTTGGTCTATACGACAACACGCAACCTGATAGCCGATTTCTATCGCCGTCGTACTCATTTCGAGGCGTACGAGCATTATCTGAAAAACACCGATTCCATCGATGAATCTGCCGAGTCCATACTGAGTATCCGCGATATTACGGAGCAGTTGGAGCGTGGTCTGGCCCGTGTGCCGGAGAACTGTCGGGAAGTCTACCGCCTGCATATCTATGGTGGTATGAAGGTCGCTGATATCTCCGAGTATTTAGGCGAGGGCTATAAGAGCGTGGAGCATCGTTTGGGAGCTGCGCGGAAGGCTGTACGTCAGCAACTCCGTGGCATTGCATGAACGAATCTAAGAACCCAAAGCTTATGGAAATTATTGATTTCAGCAAGAGCAACTCGATTCTCAATCAGTTTATGTCGGAGTTGCGTGACAAGAACTATCAGCGTAACCGTCTTCTCTTCCGTCACAACATCAAGCGCATCGGCGAGATCATGGCTTACGAACTGTCAAAAACCTTAGAGTATAAGCCGAAGACGGTGACTACCCCTCTCGGTACGATCGATATCCCCCTGCCAAAGGATGATTTGGTCATTGCCACCGTACTGCGTGCAGGACTGCCCTTCCACGAAGGATTCCTGAATGTGTTTGATAAGGCAGACAATGGTTTCGTATCAGCCTTTCGGATGTACATCAACCGTGAACATACGGAGGTGGGCGTACATACGGAATATATCGCTACACAAAGTGTCAAGAATAAGACCTTGGTAATCGTCGACCCGATGTTGGCCACAGGTGGCAGTCTGGCTGCAGCCATCGATTCGCTGCTACAGACAGGAAAACCAAAGAAGATACATTTGTGTTGTGTGATTGCGGCTCCTGAGGGGCTTGAAGTGGTGAAGGAAACACTGCCCGAGGGCTCTACAATCTGGTGTGCAGCTATCGATCAGGGCATGAACGAGCATAAGTATATTGTGCCAGGCTTTGGCGATTGTGGCGACCTCTGTTACGGAGAAAAACTGCAGAGCTTCAGAAAGATTGCAGATAAATAAAAGAAAAGCCCGCTCAGTATCGAGCGGGCTTCTTATTTAGATCAGGTGAAGTGTTCCCATCAGGTAAACCAGTCCGAAACCTAATACCATCGAGACGATACCCATGAGGATACCCATCTTTGCCATATCGTTCTGCTTCACGTAACCTGTAGCGAAGGCCAAGGCATTCGGCGGGGTAGAGATGGGGAGGATCATGGCGCTCGATGCTGCGATGGCCACACCGATGAGGACGGTAGGCGTGCCGCCGATAGGTGCGAGTTTGTCGCCCATAGCTCCACAGACGATAGCCAGGATAGGCATCAGCAGGGCTGCCGTAGCAGAGTTCGAGATGAAGTTCGACAGCAGGTAGCAGATGGCACCGCCAAGGATGAGGATGAGCAGCGGCGGGAGATCGCCGAAGGGGATGCTCTCTACGGCATTGTGTGCCAGACCGGAGGCGTTCAGACCGTAACCAAGGGCAAAACCACCGGCTACCATCCAGATGACGCTCCAGTTGATCTGCTCCAGGTCGCGCTTGTTGATGACACCCGTCAGGGCAAAAATACAGAATGGAATCATAGCCACCGTATTGGCGTTGATGCCAGTGAACTGGTCGGAAAGCCAGAGGACGATGGCGAGGATAAAGGTGAAAATCACCACCTTCGACTGGAACCCTTTCTGCATACCACCGTCAATCTTCAGCTCTACCGTTTTCTGTGTGAAGGGGAAGAACTTCAGAAGGATGCGCCAGCTGATGAACAGCAGCACGACGACCAGTGGGAACATGAACATCATCCATTGACCAAAGCCGAGACCGAGGTTCAGACCCTCAGGGTCGTTGAGGTACTTTAAAGCAATGGTATTGGGAGGCGTACCGATGGGTGTACCCATACCACCAAGATTGGCGGCTACAGGGATGGACATGGCCAGAGCTATGCGGCCTTTACCCTCGGGGGGGAGTTGACGGAACACGGGGGCGAGGAACGTCAGCATCATGGCAGCGGTTGCCGTGTTAGATACAAACATCGAGAAAAGGCCCGTGATGAGCAGGAAGCCCAGTAGCACCATCTCACTCTTCGTACCGAAGGGCTTAAGTAGCACCTTCGCCAACTGCGCGTCAAGACCGGTCTTCGTGGCGGCGATGGCCAATACGAAACCACCAATGAACAGCATGATGACAGGATCGGCAAACGAGGCCATTATCCCTTTGTGAGAAAGGACTGAACCCACTACATCTTGGTTCACCATCGGCGCTATACCGCTGTCGGAACAGAACAATAACATCAGCACCATGATGGCAATCGATGTGGCCCATGAGCTGACGATTTCAAGAATCCACATCAGTGTGGCGAATGCGAAGATAGCTATCACGCGCTGCTGAATGACAGTGAGGTTCTGGATACCATACCATTCGGTTGGGATGTTCCAGAGTAGGAGCGTTACTAATGCCACAATGGCGATTTTAATGACACGCTTGGTGCCGTCTTCCGGATGATACTTCCGCTGGTGACGCATCTTGTGGTACGTCTCTACCAGATGGAAGCCTTCGTAAATATGAAACATATCAATTGATTTATATTAATTATTCGAAAACGGGTGCAAAGTTACAAAAAACGATAAACTATTAACTATAAACGACAAACTAATTTTCGGATAATGAGTGTATAAATACACGAAAAATCTCCTAAAGCCATGAGTGTCAGGGGTGATTGTTAAGTGGAGTTTGCAAATATTTGAAAAAGATTTGGCTATTCAAAGAATTATGCTTACCTTTGCACACCAATCAAATAGAACAAATATGAAACAAATCATTACTTTAGTTATTCTAATGGCCATGAGCCTCAAGTTAAACGCCCAGTACGACGCTGCCGTCAATTTTAAGAAACCGGGTTCGGTTAACCCTATCAGCGGTTGCGTATTCTGTGCAGACCCCACTGCCCTTGAGTATAATGGCCGTCTGTATGTTTATGGTTCCAACGACCACCAGCAGTTCATTAAGAACGGCAAGAAGGGTGAGAACGGCTATGGCGACATCAAGTCGCTGGTGGTCTTTTCTACCGACGACATGGTGAACTGGACCTTCCATGGCACCATCGATGTGGCCAAGCTCTGTTCCTCGTGGACGGGAAATCCTTGGTACAAGGGCTTTATGAACTCATGGGCACCCTCCGTCACCTGGCGCACCACAGAAGATGGCAAGGAGGAGTTTTTCCTTTACTTTGCCAACACCAGCCATGGCGTCGGTGTGCTGAAGGCCAATTCTCCAGTAGGTCCTTTTACATCGCCTCTGAAAGCATCCCTGATCAATCGGGATACCCCAGGCGCACTGCCTTGCAACTGGATCTTTGACCCGGGTGTGGTGATCGACGAGAACGGCACAGGCTGGCTTTCCTTTGGTGGTGGTGACCCCAATGATCAAGGCAATAACCTCCAGCCCAATAATGCCCGAATCGTGAAGCTGAAGCCCTCGATGGTCGAACTCGATGGCAGTGCTGTCAAGATTCCGGCTCCCTATCACTTCGAGGCCAGCGAGCTGAATATTATGGATGGCAAGTTTGTCTACACCTATTGCTCTAACTGGGCAAATCGTAGCGATGCTGATTGGAATAAATACAAGCAGGAACAGGGCATCAGCGTTTCGAAGCCCGAAACCTGTACCATGTGCTATATGGTCTCCGACACTCCGATGCAACCTGACTCCTGGAAATACAAGGGCGTCTATGGTCCACATCCCGGCTCTTCGCCAAACAATCATTCCCACCTGCACAAATATCAGGGCAATTATTACCACATCTTCCACAATGGTTCTTTGTTACAGGGCATGAAGGATAATAACGGCGTTGATGCCAATGCGTCAACCTATCGTTCCATCTGCGTCGCCAAAGCCACTGTCGACGAAGCCACGCAGACCATCAACAAGGTGGACCTGAGCAACACGGGTGTCACCCCGATCAAGCCTTTGGACCCCTACCAGCTCCAGCAGGCAGAGACCATGGCCTCCTGCGGTGGTGTCAACTACGAGGACTTCAAGAACATCAAGACCATCACCTCGAAGAACACGATGGGCAACGATGCGTCCGAGAATATGTATATCAAGATGGCACCCCTTTCGTGGACAGCCGTGCGCAATGTCGATTTCGGTGAGAATGGAGCCAGGACGTTTGTCCTCAGGGCCAAGGGTAGCGGCACCGTTGAATTCAGGTTAGGCAAGAATCAGAAACCCATTGCTACGATAGAATTCTCCTCATCCTCTACGACAATGGAAGACCATGTGTTTGAAGTCGATCCTACCGTATTCAAGGGCACCAAGAACCTCTTCTTCATTGTGTTCACTCAGGCTGATGGCGTGCAGTTCGACGCCTGGCAGTTCTTTGAGACAGCCCCCAGCGGTATTACTTCCATTCCTGACGCAACTACTGAGCCTTCGGCACGTTATGACCTCAATGGCCGTCGCCTCTCCAGTACTTCCAGCAAAGGCCTTGTCATCGAGCAGTATAAGGACAACAACGGCGTCACCCGCACCCGCAAACGCGTGAAATAGCAATAAAAAAGGGAGAACTCATCGACGAGTTCTCCCTTTTTTATGTCAAATCATTTCACTTTACCTCCCAGATGTCGTTGGTTTCGAGGAGCTCAGCGAAATTGTGGTATTTCTTCTGAGCGGAGACTTCAGCCAACTGAGCGTGTACGGCATCGTTGTAGGTGGGAGCCTCCACGTCGCGGATCACACCAAGGGCGATGGGGAAACCATCCTCGGGTGTCATCATAGCGAGCTTCAACTGTAGGGTGTTGTCCTCGCAGTGGGCATCGTGAACGAGTACATCATCGAGGGTATAGCCATCCTTTCCGATTTCTACGACCTTCAGGCCGAAACCCTGCTGTACAAGTCCGAACTCATTATTCTCGCCGAAAACGAGTTTTTCGCCGTGACGCACGTAGATGGCGTTCTTTTTACGACCCTCATTGTTATATACCACATCGTGGCAGTGGTCATTGAAGATAACACAGTTCTGCAATACCTCAGTGACACTGGCGCCCTTATGCTCATAGGCAGCCTTCAGCACCTCAACGGTTCCTTTGGCATCGGTAGCCACGCAACGGGCAAAGAAATGTCCGCGGGCACCGAAGCAGAGTTCGGCAGGACGGAACGGATCTTCAACGGTGCCGTAAGGGCTCGACTTTGAGACGAAACCACGGGGCGAAGTGGGTGAGTACTGACCCTTGGTCAGACCGTAGATGCGGTTGTTGAGCAGAATCATGTTGAGGTCGATGTTACGACGGTTGGCGTGGATGAAGTGGTTACCACCAATGGCCAGTCCGTCGCCGTCGCCGGATACCTGCCAGACGGTGAGGTTGGGATTAGCCACCTTGGCGCCTGTTGCGATGGCAGCGGCACGACCGTGGATGGTGTTCATACCATAGGTAGCCATGTAGTGGGGCAGACGGCTGGAACAACCGATACCGGAGATGACTGCGATGTTCTCAGGGGCTACGCCAATTTCAGCCATAGCCTTATGGAGTGAAGCCAGGAAGAAGTGGTCGCCACAACCCGGGCACCAACGAGGCTGGCCTTTCTTGAAATCTTGTGCTGTATATTCCATAACTCTTTACTTCTTTAAAATGTCCTCGAATGCGTTCACTAACTCTTCTACGACGAAGGGCTGGCCCTTGACCTGGTTGAATTGGAAGGGAACGAAGTTGTCGACCTTCATGCGGAGGTAAGCAGCGAGCTGACCCATGTTCTGCTCGGCCACAACCACCTTCTTGAACTTAGAGAGTACCTCTGCGGTGTTCTTAGGCAGTGGGTTCAGGTACTTGAAGTGCGTCTGAGCCACCTTATAGCCCTTCTGACGGAGCTCGTCCATAGCTGAGCGCAGATGACCATAGGTAGAACCGAAGCCTACAATCAGCAGGTCGGCATCGTTGTCGCCATCGACTTCGAGATCGGGCACCTGAATGTTGGCAATCTTCTGCTGGCGCAGACGTGTCATCAGGTCGTGGTTCTCGGGGTTAGTAGAGATGGCACCCGTATTAGAATCCTTCTCCAGTCCACCGAGGATATGAGTGAAGCCCTCACGACCAGGCACAGCCCAGTAGCGGGTGCCGTTCTCAGCACGCATATATGGTGTCCATTTGCCCTTCAGTTCCTCAGGAACATACGGCGGGTTGATGGGGTCGAGCTTGGCCATGTCGGGCAGCTTGAAGGCACCTGAACCATTGGCCACGAAAGCATCGGTGAGCAACACGACTGGTGTCATGTGCTCGAGGGCAATCTTACAGGCCTGGTAAGCGGCATCGAAGCAGTCGGTAGGACTGGTGGCAGCCATCACGGGCATGGGACTTTCACCGTTACGGCCGAAGAGGGCCTGCAACAGGTCTGTCTGTTCAGATTTTGTGGGAAGTCCCGTAGCAGGACCACCACGCTGTACGTCGAGCACCACGAGTGGCAACTCCATGATCACAGCGAGGTTCATGGCCTCCGACTTCAGACAGATACCAGGGCCAGAAGTAGAGGTGACACCCAGCGCACCAGCGAACGAAGCGCCCAGAGCCGAAGAACAACCAGCAATCTCGTCCTCGCACTGAACGGTGATGACACCGCAGGACTTGTGTTTCGACAGCTCATGGAGCACGTCGGTGGCAGGGGTGATAGGATAGGAGCCTAAATAGAGTTTCAGACCGGCCTTCTCAGCAGCGGCAATGAAACCATAGGCCGTAGCCTTGTTACCGGTGATATCCATATAGCGTCCAGGCTCCTTTTCCTTCGATTCCACACGATAGACGTTGACGGTCGAAGAGTGCGTGTTATGTCCGTAGTCGTATCCTGCCTGAATCACTTTGATGTTAGCCTCTGCGATGGCGGGCTTCTTGGCGAACTTATCCTTCAGGAAGTTGGCTACGAGGTTCAGGTCGCGGTCGAAGAGCCAGCAAACGAGACCCAGCGCAAACATGTTGCGGCACTTCATCATAGCCTTCATGTCCATGCCTGAATCAGCCAGACAGTCTTTCACCATCGTAGTAAGCGGGCACTGGATGACACGATCGGGGTCGATGCCCATCTCGCCCAAATAGTCGGGGGTGGTAAACTGAGCCTTCTCCAAGTCTTTCGGGCCAAAGGAGTCTGTGTCGATAATGATGGTTGCGCCCGGTTTGGCATAGCGGTACTGTGTTTTCAGCGCAGCAGCGTTCATTGCCACCAGTACGTCGCACTTGTCGCCAGGGGTATAAACCTTTCCTGCGCCGATGTGAACCTGGAAACCCGACACACCTGTGAGCGAGCCTTGCGGGGCTCGGATGTCAGCGGGATAGTCGGGGAATGTCGAGATGCCGTTACCAACGGTGGCACTAACCGTTGAGAAGATGTTTCCTGCGAGCTGCATACCGTCGCCGGAGTCACCTGAGAAGCGGACAACAACCTGGTCCAGCTCCTTCACTTCTAATTTTTCAGCCATATTTATAAGGTTTATTACTAACTTATCGTTTAAACGGCTGCAAAATTATGTATTTTTATCCGAATATCCAAAGGAAAACGCAAAAAAATGCAATTTTGGCATGATAGGTTGATTTAAACCTCTTACGGTTCTTATATGGAACATGAAGTGTCCGATAGTGTTATAAGTACAATTTGGAGAATAAAAAATTGGAAAAAGTTTTGTATATTTACAGAATTTTTATATCTTTGTACCCAAATTCTAACTATACCCGCTAACTTGAAATGAAGATAAGGACCTTCTTGACGGTTTTCCTGACTTGGATGGCAATAGGCCTTTCAGCTCAAAACTGCTATAATATACAGACTTTCGGTGCCAAGGGTGATGGTGTGACAGATGATGCTGTTGCCATACAGAAGGCGATTGACCGTTGTTCTGCTGAGGGTGGCGGTGTGGTGCTGGTGCCCCGCAATCATGTGTTCCTGTCTGGTCCCGTCGAACTGAAAAGTAACGTGGAACTTCATTTGGAGGCCACTGCCATGCTGAAAGCTAATCCTGACGAGAGGATATATCATCTGAGTGCCTTTGGCGAGAATCGTGGTGAGGGTATGCTGTGGCTCTGGGCTAAGGATGCTGAAAATATCAGTATCACTGGTAAAGGAATTATTCATGGCAATGGTATCGCCTTTATGGGAGCCGAATTGGAGGACTCGTATGAGTTGAAGCCCCTTGCAGACCAGACGTTTGATCCCCGGCCGCATGTGCTGACCTTGACGAATGTAACCAATCTTACTATCCGTGACGTAACCATTAAGGAAGGCGCCTATTGGACGGTGCATCTGATTGGGTGCAATGAGGCTGTCATCGATGGTATCAATCTGCTTAATAACCTGAAGATCCGCAATGGCGACGGCATCGATCTCGACCACTCGAAAAACGTACGTATTGCCAATTGTCATATCACATCAGGCGACGACTGTATTTGTCTGAAGAACCGTCGGGAGTTTGAACAGTACGGCCCGTGTCACGACATTGTGGTGACCAATTGTGTGATGTCTTCTCGTTCGTGTGCCATCAAGATTGGCAGCGAAAATATGGACTCCATCTATAATGTGGTGTTCGACAACTGCATCATTACAGGTTCTAACCGTGGTCTGGGCATTCAGAACCGCGATGAGGGAACGGTGACGGATGTGGTGTTCTCGAATATCCAGCTCGACTGTCGGCTGTGGAGCGATGTGTGGTGGGGTAAGGCAGAGCCGATCTATGTGACATCGTACCCTCGTGCCAACGGCAACCACAAGGATGCCAACTGGCGATTCCCCAAAGGTCAAATAGAGGGTCGCTGCGGGGAGGTAAGTCGTATTTACTTTAACAACATCACCGCCCTGAGTGAGAATGGCTGTTTTGTGGGTGGCGACGTACCAGGAAAGGTGAAGGACATTTATTTTAATAATGTGCGTGTAAAACTGAATCCTACTGACTCCCGACTCTTGACTCCTGACTCCTTCATAATGGACAAACGTCCTTGCAAGGGTGAGGGCTTTATTCAGGTGAGTGCCGATGAGCTGATGAAGGCGAAGGTTCCCGTAATCACTGAGCATGCTGAGATAATATTTGATTAATATATTTTTTTTCCTAACAACTAATTATTAATTCTATGCAAAAGATTCTAAGTCTGAAACAAGGAATGCAGAAGACATTGTTCTTCGCCTTCTTTTTGTTGTGCAGTACAGTGATGATGGCCCAGCAAAAGGTATCAGGATCTGTACTGGATGCAACGGGTGAGCCTCTGATCGGCGTAAGCGTCTTGGAGGTTGGAACTACTAACGGTGTTGTGACTGACTTTGATGGAAACTTCACACTGACAGTCAAATCGGGAGCCCAATTGGCTTTCTCGTACATCGGCTACGTGCCTCAGACGTTGGCTGCTGCCGACGGCATGAAGGTGACTCTCGAGGAAGACAACAAAGTGCTTAACGAAGTGGTGGTTGTCGGTTATGGTACGATGCGCCGTAAGGATGTGACATCATCTATCACCACCGTGAAGGCCGAAGACCTGAACCGAGGTGTGTTCACCGATCCTGCCTCGATGCTGCAAGGAAAGGTGGCTGGTTTGGTTGTGACCTCTTCAGGCGACCCCAACGGTTCTCCTTCCATCACCCTGCGTGGTGCCTCTTCACTGCGTTCAGGTGCCATGTCACCTTACTATGTAGTAGACGGTATTCCCGGTGTTGACATCTCGATGGTGGCTCCCGATGATATCGAGAGTATCGACGTGCTCCGCGATGCCACAGCAACCGCTATCTACGGTTCTAAGGCAGCCAACGGTGTGATCATCATCACTACTAAGAGCGGTGGCAAGAGCGAGCGCACCAATGTAAGCTATAACGGTTATGTGGCTTTCGACAATGTTCTCAATACTCTCGACATGGCTTCTGCTAACGATATCCGCAACTATGTAAAGAAGAACAACATCAACTACATGTATGATGGCAATGGCAATACAGATTGGCAGGATGAAGTGCTCCGTACAGGTGTCAGCCACAATCATAACGTAGGTATCAATGGTGGTTCTGACAAGACCAAGTACATGGCCAGCGTAAACTATGCAAACCGTCAAGGTGTTGTTGTTGGTTCTGAGAACCAGCGCGCTAACCTCCGTTCACTCATTTCTACAAAGGTTCTCAAGGATCGTCTTGACATTTCTGTAAGTATCAACGGTATGATAGGTAAGAATGTTGGTGTTCCAATGGGTGACGAAGGTCGTTCAGTTCTTGACGCTATGAACTACTTCAACCCAACACTCTCTACAACAGATGCTAATGGCAACTGGACAAAGGGTGATGGTTCAAACAACTACAACCCACTCTCACTCATCAACGAGAACAAGTCACAGACTGAGTGGAAGCGTTTGCAGTTCATCGGTAAGGCTACAGCAAACATTTGCGAGGGCTTCACATGGAATGCAAACTTCTCTTATAATACATACCAGCGTACATATAGCGCTTACGACTCACACAACTCTCAGATCATTGAAAAGTATGGTTCTACAAGCCCTGATTTCAATGGTGTAGCACATCGTAGCACGTACTTCGGTCACGAAACAACATTTGAAACATACGGCAACTACGATAAGACTTTCAATGATGTTCACAAGCTTAGTCTCATGGTTGGTTACTCATGGGAAGAGAAGGTAAACAATGACGGTTTCGGTCTTCGCGTTAACAACTTCTTCGATGATACAATCGGTTGGAACAACCTCACTTATGCAGGTGAAATGAAGAATGGCATGAAGTGGGTTGAGTCAGGTACTATCGAGACTATTCGCAACATTTCATTCTATGGTCGTGTAGCTTATTCTTATAATGGTAAGTATATGGCTCAGGCAACTATACGTCGTGACGGTTCTTCTGTATTCGGTGATGGCCATCAGTGGGGTACATTCCCATCACTCTCTTTGGCATGGAACATCACAGAGGAAGACTTCATGAAGAACCAGAACCTTTTCTCTAACTTGAAGCTCCGTGCTGGTTATGGTGTCTCTGGTAACGCTATGGGCTTCGGTGCTTATACAGCTGTTCCTACATACGGTTCAACAGGTGACGTTAAGGATGGTTATGTAATGCTTAACGCTACAAAGTTGGCAAACCCTGATCTTAAGTGGGAGTCAACAGGTATGC
>JAFZCU010000165.1 GCA_017556145.1 Prevotella sp. | reverse complement strand
TTCCGCCCAGTCATAGCCGCTCAGCGTGATCTTGTCGTCGTCGGCACTGTCGATATAACGCCATTCCATGACTGTGCTGCTGGGCGATATGAGTCGCAGCACACCAAACCCGACGTTCGTAAACGCCACCTCAGCGGCACAGATCTCAGGATACTGAGGATGGGCATACGGCGAGGTCTCTATCTGAACCTTCTTCACAATGTCGCCCTTCGCAGGGTCTACCACGCAGAAGAATTCCTGATCGCCCATCACGTAGAGCAGGCCGTTATACGGATTCATACAGAGGTGCGTCACGGCGTAGGGCATTTTCACGCTCTTGATTTCCTGCATGTCGTCGAGCGACACCTGCACCAGTCTTCTCTTCTCCGGCTCCCAGTTGTCGATACCTATCCAGACACTCTGCTTGTCGAGCGAGAGCGTCATATAAGTGATCCACTCATTCTCCTGCGTGATCACGTATTTCTTCTGATAGAAAGGAACAGACACCCCTTTCTTATGCTCCACCCAGTCGCTTGCCGACTTGTAGGCTACCATCAACTTCACGTCCATTCCCTGTTTGGAGATTTTCAACGGCATTCGCCAGCGAAGCCCCTCGGCATCCATCTTCTCCGTCTGCTCTTCTATATAATAAAGCTCGCTGCCCGACCAAACATTCAGCGCGCCTAAGGGCCTGTCGAAGACAAACTCCACGGAGTCCTTTTCGCCTTTTATGCCATTGCCTGTAATGGCACGGGTGCTCACCAGCTCAGCAGGTTTCTGACCTTGCCTGACAATCAGCGTCAGTTCTGCCTGACCTTCCGAAATCGTAACCGTTGCCTCGCGGTCGGCAGCATCCGGATTCTCCTCCCAGGCCACGGTGAGCGTACTACCACCCGTGCCCGATGTCGGCGATACCGAGAGCCAGTCGGCCGACGTCGTCGCCGTCCACGTAATGGCCAGATCGGCATAAAACCAGATATGCTCGTAGCCCGCTGTATAACCGGTCTTGATGCTGCTTTTCGACAGTCTGAATTCATGAGCAGCCTGAGAGCCCTTAAACTGATGATCTTCTTCTTTGGAACAGCCGGAAAACACCAGCAGCCCTGTCAATACGCATAACAATAAGCGTGCTTTTATCATGCTATTACAATCTTTTCTGTTTATGTTCTGACTAATTTTTTTGCAAAATGGGGTGCAAAGGTACAAATATTTTTTTGAAACCATGCACCATCTTGACATTTTGTTGTTTTTAATCTGCATTTCCGCTGTTTTCACCGCCACTATTGCCGCCTCCCTTGACATCATCATTGGTGATGGTACGCTCGGCTTTCCTGACACTTGCTTTCAGCTCGCCTATACGATAGCTGATGCTAAGGCTAAAGCGCTGGACAACACTTTTCGACCAGTTGTCTGAGTGGAAATAGCTATCATCCATACTCGTGTTGAATTCTTTGTACTTCTTCAGGAAATTCGTAGCAGAGAGCGTCATATTAAGACGCTTCTTCAGCCATGACTTTTGTATACCCAACGAGTAGTTGCTAAAGCTGCTGCTCCTTCCTTGAAGCGTTACCCGAGGCGTATAGGCATAGATATTGAATGACACTTGCCAATTCTTGGGCAGAGTCTGCTGAGCACCACCATATACAAACAGGTCCCATCCATGATTTTTCAACGTTCCGCCATCGCTCATATCCGTATATGAAAGACGACTGTTCGTGTAGATACGGGTGTTCTTTGTGGCATTCCAGTTTACGTAGGCGGTCAAGTAGGTTCCTTGAACATGGCCGATGTTCTCGTAGGTGGTATATAACACCTCCTTACCCGTTGGATTCTTCAGCCCTGGAATCTGAGTATCTGGCATCAGTTTTGTTACACTCTCAATACTGTTTCGTGTAAATCCATAACGCAGAGCAAGATTGATATTGAACTTTGGCGTGAAGTTACTATAGCTCAGGCTGAGTGCATGATTCTTCTCGCTTTCGAGGAAGGAATTTCCCTGATAGATGTTCGAAGGCGTGGAGTCATCTACATATGGGTTTAGATACCAGATGCCCGGACGGTAGATGCGCATATCGTAACCCAGTCGCAGGTTCGACATCTGCGTCAGTTTATAGCCGATGCTGGCAGAAGGCACGAAGTCGTTGAAATGCTTCGTAAAGTCATCGCCACGGCCCAGTTTGTACTCAACATCCTGCAAGGTATGTTCATAGCGCATTCCCAAACGTCCTGACAGCTTTGCCAGTTTCAGACCATAACCCAGATAGGCGGCGAAGATATCGTTACGATGCTTGTAGTGTGATGAGTGATCCTGATCGTAAATATAGTCGCTATTGTCATAGGCCAACTGCTCATAGCGATCATCCTCCGAAGTATTGTTACGCAGGATGTATTTCAAGCCGGTTTCCAAGGTGTGGATCTTTGAGAAGGGCGTGGTATAGTCTACCTGGAAGGTATGCTCCGTCGTATGCTCGTCGCCCACGTTTTGTTGGTTCTTCAGACGTTGCAGGTAATTTTCCCAACCGTCGACAGCCTGCATGTCAAGGTAATTGGTGTAAGCGTCCGTCTTGTCTGGTTCGGTTTCTATCCTATACGACAATGTCATCAGTCGTTCAGGCACAGAGAAACTGCGCTGATAGTCGATGCCGCCATAAACTGACGTGTAATTGTTTTTCGAGTTTCCAGCACTATTGTAACGATAGAGCTGACTCTGCGTCAACGGCGAGGTGGCAATGATATTTCTTTCGCTATTGCTTTTGCTTCCACC
>JAFZCU010000164.1 GCA_017556145.1 Prevotella sp. | reverse complement strand
TCTTCAAGGATGAAGTCGGGACGCTCGTCAGGACTAAGAAGCTCGAACTCCACGTTGTGCAGCTTGAGTCCATCCACATGACGGGCAAAGAGTCCGTAGGCTGGCGTAGGTCCTGCCCAACGAGGTTCGGGATAATTCGTGCCCTGTTCACGGTAAGGTGTTGTCACCTTTTTACCGCCACCCCTATACTGAATGCAAATGTTGCTTAACGAAACGTTCTTGATGGGCATACCCTCCATGCCGGTGATAATAATACCTGCCAGCGAATCGCAGTCATCGGCTACCACATTATTGATATAGATGTCGCGAGCCGTTGACACTTCCGTCCTTTCCTTCGGACCTCGGTTTCTGCAGCCTGTGGTGATATAGATGGGATAGTGGTGTACGTGACTCATGGAGATGTTCGATACAACGATGTTTTCCATCCTGCCTTGATCTACTTCCTCGAAAGCAAGGCCAGAACTCCACATACAGGTACAGTTGGAGATAGTGATATTGCGGTAGCCACCATTACTTTCTGTACCTAACTTGATACGTCCGCACACCCAGTTCACCTTTTCCGGCACGTAGGTTCCATCAAGGAAGGTGCCCAGCTTATAGCCTGTCACGATGCAGTTTGTAATCAGGATATGTTCGCAGAGCACGGGCCGTTTCAGGGCGTACGAACTTTTCAGTACGATGGCATCATCGTTGGGCGTATTCACCTTTGTGTTGCTGACGGTGAAGTATTTACAGCAGTCGATATCGATACCGTCGCGGTTGGTGTCGATGGTGACGTTGTCGATGGTGCCAATGTCGCAGCCTGTTGTGATAATGGCAAAATGTCCGCCGCGATAAATGGTGATGTCGCGAATAGTTACGTTGCGGCACAGTTTCAGGGCAATGGCCTTGTCGCCTGTTCCGATGCTGCCGCCCTGCACATTGCCAGCTTTTTCCGTATCGTGTTTGGTCAGACCTTCACCGTCAATCATGCCGTGACCTGTGATGCTAACATTCTGCTGGTCCTCAGCCCATATCAGTGAATTGTGAAAATAGGTATGTCCACCATCCTGATATTCAGGTGCACCGAACACTTCACTCTCATCATATGCCTTCATTTCTGCTGGAGCCGCCAAGATCTTTGCCCCTGCCATCAGATGAAGGTCAACATTACTCTTCAGCCGGATACTGCCGCAGAGATAAGTACCAGCAGGCAGCAGCACCCGTCCGCCGCCTTCAGCTACACAAGCGTCTATGGCCTTATTGATGGCTATATGGTCGAGTGTCTTACCATCGCCCTTGGCACCATACATACGTACATTGTAATACTGAGCCTGCACAGCAAGCGATAAGAGCATTAACGATAGAATCGTGAAAGTCTTTCTCATAAACAATCATTTGTAAAAAATCAATGTGAGTATAACTATTTGTATTCGTAGAGCTGGATATGCAGAATCTTCCAGTCATCTACGCTAATACGGGCGTGACGGCCTTGATGGTTCTGGTCGCCATTGTGACGGCGGAGGTATTGCATCTGCCCTTGCTGGTCGATGGTGACTTCATCGACGGACAGGATACCGAGACGAGAACCATTGAACATTGAAGATTGAACATTGAACATTTCGCTGCCTGCTTCTGCAAAGCCATCCTCGCCTAACTTCTTCTGTTGCTCCTGCTGTTTTTCCGTGCGGGTTTTGAAGTCAATCACCACGCCGCTGCCTGCTAACAGATAATCTAATTTTCCCAAACG
>JAFZCU010000163.1 GCA_017556145.1 Prevotella sp. | reverse complement strand
TCGCAGCCGATGCCGAGCACACGGTTGGTACGGGTGAAGGAGTCGCTGATACCGGCTGAGGGGTAGTCCTTGCGGTCGTAATCCTCGTAGTTGGTCTGGAAATAGCCCGCCTTCAGTGTGACCTTGTCGCTGGCTTTGTAGTTGAAACCGAAGCCGATGCTGCTGGAATTGACTACAAACGACATGTCGTTCATATAGGTATCGGTGAGCTGATAGCGTGTGAGCTGGGCGCCGGCGGAGATGGTCAGACGGTCGGTCACATCCCATTCCACGCCTCCGAGGAATTCGTTGGTACCGCCATCGAGCAGGTCTTGCGTGTTGTTATACCAGCGGGCGTTCTTATCGTAGAAGTGATGGTAGCCGAGATTCAGGCGCACCTCGTCAACGGGGTTCCACATGGCACCGAGGGCCAGCTGGGCAGGTGAGTCCTCGTCGATCTTCTCGCCATCGCGGAACTTGTTGACAGCCGCAATCTCGCTGGCTTCGTTGACGGTTGACTCATTCAACATGTGTATCTGTGTCTTGGCCTCGTACTTGGCTGCGAAGTTGAAACGGCCGAGCTTGTAGTCAATGCCGATGATGGGGGCGACACCAACGCTCGACTGGTTACAGAGCAGGTTGACGCCCTGAGAGTATTTCTGCAAGGCATTGAGGCTCTGACTGGTTCCTTGCAGCGTGGCTGAGGTGCCCTCGAGTTGGGTCTTCTTGGCTGCCAGTTGCTGGTACTCGGGCAGGGCCGTGGCGCCAGCCGCCTCATACTGAGCCATACCGGCATTGATCTGTGCCAAACCGTTGTTGACGGTGCTGATACCCCCGTCGACCAGTGCGGTGGCCGACTGCAGGAAACTGCCGAAGTCGACATAGCCGCCAGCGGTCTTCACCTGGATGTTGCTGATCTTGGCCTTATAGGTAGCCGTACCGTAAAGCAGTCGCAGTCCACCATAGACGGAGAGGTTGGGCAGAATCTTATAGGCGGCACCGAGCTGGAATCCGAAGTAGTAATTACGTCCCTGCATATAGCCGTCCATGTCATAGCCTGACACACCGGGGGCCTGTTGTCCGAGGGCTGTGGCAATCTGATCAAGGCCTGCTAACTGATGGGCAATGCCTCCAACCACACTCTCAAAAGATCCCAGACCGTCGGCAAACTCACAGCTGCCGCCGCCACCGGGTACGGAAAAGTTGAACTGCATGCTCCAGTCGCCTTTGTTATAGGCAGCCTGAATAGAGGGGATAAAGGGGGCATCGGCCACACCCTCGAAGATCTTGGTGGTCTGTCCCTGGTTCTTACGACCTAAGGCAAACACGGGATTCGTGCTGGTGATGGTACGCGTCTGGTGGGCATACTGCCAGTTGAAACCCAAATGGAATCCTTCCGGGAGGAAAGCCACACCAGCGGGGTTACTATACACACCGTCGAGGCCGATGGCGGCATCGCGGGCTGGGTTGCGTAAAAAGTCGATACTCTGATTGGTGTTGGTTAAGATGCCACCTGCTGTGGCGGTCATGGTTGAGGCCAGCATCACGCCGACCATCATTTCTTTAATTTTGTTCATAATCCTAAAACAATCTTTAAAAATCGGCTGCAAAGGTATGTAGATTGTTCTGAACTTTGTTGTTTGCGTACACAAAGTTAACGAATATTAACGGAAATTGCACACAAATATGCACAAATGTGCAATTTTGTGCATATTACTTCTTCAGTTCAGGGTAGGAGATACGGGTATGGTAGATGGTCTTCAACTTCTCGATCAGCACCGTCTTGGCATAGGCGATGTCGCGGAAGGTGATGGGGCACTCCTTGAAGTAGCCTTCGGCCACTTGGGCATCGATGAGGCGGTTTACCAGTTCGCGGATGCTTTTCTCCGTATAGTCGGGCAGTGAGCGCGAGGCGGCTTCTACGGAGTCGGCCATCATCAGAATTGCCTGTTCCTTAGTGAATGGATTGGGCCCGGGATAGGTGAACAGGAGATCATCGACCGCTTCGTCGGGAAAGGCATTCTTCTGCTTGACATAGAAATACTTGGCTTTTCCAAGACCATGGTGGGTGGCGATGAACCCCTTAATGACATCGGGCAGGTTGTACTTCTCGGCTAATTTCAGACCTTCCGTCACATGACTGATTATCATCTGGGCACTATCCACGTAGGTCATACTCTCATGAGGATTGACGCCTGACTGGTTTTCTGTGAAATAGATGGGATTTAGGATCTTTCCGATGTCGTGGTAATAGGCGCCGGTACGTACGAGCTGGCTCTTGGCGCCGATCTTGTTGGCAATCTCCGCTGCCAGGTTACCCACTTGAATAGAATGCTGGAAGGTGCCGGGAGCCACCTCACTCATCCTCCGGAGAATCTCCTTGTTCATATCCGAGAGCTCGATCAGCGTAATGTTCGAGGTGAAGCCGAAGGCCTTCTCAATGAGATAGAGCAGCGGGTAGGAGCAGAACAGGAAGATGCCGTTGACCAACAGATAATTGTATTCGCTGTAATTGATCTTCGAGATGTTGTCGTTCTGTATCCAGTCGAGTGAGAGGTTCGTCAGTGAGGCTGCCAAAGTCACCAGTACTGCCGTCCAGAACAACTGGGAACGGCTGGACAATTCCCTCAGGGCGTAGATGGCTACGATGCCAGCCACCACTTCCACGGCCACAAATTCCAAGGGGCGCTGCAGGGCACATGCACAGATGAGGATCATGATGACATAGGACATAAAGGCCGTGCGCGAGTCCATAAATACCCGGATGAAGATGGGGACCATCACAAACGGGATAATATAGACATGCAGGACATTATGGGACACCATGACAGAAGAGATGACGGTGAAAAGGATGACCAGTGAATAGAGCATGGCTATTGACCTGATCTTCTCAAAATAGTCTTTGCGGAAAAGGGACAGGAAGATGGTCAGGCATACCACGAGGATGGAAACATACAGAATCTGTCCCATGATCGTGACGCTGATCTGCTGGTCGTTCCTATTGCGACGCTCCATCTCCTTCTGATAGGACATGAGGATGTTATAGGTCTTGCTGTCGACAATATCTCCCCGGTCGATGATCTTCTGTCCGCGCTGGGCTATGCCACTAGCCAGCGGGATGCTGTTGTTAAGGTCGCTCAGACTGGCTTCGCTGCGCTCTTTGTCGTAACTCAGATTGGGCGAGATATAGTCGTTCAGGTTGCATTTCTGCAGAATCTCCCGATGGCTGTCCAACTCCGGGTCAAGGAACAGTTGTTCGTAAGCCGAGACCGTAGAATATACCTTGTTGATCTTCACGCTGACAGCGGTCTTGCCACTGACGACTCTGATGGTGTTGGTGGTGTCTTTATTGACGGCCGCATAATCGGTCGTACTCATGACACCTTTCTGGTAGATGGCGTGAAGCCGGTTTGCGATGATGCTGATATAGTCGTTGGAAATACCGGGGATACCTTGGTTGTAATCTTTTACAAATTGTCTGATCTGTGCGCTCTCCGTGCCCTTGTTCAGATTGAAATAGGGCTCATATTGCTTCAGCAGACTGTCGCGTTCTTCCTTGACGGCCTCGTCAGTCTTCAAGATCGGGAAATCGAAGGGCGCCCGCAGGTCGGCATAGGTCCAGGGCTTCCCTTTTTCCACTTTGAAGGCGCTGTTGGTGTCACTGGGAAGAAACCAGGTGATAATGGCCACAGTGACTATGGTGAGTCCGACGCGGATCAGGAAATCACGCCAGGTAATGTCTATTTTCAGATTAAAATTGTTCATGACGGTATATTTTTGCTGCAAAGATACAAATATTTCTAAAAAAAAGATTACCTTTGCACAAAAATTCGATAGAATATGTCAGAAAGAAGAGTCAGGGTGCGTTTTGCACCTAGTCCTACTGGGGCGTTGCATATTGGTGGGGTGCGTACTGCCCTGTATAATTATCTGTTTGCCCGCCAGCATCAGGGCGACCTTGTTTTCCGTATTGAAGATACTGATTCCACGCGCTTCGTACCTGGAGCGGAGGAATATATCATAGAATCATTCAAGTGGCTGGGCATCCGGTTTGACGAGGGTGTCAGTTTCGGAGGCGACAAGGGTCCCTACCGTCAGAGTGAGCGCCGCGAGATTTATAAGGAATATGTGCAGCAACTGCTGGATGCAGGCAAGGCCTATATCGCTTTCGATACCCCTCAGGAACTGGAGGCCAAGCGTGCGGAGATTCAGAACTTCCAGTATGACTGTCATACGCGCAGTATGATGCGTAACTCGCTGACTTTGCCTGATGCGGACGTGAAACAACTGATAGCCGATGGTGTCCAGTATGTGGTCCGTTTCAAGATCGAGGCCGGACAGGAAGTGCTGGTCAACGACCTTATACGTGGAGAAGTGCGTGTGAAGAGCGATATCCTCGATGACAAAGTGCTCTTTAAGAGTGCTGACCAGTTGCCTACTTATCACCTGGCCAATATCGTTGACGACCATCTGATGGAGATCTCCCACGTGATCCGTGGCGAGGAGTGGTTGCCCAGTGCACCGCTCCATGTGCTGCTCTATCAGGCTTTTGGCTGGGAGGATACCATGCCGCAATTCGCCCACTTACCTTTGCTACTGAAGCCTGATGGAAAGGGTAAACTCTCCAAACGTGACGGCGATCGTCTGGGTTTCCCCGTGTTCCCATTAGAGTGGAAAGACCCGAAGACTGGTGAAACCTCACGCGGTTATCGTGAGGACGGCTATTTCCCTGAGGCCGTGATCAACTTCCTCGCATTGTTAGGATGGAATCCTGGTACTGAGCAGGAGATGTTTACACTCGATGAGCTCGTGCCGCTCTTCGACATCACCAAATGCTCGAAGGCCGGTGCGAAGTTTGCCTATGACAAGGGCATCTGGTTTAATCATGAGTATATTCTGAAAAAGTCGGCAGAGGAGATTGCCGCCCTGTTCTTCCCTATTGTGAAGGAACACTGTCCTGAGGAGACGCTGGAACGTGTGACGGCAGTGACGGCGATGATGAAGGACCGCGTGAACTTTGTCAAGGAGTTGTGGCCTTTGTGCTCGTTCTTCTTCGTGGCACCGACCGAATATGATGAGAAAACGGCCAAGAAGCGCTGGAAGGAAGATTCTGCAGCCGTCATGAGGGAGTTGATGGGTGTGCTTGAAGGCATTGACGATTTCTCGCTTGGGAATCAGGAGCAGATTGTACATGCGTGGGTGGAGCAGAAGGAATACAAACTCGGCAACGTGATGAACGCCTGGCGTCTCACGCTTGTCGGCGAAGGCAAGGGTCCGGGTATGTTTGATATCTCTGCCTTCCTGGGTAAGGAAGAAACGCTTGCAAGAATGAAGCGTGCAATCGAAGTGCTAGGTTGATGATTTATAACCTCATTATATATGTCTATCTCCTTGGTGTGGCGATTTACAGTCGCTTCAATGAGAAGGTGCGTAAAATGTGGCGTGGTGAGCGCGAAGCTTTCCGTATTCTGAAAGAGAAGGTAGACCCGGATGCCAGGTATGTGTGGTTTCATGCTGCCTCTTTGGGGGAGTTTGAACAGGGGCGTCCGTTGATGGAGCAGTTGCGTAAGGAACATCCAGACTATAAGATCTTGCTGACGTTCTTCTCTCCATCTGGGTATGAGGTACGGAAAAATTATGAGGGTGCCGACATCATTACTTATCTGCCGCTGGATACCATTACGAATGCCCGTCGTTTTCTCCGGACCATCCATCCGGTGATGGCGTTCTTCATCAAGTATGAGTTCTGGTATAATTATCTGCATATCCTGAAGCACCGGAATGTGCCAGTCTATAGTGTGTCGAGCATCTTCCGTCCTGACCAAATCTTTTTCAAGTGGTATGGCCGGCAGTATGGTCGTGTGCTGAACTGCTTCACCCATTTCTTTGTGCAGAACGAGCAGAGCAAGGCGTTGCTGGCTAAGATCGGCATCACGAATGTCAGTATCGTGGGCGATACCCGCTTCGACCGTGTACTTCAGATTAAAGAAGCGGCGAAGCAACTGCCGATTGTTGAGGCATTTATAGAGGAGTCAGGAGACAGGAGTCAGGAGACAGGAGATTACACAAACAAGCCAAAGGTGTTTGTCGCTGGGTCTTCATGGCCTCCCGATGAGGAGATCTTCATCAAGTATTTCAACGCGCACCGCGACTGGAAGCTGATCATCGCCCCGCACGTGATAGGTGAGGATCATCTCAAGCAGATA
Source organism: Prevotella sp. (assembly GCA_017556145.1). Classification (GTDB taxonomy): domain Bacteria; phylum Bacteroidota; class Bacteroidia; order Bacteroidales; family Bacteroidaceae; genus Prevotella. The sequence continues at coordinate 7,888 of JAFZCU010000163.1, read as the reverse complement.
GAGAAGCTGCTCGATGGCCGGAAGGTGATAAGATATTCAGAGTGCTCTGAGAACTCTGAGTACTCAGAAAGATTAGCTGATGCCGAGGTGCTGATTGTGAATTGCTTCGGTCTGCTGTCGAGCATTTATCATTATGGCGATGTGGCCTATGTCGGTGGCGGTTTCGGCGTGGGCATCCATAATCTTCTGGAGGCGGCCGTCTGGGATGTGCCTGTATTCTTCGGTCCCAACAACCAACGGTTCCAGGAGGCTCAAGGCCTGAAGAAGGGTGGTGGCTTTGAGATATCTGATTATGAGGTTTTCGAGCGGCAGATGAACCGCCTCATGGCCGATGGGGCTTATCTGGCAGCTCAGGGACAAATGGCCGGCCAATATGTTAAAGGCAAGGCTGGTGCAACTCAGGAAGTACTTAATAATGTTTTATTATAATCAAAAAAGGATGGCAATGGGCCATCCTTTTTGATTATTGGATAATCTTCAGTCGGCTGACGCCCTGGTAACTGACCACCTTCTTCTTTGCCAGATATTGCATGATGATATCGCTGGTCTCCAGGTTCAGCATGTGGTCGGAGCCTTCAGGAATATCGCTGGTAGCAGGAATATAGCTGTTGGTTACCACTTTATACTTCTTCTTCATGTTCAGTGGCTTTCCGTCAAGAGTCAGTAGCTTGATGCTCTTGATCTTCTCTGGGAAATCCTTTTCCAGGGTGACCTCACAGGTCATACCGCCGACATATGGGAAACTGTGGAGCGTGTTATGGCTGTAGGATAGCATCATACGGGCAATCTCGTTGCCGGTCAGTTCCATCACGACGGCGTGGTTGTCGAAGGGATCCATTTCCAGCACGTCGCGCACGGTGATGTCACCCTGAGGATGCGAGTCGATACGCACACCACCAGGATTTTCAATGCCAATTTCCGATTCAGTTTCCGCCATGAAGGCGTCGCACATCATACAGCCTAACTCCTCGCGGGTCTCGAAGGGTGTGTCGGCGACGGCCAGAATCTGGCGCAGTGTGGGATTGTCGTTGTAGAAGCGGAGCATCTCCTCGACCACTCTCACGGTTTTAGGGTATTTCCTCACGTCGATGTATTCTGCCTTCTTGTCAACCACCTTACCGTCTTCTACGGTGAGGGTGATATAGGTCACGCGATTCAGTTTGTTCTTGTTCTGTGTAATCAGCACGCCGTTCTTGACCTCATTGCCCTTCAGCTGGGTGTGTGTATGACCGCCAATGATGAGGTCGAGCCAAGGAAACTGCTCTGCCATCTTGATGTCGTCGGGATAGCCTAAGTGCGACAGGAGGATGGTGGCATCGCATTCCTTGCTGAGCCATTCGTATTGGGGAACTACCTCCTCGGCGGGTTTGAAGCTGATACCATCAAGATTATCGGGATGGGTGCTGGGAATGCCTTTCGGACCTGTCTGGATGCAGCCGATGACACCCACCTTCAGCCCTTCCACATCAAACATCTGATAAGGCACAAGTTTGATACCACTGGAGTCGTAGGGGAAGGCATTAGCACAGATGTATCTGAAATTAGACAATCCTATCAGCCGTTTCAGGGAATGGACGTCGAACTCGTGGTTGCCTAAGGTGGAACCGTTGAAACCGACTTGGTTCATGAGGGCCACCATGGGGTAGGCGGGCAGGATGTATTTGTCGTTGATAGGATTTCCGGTGCGGTTGTCGCCTGCCGAAAGAATCAGCAGCGACGGGTCTATCGTACGCAGGCTGTCGGCCAGGGCTGCCAACTGTGGAAACACCTCGATTTGGGCATGCATGTCGTTTACTGCAAGGATGTGAATTTCACGTTTCTCTGCATAAATAACGATGGTCAGCATCAGCGCCAACCAAGTTATGGCAAACTTCTTCATTCTTCTTTTTTGCACTAAAAGTTATTAATCAGGCTGCAAAATTACAAAAAAAGTTGAATAATGCATGAAAAACACTAAACTTTTTTGTAACTTTGCGGTCCAATTAAAGTAAACGTTTATAAGAGATAGTAAAATGAAGAAGTATTTTATCATTGTGATAGCAGCTGCTGCCTTGATGAGCGCTGGTCAGCAAGACAGTCCGATTACCAAGGAGAATGGCACCGTTATAGTGAACACGACAACCATCGCCAAGGATGTGGAAGGTTATAATGGCACCGTGCCCGTGAAGATCTACATTAAGAAGAACAAGATTGAGAAGATCGAGGTACTCAAGAACCAGGAGACACCGAAATATCTGGCCATGGTGAAGAAGAGTATGCTGAATGCCTGGGACGGTCTGACCATCAAGGCGGCCAAGGCCAAGAAAGTGGATGCCGTGACAGGAGCCACCTTTACATCAAAAGCCCTCATTGAGAATGTTAACAAGGGACTTGATTATTATCAGAACAACAAAAAATAACAAAAGGGGCGTCACGCCCCTTTTGTTTTTCTTTTCTGCCATATCTCGATGCTGTTGACGATATTCTGCCAGAGGATATAGCATCCCGGTCCTACCGACGACAAAGGATTCAAATAAGTATAGGCCATCCAGATGGCGAAAGCCGTGTTTTTCTGTCCGAGGGCCTGACCAGCTTCCTGCGTATGGTTAAAATAATGGCCGATATACCGGCCGACGGCAAACTGCACCACACATATCAGAAGTCCCATAAAAGCAATGGCCATCAGTAGAACGACCGTTGTATTGGCATGCACGATGTTCTTTACCGTCGTGCCCGTGACAATCAACAGCGAACAGGCCCAGAGGTAATAACTCAGGTCTTTCACGGAGATGATCCGCTTGTGCAGTTGATGGGCGTGATGCTTCACGATATAGGCCAGCAGCATGGGTACGAGCAGCACGATGGCCACTTCATAGAGAATCTTCGAGAAGGCATCCCAGAAGGTCATGTCTGCCCCCTTCTCGATGAGTGGGAAACAGACGGGCACCATCATGGCGGTGATAAAGTTGGAGATAAAGGTGTAAGTGGTCATCTGTTCCAGCGATCCCCCCAGTTTCTGTGTGACGACGGCTGCTGCTGCCGCACACGGTGAGATGACACACATGAGAATGGCCTCCATCAGAATCAGCGAAGAGGGGCTGATTGACGAGGGGAGGAGGATAATACCCATCAGGGCACCGATGAACAGCAGCTGGAAAATACAGATCCAGAAATGCCACGCGACAGGGCGCAGCTTGTGGAAGTCGACTTTGCAGAAGGTAACGAATAGAATCAGGAACATGAACATCGGCAGGATGGCATCGAAGATGGGGTCGAAGAAAGCGGCCGCTGTCTCCAACTGCGGAGTGAGGCCGAAGATAAGATAAATCACCGTCCCCAGTCCCATTGCCACCGGCAATGTCCAGTCCTTAATAAACCTTATGATAGCAGAGTAATCTCTCACCTCTTAACTCTCTCCGCTCTCTCCACTCTCCTCTAAATAATACTTCGAATAGGCTACGTAGTGTTCGGCGTTGTCTGTCTGCCCCGGACGCACGGGTTTGAGGTACTTGGCCGGCACACCGCCCCAGATCTCGCCTGCGGGAATCTTGGTGTTCTGCAGCACCAAAGCGCCGGCTGCAACGATACTTCCTTCACCCACCTCGCAACCATCGAGTAGGGTAGAACCCATGCCGATGAGGGCGTGATCGTGTATGGTACACGCGTGGACGGTCACATTGTGTCCGATGGTTACGTAGCTGCCGATGTGTGTAGGACCTGTATCGAACGTCACATGCACACACGATCCATCCTGGATGTTCGTGCAGTTACCGATGGTGATGGGTGCCACATCGCCGCGCACCACCGCGTTGAACCATACGGAGCACTCGTCGCCCATGGTCACGTCGCCAACAATAGTGGCGTTCTCGCTGAAATAACAGTCTCGCCCCCATTTGGGAGCGAGACCTTTATAACTTTTAATCAAAGCCATGATTAATCCGTTAAATCTGTGTAATCCGTTGTTGATGAATTACAGGTTCGGATTGATCTTATTCCACTCAGCGATGGGAGGAACGATGTTCAGCGTCACCAGCTCGTCGCGCATCTTGCAGAGGTGCTCGTAGCTCTGATCCAGCTTGGCGTTCTCCTCGGCAGTACCCTGAGGCACCTCGAACTTGGCACCCTCAGCCGTCATGGTGGTCTTCATGGCCATCATGATGTGGTCGTACTTATCGGTCTTCACGTATGTGCCAACGGGGAAGCGGAAAGGCTCACCACCCATAGCGGCGCGGATCATTTCAACAGAGAGATAGGCAGGGCTCTGGAAAGAGCTGCGTCCGCGGAGCTCGATGATCTTGGCGCCACCCTTGGTCACGTCGACCTTCATCTGCTCCCACTCCTCAGCGGGGAACTCGGCAGTACCGATGATGTCGGTCAGCTTACGGCCGGCTATCTCAACGTGGCTGCCGAATACTGCCATCTGCTCACCGTGGCCACCGTATGTAGCACAACCAGTGATCTGGTTCTGCATCACACCGAATTTCTTGGCCAGTGCGCTCTGCAGACGGGTGGTATCAAGGCCGGCGAGGGTTGTCACCTGACCGGGCTTCAAACCAGAGTATAACAGGGTTACCAGACCTGTGAGGTCGGCGGGGTTGAAGATAATCACCACGTGCTTTACGTCAGGACAGAACTTCTTGATGTTCTGGCCGAGCTCCTCGGCAATTTTACAGTTGCCGGCGAGCAGATCCTCACGGGTCATACCAGCCTTACGGGGTGCACCACCAGAAGAGATGATGTACTTAGCATTCTTGAAAGCCTCCTCAGCATCGGTGGTAGCCACGATGTTCACATCGTCGAAGCCGCTCTGGCGCATCTCCTCAGCCACACCCTCGGGAGAGAAGACGTCGTAAAGACAGATTTCACTTGTCAGACCCATCATCAGAGCGGTCTGAGCCATGTTTGAACCAATCATACCGGCTGCACCGACGATGGTCAATTTCTCATTTGTTAATGTTGCCATAATACGTATATTTAATTTGTTTGATGTATCAAAAGTGCTGCAAAGATACAAAAAAAGCCTCATACTTCACCTCTTTTTAATATTAATCTTAGTTAATCCGTTGAAACTCTGCTCAAAACTTTGTACCTTTGTAAACTCGAAATGACAAAATGTATAATAAATGAATATTAATCAGCGACTATCCGACTTGCGCGAAGTGATGCGACGGGAGCATCTTGCCGCGTTTATCTTTCCCAGTACCGACCCTCATCAGAGTGAATATGTGGCCGAGCATTGGAAAGGCCGCGAGTTTATCTCCGGCTTCAATGGCTCTGCTGGAACGGCCGTGGTCACCTTGACCTCTGCGGCCCTCTGGACCGACTCCCGCTACTTCCTCGCAGCCGAGGAGCAGTTGAAGGGCACGGAATATCAACTGATGAAACTGAAGATGGAGGGCACGCCTACCATTGCCGGGTGGATCGCTCGTGAGTGTGGTGCCAGGGCTGAGGTTGGTATTGATGGCTGGTGCTCTTCGACCAACGAGGTAAAGACCCTGATAGCTGATCTCCGCAAACAGGGTGGTATCACGCTTCGTACCAATCTCGATCCCCTCAAACTGATTTGGTCGGATCGTCCGGCTATTCCGGAAAATCCGGTGGAGATCTATCCCATTCAGTATGCCGGCGAGGCTGCCCACGACAAGATCGCCCGTATCCGCAAGGCACTGCGTGAGTGTCATGCCGACGGAATGCTGATGTCGGCACTCGACGATATCGCCTGGACGCTGAATCTACGCGGCTCAGATGTGCACTGTAACCCCGTGTTTGTCGGTTACCTGCTTCTTTCATCGACAACGGTCACACTCTATGTCAATCCTGCCAAACTCTCACCCGAAGTCGTGGCCTATCTGAAAGCCGAAGGGGTGGGGGTGGCACCCTACGAGGATGTGACCAAGGGTCTGAAGGACTATTTCGAATACAATATCCTGCTCGATCCTGATGAGGTGAACTATAGGCTTTATAAATTGGTTACGCGCGAGATTGTTGAGGAGGAGTCACCCGTCAAGCGGATGAAAACCGTGAAGAATGAAAGGGAAATCGCGGGTTTTAGGTCGGCGATGCTGAAAGACGGCATCGCCATGGTGAAATTTCTGAAGTGGCTGTCGGAATACTCTGACTACTCGGAGTGTTCTGAAATCTCAATTTCGGAAAAGCTTGAGGCGCTCAGGGCCGAGCAGCCCCTCTATCGGGGCCTCTCCTTCGACACCATTGCGGGCTATGGTCCCCACGGCGCCATCGTGCATTATGAGGCAACGCCTGACAGCGATGTCCCCTTGCGATCTGAAGGCTTCCTCCTGCTCGACAGTGGGGCTCAGTATCTTGACGGCACCACCGATATCACCCGAACCATCCCCCTCGGTCCTCTCACTGATGAGGAGAGGCTCATCTATACCCTTGTGCTGAAGGGGCATATCCAGATAGAACTCTGCAAGTTCCCCTCAGGTGCCAGTGGTACGCAGATCGATGTGCTTGCCCGCGAGGCCTTATGGCGCGAGGGCCTGAACTATCTGCACGGTACCGGTCACGGTGTGGGCTCTTACCTCAATGTCCACGAAGGTCCCCATCAGATCCGTATGGAGTGGAAACCAGCCCCGCTGGTGGCGGGAATGACTGTTACCGACGAGCCCGGCATCTATCTGGCCGACAAGTTCGGTGTGCGCATCGAGAATACCTTGCTTGTCAAACCATACAAAGAGACGGTGTTCGGCCAGTTCCTGCAGTTCGAATCGCTTACCCTCTGTCCCATCGACACGTCGCCCATCATCCCCGAGATGCTTCTGCCTGAGGAAACCGACTGGCTCAACGCCTACCACCAGCATGTGTTTGAAACCCTCTCACCCCATCTTTCTCCCGATGAGGTTGCCTGGCTCCGTACTGTTTGCGCTCCGATGGCCACATCCCTTTGAAATCGGGCCTTAGTCGGAATTACTGAGGGCAAAGAAATAGATTCTTTATAAAAAATAAGCTAAAAACTTGGTGGTTTCGCAAAAAAGTAGTAATTTTGCACCCGCTTTTCGTGGCCCCTATGTCCGAAGCATTAAGTTTAACATAAAATTTTAAAACAAAAAGACAAATGATTATTGTACCAGTAAAAGAAGGCGAGAACATTGAAAAGGCCCTCAAGAAGTTTAAGAGAAAGTTTGAGAAGACAGGTGTGGTGAAGGAACTCCGTCGCCGTCAGCAGTTCGACAAACCTTCTGTACTTAAGCGTCTTAAGATGGAGCACGCCATCTACGTACAGCAGTTGCGCACGAACGAGGAATAATAAAGTTCCTTAAAAAATTTGGTAGTCTCGAAATTATTTCGTAAATTCGTAGCCGAAAACAGGATCCTACTGGATTCTGCCAAAAGGCAAAAGAATGATAAACCAGTTTCTGAACTACCTGCGCTATGAGCGGAACCACTCCGCGCAGACTGTGCAGACATACGAGGAGGCTTTAAACGAGTTTGAATCGTATATCATACTTAAGGATAGCGGACTCTCGCTGGCAACGGCAGATACCGATCTCATCCGCGATTGGATGGAGAGTCTGATGGATAAAGGAAACACCGCGTCAACTATCAATAAGAAGTTGAGCGCCTTGCGTTCCTTTTATCGCTTTGCCCTTAAGCGGAAGCTGGTGGAACATGATCCTGCCCACTGTGTGACCGGCCCCAAGAAGTCGAAGCCCTTGCCGCAGTTCCTCCGTGAAGGAGAAATGGACAGACTGCTCGATGATCTGGAATGGGATAATAGTTATGATAGCGTGCGCGCGCGTACCATTTTATTATTATTCTATGAGACTGGCTTGCGACGCTCGGAACTGATTGGACTGAACGACGGGGATGTGGATTTTGCGGGCGGTCAGTTGAAGGTGACGGGTAAGCGCAACAAACAGCGCATCATTCCCTTTGGGGAGGAATTGGC
>JAFZCU010000162.1 GCA_017556145.1 Prevotella sp. | reverse complement strand
GCCCTCGACACCTATACCATCGAGGCCATGATGCAGGACGGCAAGGCCCTGCAGAGCGGAACCTCGCACTTCCTCGGACAGAACTTCGCCAAGGCCTTCGAAGTGACCTATCTGAACAAGGACAACAAGCCCGAATATGTATGGGCCACCTCATGGGGTGTCTCTACCCGACTCATCGGTGCCCTTATCATGACGCATAGCGATGACAACGGACTGGTGCTGCCTCCGCGTCTGGCTCCGATCCAGGTGGTCATCATCCCCATCGCCACCAAGCCCGAGCAGATGGAACAGGTGAACAAGGAGGTACTGCCCATGATCGACGCCCTGCGCGCCAAGGGCATCAGCGTGAAATACGACGATGCCGACAACAAGCGTCCTGGCTTCAAGTTTGCCGACTACGAGCTGAAGGGTGTGCCCGTACGCCTGGTGCTCGGTGCCCGTGACCTGGAGAACGGTACTATCGAGGTGATGCGTCGCGACACGCTGGAGAAGGAAACACGTCCTTTGGAAGGTATCGTCGACTATGTGGAGCAGCTGTTGGACGACATCCAGAAGAACATCTTCGAGAAGGCAAAGGCCTATCGCGACAGCCGCATCTACGAATGCGACAACTATGAGGAGTTCAAGGAGAAGGTGAAGGACGGCGGTTTCTTCCTCTGCCACTGGGACGGCACTGCCGAGACCGAGGCCAAGATCAAGGAAGAGACACAGGCCACCATCCGCTGCGTGCCCTTTGGCGTTGAGCAGACACCTGGTGTGGACATGGTGAGCGGCAAGCCTTCGAAGGCCCGCGTGATCATCGCCAGAAGCTACTAAGGCGACATACAAACAGAAAAGGGAACTTTCCCAAGCTCCCTTTTCATCTCCGACTACTAAATAAAGTTTTCATCGGAGTTGAAAATAGGTTATCTCACGATAGCCTATTTTCCTTTTAACCTTAATAATCTAATACCATGAAAAACACGCTACAAATGTACAAAAAATCAAAAATCATTCGTCAAATGCAGCGCGTTATTTGCTGTAATTTAATTCTTTTTTAGAATTTTCTCATCCCATTTAAGAATCGTTTGCACTTTTTTCGATGAAATAGTGTTCTTATCTGACACAGAAAGTTGTGGTGGCTCGTTCAAAAATTCCCACGAAAGGGTAAAGAAACGCACCTTACTTTCAAGGCTCAGAGAATCGCTTCCGAAGGTCTCGATCATACAGATGACCTCCTCACTATCCGTATCATCAGGTGACTCAGGCGTCAGCAAAAGCATATCAACCTTGAGCGCCTTGCTCATTTGGATGCTCAGGGTGCTATCAGTGAGCAATGTCATCTCGCTCTTGCCACCCAGACTGTTGGTTACCTCGGCTTTCATCTTCGACTCCATAAAGTCGAGCATGTCAAGCCGGTTGTTCAACGACAATGTCGGGAGTATGGAATCAGGAATCTCACGGAAGTAATCAGCAATAGCCATGTACAGCGTGTCGACTACCGTATCGACAACTTCCTCAATCGAATCGCCATTTTCATCAACATATACACTGACATCATTCTGCGCGAAAGTACTGACTGATATCCCGAAAAACAGGAAACCAGCCAGTACTATCTGATAGAGACCCTTGAATAATCTGTTCATTATTACTTATTATTACGTAGGTCGTGCACACGCACAGCCTTGCCCTCGCTCGTGGGCAGAGAGCCCTTCTTGACGAGCTTCACCCGAGGCGTCAGCAAGATCTCGTCCTTCAAGGCGCGCTGGATATCCTTGGTCATCTTCTGCATCTCGGGATAGATGTCGGACTCCAGACCTTCAAGCTCCACTTCAACCGTCATGACATCATTGTCGTCGATGGTCTCGAGGGTGATGAGGTAGTTGCTGCCCAAGCCCGGATACTGCACAAGGATCTTCTCCACCTGCATCGGGAAGACATTGACACCCTTGATGATGAACATATCATCGGTACGACCCTTGATGCGGTCGATACGACGGTGGGTACGACCACACTTACACTCGCCAGGAATGATACGGGTGAGGTCGCGCGTGCGATACCTTAATATAGGCATCATCGTACGGTCGAGCGTGGTGAGGACCATCTCGCCCATCTCACCATCGGGCACTGGCTCCAACGTATCGGGATCAACAATCTCCACGATATAGTTATCCTCCCAGAGGTGCATGCCTGCCTGATACTTACACTCGAAGGCAACACCAGGGCCGTTCATCTCAGTCATACCGAATGAGTTGTAGGCTTTCACACCCAGCATGCGCTCAATGCGGCGGCGCTGCTCCTCGGTATGAGGCTCGGCACCGATGAAGAGAGTGCGCAACTTGGTGGTCTTCGGGTCTACTCCCTCCTCCTTGAACACTTCGGCCAGACGGATGGCATAAGAAGGAATAGCGTGAAGACAAGTGGTTCCGAAGTCCTTAATAAACATAATCTGGCGCTTAGAGTTGCCTGCGGCGGCAGGCACGGTAGTAGCGCCCAGCCATTCGGCTCCATGCTGGAAACCAAGACCACCGGTGAACATACCATAGCCGCTGGAATTCTGGAACACATCGCTCTTTCTACAGCCGACCATATACATATCGCGGGCAATCATATTAGCCCACGAGCAGATGTCATGCTCGGAATAGGTGACGACACACGGATGACCTGTAGTACCACTGGTGGAATGGATACGAATGGCATCGTCCATATTGCCGCCAACAAGTCCAAAGGGATAGTTTTCGCGCAGGTCCTGCTTCGTGGTGAAGGGAATCTTACGGACATCATCCACCGTGTTGATAGAATCGGCCGTGATGCCTGCTTCGCCCAGACGCTTCTTGTAGAAGGGCGATTTCAAGGCAATGTTGATAGACTCCTTGAGTTTCTTAACTTGCAACTGCTGGAGCTGCTCTCTTGGCATGGTTTCAAGTTCCGGTTGCCAATACTCACCATCGGGTTTGATGGTTGACATGATTTTCTCGTCAGTCATATTCTTTAGTTTTACCGTTAAAAATTCTATTCTTTTGAAAGTTGCATCATTGTTACTGCCATCAGGCCTGC
>JAFZCU010000161.1 GCA_017556145.1 Prevotella sp. | reverse complement strand
TCATAATCATTGTTTTTTAGAGTTTCGTTTGCAAAGATACGTTTTTTTTTGTATATTTGCAGCATAAAACTGAAAAAATGAAACTATGCAACCTATAAAAACATTAAACGACATGATTATCTTCCTCCAGCAGCGAGGAGATAAGAAGCGTGTGGCTGTGGTTTGTGCTAACGATGCCAGTACCCGTTACGCTGTGGAGAAAGGTAAGGAGATGGGCTTTATCGAGCCTATCTATGTGGATGGTGACGACAAGGATGAGTGTGCCCGCAGGGCTGTGGCGCTGTGTAAGCGAGGCGAGGCCGATATCCTCATGAAGGGCCTTGTCAATACTGATGTGCTCTTGCGCGCAATATTAGACAAGGAAAACGGAATTATGCGCCCCGGTCATGTGCTCACCCATGTGGCAATGGCCGAGATACCCAAGTATGAGAAGCTGCTGTTCTTTACCGATGCGGCTGTGATACCTGTACCCACAGAGGCCCAACGTCGCCAGCAGATTCATTACGTCAACTATATCTGTCACGCTCTTGGTATCGAGGAACCACGCATCTCGCTCATCCATTGTGCAGAAAAAGTGAGTGCCAAGACCTTCCCCTATACCGTCGACTATCTGGAGATTATCGCAGAGGCGCAGACGGGCAAGTTCGGCCGTTGCATCATCGACGGACCCCTTGACCTGAAGACCTCCCTCGATAGTGTCAGCTTGCGTGAAAAGGGTATACGTAGTGTCATTGACGGACAGGCCGATGCCCTGATCTTTCCGGATATTGTGGCGGGTAACGTGTTTTATAAAACGCTCACTCTCTTCGGCTATACCAAGACAGCGGGTGTGCTGCAAGGCACCCAGTGCTGTTGTGTGCTGCCCTCACGGGCCGACAGTCCAGAGTCGAAGTATTATTCCTTAGCGCTGGCAGCCATATAAAACAAACCCTTGCCATGCTAGCATGGCAAGGGCATTGATCAGCCTTTTCTATACTTTTCAGGCGTAGACTTTGATTTCTTGTTCTCCACGCATAGCTCTGAGCACGTTCATGGCCAGTGCTGTCAGCTCGTCCTCGCCAGGATAGACGAATACAGGGGCGAGGAAACTCAGCCTGCGGCGCAGCCCTTCAGTGACGTATTGACTGTGGGCGATGGCACCGGTGAGGATCACTGCATCTACGTGTCCGTTGGTGGCTGGAGCCAGTGATGCCAACCAACGCGCAATGCTATAGATCATGGCGTCGAGCACCAACTTGGCCTTTTGGTCGCCCTCGGCTATACGACGCTCTACCTCTCTCACATCGTTGGTGCCCAGATGGGCCGTCAGTCCGCTGTGACCGTTAATCTTGCGCAGCATCTCGGCTTCGGTATACTGTCCACTATAGCATAGCTTCACCAGAGCTGCGGTAGGCAGCATGCCTGCCCGTGAGGGTGAGAAGGGGCCGTCACCGCTCAGCGCATCGCTACATTCGATGGCCCGTCCGTGGTGGTGCATGGCGAAGGAAATGCCACTGCCCATATGGCAGACGATCAGGTCTTGCTCCTCATACACGAGGTTGTGCTCGCGGCAGTAACGCTTGGCAATCTCCCGCTGGTTCAGGGCATGCCAGATGGTTTGATGAGGCATTTCTGGCAGTCCGGTGATGCGAGCCACATCGTCGAGTTCATCTACAACGCCTGGGTCAACAGTGAAGGCTCGGCAGCCTTCAATTTCGCGGGCTATGCTTAGTGCAATTAGCGACCCCAGGTTGCAGGCGTGGTGCAGACGAGGGTTCTTCGTGTCTTCAATCACCTTCTCGTTCAGTTCATAGACACCGCTTTCGATGGGCTTCACCAGTCCGCCACGACCCACGACCACGTCGAAGTCCATGGTGTAGCCTTGGCGCTTCAGTTCTTCAAGGATCTTTTCCTTTCGGTAGTCGAATTCGTCCATGATGAACGGATAGCGGCACAGTTCTTCAAATGGGTGGTTGAGCGTGGCATGCATCAGCAACTCCTCGTCTTGGAAGACTCCCACCTTGGTCGAGATCATTCCCGGATTTATAGCTAATATTTTCATAAACAAAAGGCTCTTCTGGGGTTACGCATCGATATTTGCGTAAGTGGCGTTCTTTTCGATGAACTGTCTGCGTGGCTCCACGTCGTCGCCCATCAGCATCGAGAAAATTTCGTCGGCCTCAGCAGCATTCTCAATGGTCACTTGTTTCAGCAGACGGTTCTCGGGGTTCATGGTGGTCTCCCAAAGCTGCTCGGGGTTCATCTCACCCAAACCTTTGTAGCGCTGCGTGTGGAGTGCCGTCGCATTCTCGTCGCCAGCCACGTACTTGTCGATAAAGGCCTGACGCTGCTGCTCGGTGTAGCAGTATTCAGAAACTTTTTTATAAGTACACTTGTAGAGCGGTGGGGTGGCAATATACAGGTGGCCTCCCTGAATCACCTGCGGCATGAATCGGTAGAAGAGCGTCATGATCAGCGTGTCGATGTGCGAGCCATCGACGTCGGCATCGGTCATGATGATGATCTTGTCGTAACGCAGCTTGTCGATGTTGGCCTCGCGGTCGCCCTCGCCTTCGACACCGAAACGCACGCCGATTGACTGGATGATGTTCATCACCGACTCGGCCTCGAACACTCGGTGCCACTGAACCTTCTCTACGTTCAGGATCTTACCTCTCAATGGCAGGATGGCCTGGAAGTGACGGTCACGACCTTGCTTGGCAGAACCACCAGCGGAGTCACCCTCGACGAGGAATATCTCACAATCCTTCGGGTCCTTGTTTGAACAGTCGGCGAGTTTGCCAGGCAGACCGCCACCGGTCATCGGGTTCTTGCGCTGCACGCTCTCACGGGCCTTGCGGGCAGCGATACGGGCGGTAGCGGCGAGAACGACCTTGTCGCAGATCATCTTGGCCTCCTTCGGATGTTCCTCCAGATAGTTGGCCAAAGCCTCACCTACGGCCTGCTGAACCGCACCAGCGACCTCTGAGTTGCCAAGCTTGGTCTTGGTCTGTCCCTCGAACTGGGGTTCGGCCACCTTGATGCTAATCACTGCTGTAAGGCCCTCACGG
>JAFZCU010000001.1 GCA_017556145.1 Prevotella sp. | reverse complement strand
GCAGTATACGCTCACTATGGCAGAGACCGTTTCTACAATGCACATCCGAAGGTGTTCGTAACCTATAAGGGAGGTCACAACAAGGTTCATGGCTCACACTATGCTCACATGGGCAAGCCCGCTCCTGCTCCCGTTGCAAAGCACAATCCTGCTTCAATGCCGGATAGAGGCGCAAGAGTGATGAACGACAAGGGTCACAACATGGGCAACCACAACATGGGTAACCACAACAATGCTCATAAGGCTCCGAATCGCGAAGTTGCAATGAACACTCGCAGCAATCGTAGTGGTTCCGGCCACTTTGGAGCTCGCCGCTAAGAGTCTGTTTCCATAACTCTACATATGCCTCGCAAGAGGACTTCAGGGGAATCGTAGAAATACGGTTCCCTATTTCTTTTGCCTGTATTCTCCTGGTGTCATGCCTGTCTCGCGCTTGAAGTATTTGCTGAAAAATGCAGGATTGGGGAAGTTTAATCCTTCAGAAATCAGGGCAATAGACTTGTCGGAATGTTTCAGTTCGATTTTGATGTGTTCTATGAGCGCGCGGTCTATCCATTCCTTGGCAGTTGTGCCGCTGGCTTGACGGATGACGGTGCCGAGATAGCGCTCAGTGAGGCACATCTTCTCGGCATAGAAACGGATCTGATGCTCGCGTGTAGCGTATTGGTTCACCAGATAGATGAAACGGTCGAAAATGGTCTGCTCACGCGACTGCGAGGCTTGCAACTTATCGGTATGCCTTTGATAAACGCCATCGTAGAGGTGCATCATGGCTGCTGCTAAGCAACTGACCGTCTGGCGATTGTAATCCGGTTGATGAACCACGTGCCAGATTGTATCAATGATATGGCGGGCCGTTGTGATGTCGGTATCATCGGCTTTCACTTGAAAGTCGCGCACCTGTCCATTGAAAGTCGATGGCGTCTGTGGCATAGGGAAATCATCAAAGAGTCCGATGCCGTAGATCTCCAAATCGTTGGTATAGGAAAAGGGGTAGAGGATGGTGCCAGGACCAACGAAAAGCAACATGCCAGGCTCTAATTTCTTTTCCACAAGATTCACACTAACTACAGCATGTCCTTTTGCAATGAGCCCCATACGAAAGTCGTTGATAATGAATGGAGGCTTGTGCTGTTGGATTATCAGCTTAAACATGCTGGGATCTCCATAGAGCATTCCCAGCTCATTATTAATAAAAGCATATTTAAACATCTGCTCTATGTGAGCATCAAAAACGCCCTTCATGCGAGCGTAATTCATCAGTTTTGGCTGTTTCTCCATATACTATTGTTCTATAAATCCGATGCAAAGATAATAAAAATAGATATAATTTTGCTCTCTTTGTATAAAAAACGAACAAAAAGAACATTTCTTGTGATGTATGGGTAGCGAAAGTTTCATAAAAGCGTTGTACTTTTGCAGCAGATAATAAAAGTAACAATTATGCGAAAAGTAATTTTGGGACTTATGATGCTGCCGACGATGGCACAGGCGCAATCGCTGGAGGAGTGTCAGCAGGCAGCAGAACGGAACTATCCGCTGATACAGCAGTATGGTCTGATAGAGAAAACGACGGAGTTGACGGTGGCGAACATCCAAAAAGGATGGCTGCCACAGGTGTCGGCCTCGGCTCAGGCGACGTATCAGAGTGATGTCATGGCGTGGCCTGATGAGATGAAAGGGATGCTGGGACAGATGGGACTCAATTTCGAGGGACTGAAGAAAGACCAGTACCGTGTGGGTATAGATGTGCAGCAGACGGTGTTCGATGGTGGTGCCATTCGCAGTCAGAAGGAGATTGCCCGTCTGCAGGGAAATGTTCAAACCGCACAGAACGAGGTCAATCTATATAATGTTCGCAAGCGCGTGAATGAGATGTACTTCGGAGTGTTGCTGATCAATGAACAGATGAAGCTGAATGGCGACCTGCAGGAATTGTTGGCAGCCAACGAAAAGAAACTGGCCTCGATGCTGAAGGGCGGCACAGCTGCGGAAAGTGACTACCAGAATGTGAAGGCAGAACGGCTGAAGGTAGTGCAACAGGCCACGGGACTGGAGGCCCAGTGTAGTGCTTTACAGCGGATGCTCTCGGCTTTTTGTGGTATAGAAGTGAAGCAAATAGTAAGACCTCCCCTGACCCCTTCTGTAGGAGGGGGAAATGCGAGGCCGGAACTTAGAGCTATTGATGCGCAACTGCGGCTAGCCGATGCACAGGAGAAGGCTCTTGATGCGGCGCTGATGCCAAAACTCGGTGTATTCGCTCAGGGCTACTATGGCTATCCTGGCTATAACATGTTCGAGGACATGTTGAGCCACAAGTTCTCTTGGAACGGCATGATTGGTGCCCGACTCACTTGGAACATGGGAGCCCTCTATACCCGCAAGAACGACAAGGCAAAGATTCAGTTGCAGCGCGATATGGCAGAGACAAATCGTGACGTGTTCCTCTTTAACAACAATCTGGAGCAGATACAGCAGAACGAGAATATCCAGCGTTACAAGAAACTGATGGCTGATGATGAGGAGATTATCTCCCTGCGCTCGTCTATCCGCAAGGCTGCAGAGTCGAAACTCTCGCATGGCATCATCGATGTGAACGACCTGGTGAAGGAGATCAACAACGAGAATGCTGCTAAGGTGCAGCAGACTGTTCATGAGATCGAGATGCTGAAAGAGATTTATGACCTGAAATATACCACTAATAATTGATTTTCCGACCACGAATTAAACGAATTACACGAATATGAAAGCAGTAAATATAATCATGGTTGCAGGGCTGGCAGTGCTGGCAAGCTGCGGAAACAACGAGAAGGAATTTGATGCCACAGGAACCTTTGAGGCTACGGAGGTGACGGTTGCTGCAGAGCAGAGCGGTGCGCTGATGCACTTTGACATCAACGAGGGTGATGAACTGGCTCTTGGCAAGGAAGTGGGCCTTGTGGATACCACGCAGATTTGGCTGAAGATTCAGCAGGCGGGTGCTACAAAGGCGGTCTATCAGAGCCAGAAGCCCGACAGGGAGGCGCAGATAGCGGCTATCCGTCAGCAACTGGCTAAGGCCAAGCAGGACCAACAGCGCTACAAGGAACTGGTGGCCGACGGAGCGGCACCCAGCAAGATGCTCGACGATGCCACGAACCAGGTACAGGTGTTGCAGAAACAACTTGATGCACAGATCTCGTCACTGAACACCAATACCAATGCATTGAATAAGCAGATGGAAGCAACGGATGTTCAAGTTGATCAATTACGCGACCAGTTGCGGAAGTGTCATATCTCGACTCCCATTGCTGGCACGGTATTAGAGAAATACGTGGAGAAGGGCGAGTTCGTGGCTACTGGCAAGCCACTATTCAAGATGGCTGACACAAAAAACATGTTCATCCGCGCCTATGTCACCTCGGCTCAGTTG
>JAFZCU010000025.1 GCA_017556145.1 Prevotella sp. | reverse complement strand
CCTGTTAATTCCATTGTCTAAATGTTTTTATTTGTTGTTTTTTCTTGTTTCGCTCGGCGAAATTACTAAAAATAGTTTGAAACTCGAAAAATTATCGCCTTTTTTTTGTTTATAACAACGTTTTTTTGTAATTTTGTCGTCAAAACAGAAGTAATTAAAAACAAAAAGCTAACATAATTATGAGATTTACATTATCAAGCTCTGCGCTGAGCAGCAAGCTCTCAGCACTTTCGAAAGTGATTAACAGCAAGAACGCCCTCCCCATATTGGGCGATTTCGTATTCGACATCGACGGTCAGATCCTCACTCTCACTGCCTCCGACGGAGAGAACACCATGCGTACTGCCCTCACACTAACGGACAGTGACAGCAACGGTCGCTTCGCCATCAGCAACCACGACCTGCTGGAAGCTGTGAAGGGTATCTCTGAGCAACCCATCACTTTCGATGCCAACCAGGAGCAGAACCTCGTGAAGATAAGCTACCAGAACGGTCTGTTCTCACTGCCCATAGAGAATGCCGATGAGTTCCCTCTGGCTCAGCCCATCAGTGACAATGCCTATACCATCACAATATCCAACATCACACTTGCTGAGAATGTGAATCGCAGCATCTTCGCTACGGCACAGGACGAGTTGCGCCCGGTGATGAACGGAATCTACTTCGACCTGACACCCGACTGTCTGGCAGTCGTTGCCAGCGATGGTCACAAACTGGTGCGCAACAAAGTGTACACCATCAAGAGCGACCAGCCTGCAGCCTTCATTCTGCCCAAGAAGCCGGCAAGTCTGTTGAAGAACCTGTTAGGCAAAGACGGCGGCGACGTGATCATCCGCTTTGACGACCGCAATGCCGAGGTGAACTTCGGCGATGGCACCATCCAGTGCAGACTTATCGAGGGCAGATACCCCAACTACAACTCCGTGATTCCTCTGAACAACCCCAACGAGTTGCGCGTAGACCGTCTCGGACTATTGGCAGCCCTGCGCCGCGTGCAGCCATTCGCCAACGAGTCGAGCAACCTCATCCGCTTCCACGTGGAGGGGAACATGCTCCAACTCGATGCCGAGGATTACGATTTCTCGAAGACAGCCACCGAGCGTTTGAGCTGCGAATACAATGGCAAGGCTATGAGCATCGGTTTCAAGGGCTCATCGTTCATCGAGATTCTCAGCAACTTCGATTGTCCTGAAATTATTATCCAGCTGGCCGACCCCAGCCGTGCAGGACTGGTGCTGCCTTCTGAGCAACCTGAGAACCAAGATGTGCTGATGCTGATGATGCCAATGCTGATCAACGACTAAGAAGAGATGAAACTGAATCTGACAAAACCACTGGTCATCTTCGACTTGGAAACGACCGGACTCGATCTGGTGAAGGATCGCATCATACAGATATCCTATATAAAAGTGTTTCCTGACGGTAAGGAAGAGCGAAGCAATGAACTGATCAACCCCGAGCGGCACATTGAGCCTATCATCACACAACTGACTGGCATCTCCGACGAGGACGTCAAAGACAAACCTACCTTCAAGCAGCTTGCCCAGCGGTTGAGTGATCAGTTTGCGGGCAGCGACTTCGCCGGCTTTAACTCCAATAACTTCGACATACCCCTTCTGGCTGAAGAGTTCCTGCGTGCGGGTATTGACTTCGACTTTTCGAAATGCAGGCTCATCGACGCCTGTTCGATTTTCAGAAAGATGGAGCGTCGCAATCTTGCCTCCGCTTATAAGTTTTATTGCGGACGGAAAATGGAAGAAGATTTTGAGGCCCATCGTGCTGACCAGGATACTGAGGCCACCTATCGAGTGCTGATGGGACAGCTGGACAAATATGCTCCCGGTGCCAACGAGGATCCGGAGAAAGTCCTGGAGAACAACATGCAGGTGCTGGCCGAATTCTCGAAGATGAACAAGAATGTAGACTTCGCAGGCCGCATCGTCTGGGGCGAAGTGAAAGATGCTAACGGCAAGCCAGTGCTCGACGAGAAAGGTGAGCCCAAGATGATTGAGGTGTTCAACTTTGGAAAATACAAGGGCATGCCCGTCAACGAGGTGCTCAAAAGAGATCCTGGCTACTACGGTTGGATATTACAGGGCGACTTCACCTTCAACACCAAGCAAGTATTGACGCGCATCCGATTGGCGGAGGCGAAGTTAAACGGATAGTCAATAATTAATAGTGATTAGTGAATAGATATGAGGACATATTGGATATGTATGAATAGTTGCTTAAGAATCTTGGGATTATTATTCACTATTCATTTTTCATTATTAACTCTTTCCGCCCAGGAGCTGCAGATGAAGGTGACAATCAACCATAGTCAGATACAAGGTACCGATAATGACGTATTCGATAACTTGCAGCAGACTCTGGAGCAGTTTATCAACGAACGCCAATGGACAGCCCTTCAATTTCAGGAAAACGAGCGTATCCAGTGCAACCTGAACATTACTGTATCGAAATACACTCGCGAGGACAATAAGTTCGAGTGTACGGCAATGATACAGGCCAATCGTCCTGTCTATAACGCCAGTTACACTACCACCTTATATAATAATAGGGATGCAAACTTTGATTTTGAGTTTGCCCAGTTCAATCAGTTGAACTATAATGATCAGACTGTAGACAACCAGTTGACAGCCCTCGCTGCCTACTATGCCTACCTCATCATCGGCCTCGACCTCGACAGTTTTTCTCCCTTAGGTGGTACCGACGTACTTCAGCGCTGTATGCAACTTGTAAACAACGCCCAAGATCTAGGGTACCCTGGATGGAAATCGTTTGAGGACTCCCGCAACCGCTTTGCCATTATCAACGACTATCTCGACGAACAGATGAAGCCATTCCGGCAGTTGCAGTACGACTACTACCGCAAAGGGCTCGACGAAATGGCCAACAATGCAGAACGCGGGCGCACGGAGATATCCACTGCCCTTGAGGAGCGGTTGAAGAAAGCCCACGATAACAAGCCACTGAGTCTCCTACCACAAATATGGACAGACTACAAGAAAGACGAGTTGGTGAATATCTACAAGGGCAAAGGAACCCAGAAGGAAAAGCAGGCCGTGTATGATCTGTTGAACGGTATCAACGCCTCGCAAAACCCCTCCTGGGAGCAAATTAACAATTGATAATTATGCTGAAGCATCTCTATATCAAGAACTTCGCACTGATTGACATCCTGGATATCGACTTATATCCAGGATTCTCTGTAATCACCGGTGAGACAGGTGCGGGCAAGAGCATCGTACTCGGCGCCATCGGGCTGCTATTAGGACAACGGGCAGATTTGAAAACCTTGAAGCAAGGGGCCGACAGGTGCGTGATTGAAGCCCACTTCGACCTTTCGCGTTACCAGATGGAGTCGTTCTTTACAGACAACGATATCGAATACGATGCCAAAGACTGCATCATCCGTCGGGAACTGACTGCAGCAGGAAAGAGCAGGGCCTTCATCAACGACACCCCTGTGCAACTGTCGATGCTCAAGGAACTGGGCGAACGACTTGTGGATGTGCACTCCCAGCACCAGAACCTGTTGCTCAACAAACAAGATTTCCAGATGAGCGTGCTCGACATTATTGCCGACGATTCCAACGAACTGGTTGCCTACAAAGAAACCTACAACGCCTTTCATCAAGCTGCTAACGAACTGGAGGCCCTGAAGGAAGAAATCAATCGCAATCGCCAGAACTTAGATTTCCTGCAATTCCAGTATCAGGAATTAGAAGGTGCCCATCTGTTTATTGGCGAGCAGGAGGAGTTGGAACAGAAGAGCGATACAATGACACATGCAGAGGACATCAAGAGTGCCCTCTATATTGCCGACAATGCCCTACAGGCCGAAAGCACAGGCATCGTTACCTCGTTACACAGTGCCAGAAATGCATTGAAAGGCATCTGTCACGTTTTCCCAGAGGCTGAGGAATTGGCCAACCGTATGGACAGTACCTATATCGAACTGAAGGACATCGCCCAGGAAGTGGGAAGTCTGTTGGAAGACATCGACTTCGACCCTGCAGAACTCGACAACATCAACGAACGCTTAGACCGCCTCTACGACCTGCAGAAGAAATACCATGCAGAAGATACGGAAACACTTATCGCTCTGAGAGATTCATTGAGACAGCAGTTAGACCATATTGACAACAGCGACGAGACTTTGCAAGAGCTACAGCAACAGGTGGATCAACTGAAGGCTCAGTGCCAGCAGAAGGCCAACCAGCTCACGAAGCTACGTACCAAGGCTGCCAAAATAATCGAGACCGAAATGCAGCAGCGTCTCGTACCCCTGGGCATGCCAAATATCCGCTTCCAGATCATCATCGGTCAGGAGAACCTGACGATGAACGGTCAGGACAAAGTGTCCTACCTCTTTTCTGCGAACACCTCAACCCCACTCCAGCCCGTGTCGCAAGTGGCTTCGGGGGGTGAGATTTCCCGTGTGATGCTGGCTTTGAAGGCAATGATCAGCGGGGCCGTAAAACTCCCCACTATCATCTTCGACGAGATTGATACGGGTGTGAGTGGCAAGATAGCAGAAAAGATGGCAGAGATCATGTATGAGATGGGCAGCCACGAGCGTCAGGTGATCAGTATCACCCACCTCCCGCAGATTGCCGCCATGGGGTCTGCTCACTATAAAGTGGAAAAGGAGGAAACACCACAAGGAACAACCAGCAGGATGGAGTTATTATCCCCCGACAAGCGCGTGATGGAGATTGCTCAGATGCTCAGTGGCAGCAAGGTGACGGAGGCTGCCATCCAAAACGCAAAACAATTATTACGCTTATGAGAAAGATTCTTTTAATACTATTCACTATTCACTGTTCACTATTCTCTTTTGCCCAGCCAAACTGGGTAAAAAATGCCAGTAAATCCGTCTTCACCTTGAAGACCTTCGCAGCCGACGGTTCGCTGATAGCAAGCAGCAACGGCTTCTTTACAGGCACCAACGGCGAGGCCATCAGCAGTTTCACCCCATTCAAGGGTGCTGTGCGGGCTGTGGTCATTGATGCTTCAGGCAAAGAGATGAACGTAAGTGGCATGATCGGTGCCAACGATATGTACGATGTGGCGAAGTTCCGCGTGGCAGGCAAGACGCGTCCCCTCTCAATGGCCGCCGGCATTGCACAGAGTGGAGAGAACGTGTGGCTATTGCCCTATCTCGAGACAAAGGGCCTCAAAAACGGTATTGTGCGCAAGGCAGAGACCTTCCTGCAAGACTATGCCTACTACACCATTGCCATGCAGGCACCAGAACAGGCCATCAGCTCACCCCTTCTCAACGATAACGGCGAGGTTATCGGTATCCTCCAGCCGGCAGCATCCGGTGCCGACTCCCTCTGCTATGCCATCAGTGCACGCTTTGCCGACTCGCTGAAGGTGACGGGCCTGAGCATCAATGATCCAACGCTGAAACTCACACAGATCCGTATGGAGATGCCGGAGTCGTTGGACGATGCCAACCTGATGATGTATATGGCAGGAGCCAGCACCGACTCTGCCACCTTCGCCAGACTCATCAGCGAGTTTATCCAGAAGTTCCCCGCTGCTCCCGACGGTTATGCCTATCGCGCACAGTTCGCTACCAGCTATGGCGATTTTGCCTCTGCCGAGAGGGATATGAAAGAGGCTATCAAACTCTCTGCCCACAAAGACAACGAGCATTTCAACTTTGCCCGTATGATATATAACAAGGAGATTTATCAGGCCAATATGCCCTATGAGAACTGGAGTCTTGACAAAGCACTTAGTGAAGCGCGCGAGGCCTGGAACATCAATCCCGTACCAGCCTATAGGGAGCTGGAGGCCAACATCCTCTATTCTCAGAAAAACTATGCAGAAGCCTATGACCGTTATATCGAACTGACAAAGACCAACATGGTCACTGCCGAAACCTGGTACTGTGCCTCGCTCTGCAAGGGACAGCTGAAAGATACGACCGCGATGTTGGCCCTGCTCGATAGCGCGATGAACATGTTCAGCAAGCCCTATCTGAAACAGGCCGCTCCCTATCTGTGGGCACGTGCCAATGCGAAATTCAACACCAAGAAATACCGTGAGGCCGTAAGTGACATGAACGAATATGAGCAACTGATGGCTGCCGATGTGAATGCCAACTTCTACTATATTCGCCATCAGGCAGAAATTGACGGACGTCTTTTCCAGCAAGCCCTCAACGACATCACCCAAGCATCACGGATGGAACCCAAGAATACTTTCTATCTGGCTGAGAAGGCTTCATTGGAATTGCGCGTTGGGATGTACGATCAAGCCTCCGAGACCGCCAATGAGATCAAGACCCTCGAACCTGACAACAGCGACGGTTACCTCTTCCTCGGCTTGTCGCAATGTATGAAAGGAAAGAAGAATGAAGGTTTGGTCAATCTACAGAAGGCCAAGGAATTAGGCTATCCACAGGCGGATGAACTGATTGAGAAATATGCGAAATAAAGCATAAAGGCTGCGACATCATCGCAGCCTTTATTTCTGATTAAAAAGGTGTTGAGCCATCATCTTCATCAGGCGGTGGAATGGCCGACAAATCGGCAAATGGATCATAACCATTATCTGCGGGAGGCAACTCCCCACCATTGATTTTCGAGCCCAATATCTCACCACCTGTATTACCTGGCATTGGTCCCAGATGTGTATCCTCGGGATTCTCGAAACGGGTGAACTGTCCACGGAAGTTCAGCAGCACATCGCCGGTAGCACCCTTACGATGCTTGGCTATGATGATCTGTGCCATACCCCGAAGGTTGCGACCGTTTTCATCCTGATAGATATGATAGTACTCCGGACGGTGGACGAAAAGCACCATATCGGCATCCTGCTCGATGGCTCCCGACTCACGCAAATCACTAAGCTGCGGACGTTTGCCTTCCAATCCTTCACGGGCTTCTACACCACGGTTCAACTGACTTAGGGCAATGATGGGGATATCCAGTTCCTTGGCGAGTCCCTTCAGCGAACGGCTAATGGTCGACACCTCCTCCTGGCGTGAAGAGAAACGCATGCCATTGGCATTCATCAGCTGCAGGTAGTCGATCATGATGATCTTCACCCCATGTTCACGCACCAAACGACGGGCCTTTGTACGTAGTTCAAACACAGAGAGACCCGGGGTATCGTCGATATACAGAGGGGCATCCAACAAATTGTTTACACGTTTGTCCAGACGGTCCCACTCATCAGGCGACAATTGACCGTTCAGAATCTTTGAGCCCTCAATCTCACAGGCATTTGAGATCAAACGGTTTACCAGCTGCACGTTCGACATTTCCAACGAAAAGAAAGCCAGAGGAATGCGATAGTCGGCGGCGATGTTCTTGGCCATCGACAAGGCGAAGGAGGTCTTACCCATCGCAGGACGACCAGCCACAATCACAAGGTCGCTGGCCTGCCAACCAGAGGTGATATCATCGAGTTTGTGATAGCCCGTACCCACACCCGTCAGCCCATCCTTATTAGCAGCGGCAGCCTGGATGCTCTGAATGGCCTGCGAGATAACAGGATTGATCTGCGTATAATCCTTCTTCATATTCCGCTGACTCAGCTCAAAGAGCGAGTTCTCGGTTTCCTGCATCAGTTCATCGATATCGCTGGTCTCATCAAATGCCTTCGTCTCCACCACACTGGCAAAGGAGATGAGCTGTCGGGCCAGAGACTTCTGCGCGATGATATTAGCGTGATACTCGATATTGGCTGATGATGCCACGCGTGAGCTGAGATCAGCCACATAGCCAGGGCCTCCCACTTCCTCCAGCTGACCATTCTTCGCCAACCGTTCCGCTACCGTCAGGATATCCACGGGCTTCTCTTCTATCGAGAGGTCGCGAATGGCCGCATAGATCATCTGGTTGCGGGGTTCGTAGAAACTTTCGGGATATAGAGTCTCACAGACAATGGCATAGGCGTCCTTGTCGATCATCAGGGCACCCAGCACAGCCTTCTCCACCTCCAGCGCCTGAGGCTGAAGATGACCATAGGTATTGTCCACCGGCAGCTGTTTACGCGGTCTGCGACGGGTATTATTATCTTGTTCTGCCATTTTTGTTTAGGTTTGGGCTGCAAAGTTACAAAAAAGAAGTGAAAAGAGAAAAGTGAAAAGTGAAAAAATTTGCTACCAAACGAAAAATTTCGTATCTTTGCGCCATGATTACATTCCCTATAGCAAAAATCAATCTCGGGCTCAACGTCGTTGAAAAGCGCCCCGACGGCTATCATAACCTCGAAACCGTGTTCTACCCTGTAAATATCCAGGATGCGCTCGAGGTATATGAGATGGACGAAGCCTTCCCCTCGCCCAACGATTGCGACCTGAAGGTGACGAATATCCACATCGAGGGAGATGAACAGCGCAACCTTGTGGTGCGCGCCTATCAGTTATTGAAGGACGTTTTCCCCGCGCTGCCCCGTCTGCATGTCCATCTCTACAAAGGCATCCCCACGCAGGCAGGCATGGGCGGCGGCTCCAGCGACTGCGGTTATATGATCACTCTGTTGAACAAGATGTTTCACCTCGGGCTCTCCGAGGCACAGATGATCGGCTATGCCGCACGATTAGGTGCCGACTGTGCGTTCTTCATCCAGAGCCAGCCAGCCTACGCAGAGGGTATCGGTGAGATTCTTACACCCATTGCCCTCGAACTGAAAGGCTGGCATCTCGCCATCGTGCGTCCGGCAATACCCGTCTCCACCAAAGAAGCCTTCTCGCTCATCACGCCTCGTCATCCACGAAAGAACTGTCGTGATATCGTAATGCAGCCCGTCGAGACCTGGCGCAATGAACTGACGAATGATTTCGAGCACAGTGTATTCACCCTTCATCCGGAGATCGGTGCCATCAAAGACCGGCTTTACGACATCGGTGCCACCTATGCTGCAATGTCCGGTTCCGGCTCTTCGCTCTTCGGGCTCTTCCGTGAACCCGTTGACCTCAGTGAGTTCGATCAGAAAGGCACGTTTAAAACAATTATCCCGCTCACATAAAAAAAGCTCCCGAACCTCGGGAGCCTTTTTTCACTATTCATTATTCACTACTGAATGCCGTCTTCACGAAGTTTCTCCTGCCACTTCCAGGCGCTCTTCAGCACCTCGTCGGTAGGTGTCTCTGCTTTCCAACCGAGCACCTTGTTAGCCTTGTCGACATTACCCCAGACCTGCTCGATATCACCTGCGCGACGCGGAGCATAGGTCCAGTTCACCTTCACGCCCGTGGCCTTCTCGAAGCCTTCCACCACCTCTAAGGTCGAAAGGCCCTTGCCGGTACCGATATTGAATATCTCAACTGCCTCCGTCTCGGGCTTGTCGAGCACACGCTCCATCGCCTTCACATGGGCCTTAGCCAGATCCACCACATAGATATAGTCGCGGATACAGGTGTGGTCGGGAGTGTTGTAGTCGTGTCCGAAGATCTTCAGCTGCTCACGGATACCCATCGCCGCCTGCGTCACAAACGGAATCAGGTTCATGGGCACGCCATTGGGCAGTTCGCCGATAAAGGCAGAGGGATGTGCACCGATGGGATTGAAATATCTCAGAATGATACTCTTGATGGGCGCACCAGAGTGGATATAGTCCTGGATGATCTCCTCGTTGATCTGCTTGGTATTGCCATAAGGACTCATCGCCTTCTGAACAGGCGCATCCTCCGTCACGGGCAGGTTCTCCTGAGAGGGCTGGCCATAGACGGTGCAGCTTGAAGAGAAGATGATACCCTTTACATCATACTTGGGCATCAGCTCCAGCAGATTGATGAGCGACATAAGGTTGTTGCGATAGTAGAGCAATGGTTTCTCCACACTCTCACCAACGGCCTTCGATGCAGCGAAGTGGATGATACCCTCAATCTTCGAGTACTTCTTAAAAACACCCTCCAGAGCTTCCAGATCGCAGCAGTCCACCTGTTCAAAAGCAGGCTTCACCCCCGTAATCTTCTCGATGCCGTCGAGCACGTTCAAATTCGAGTTCGAGAGGTTGTCGATGATGACCACCTCATAACCAGCCTCCTGCAACTCTACGGTCGTATGGCTTCCGATAAAACCCGTACCACCGGTCACCAAAATTGTCTGTTTCATTTCTTCTCGTCTTTCTTGTCTTCGGTTTTCTTGTCGTCAGTCTTCTTGGCAGTTGGCTTGTAACGCTTGTTCAGACCGTTGATAATATCCTGTGTGATGTCATACTTCTTGTCGGCAAACAGGATATTGTCACCTGCCTTCGAGAGGATGATATCAAACTTCTTGTCCTTGTTATAGGCCTTCAGGAAGTTATTGAGCGAGTCACGCAGGGCCTCGTTGAACTTGGCGGTTTCGTTGGCGAGTTCTGTTTCCAGACGGGCCTGCAGCTGCTGCAGGTCGTTCTGCTGGCGCTGGATGGCATTCTGCACACTGGCAGCCTGCTCACGGCTCTGGAAACCGTTGTTGTTCAGCTTCTGCTGGAAGTTGTTCACGGCAGCCTGCAACTGGTTACCCTTCTGGGTCAACGTGTTACGGGCATTGTTGCTCTTTTTCTCCAAGGTCACCGTATAATCCTTGGCGAAATTATACTGTGTCATCAGTGAGTCAACCTCAACATAGGCGATTTTCATGCCTGTGGTTGATACCTCACTTGCAGCGGGCTGCTCATCCATCTTCGGAGCAGCATTGTTACACGATACCATCATAGCAGCGATGGCCAGTGTCGGGATAATGTACTTTTTCATTTTATATAAACTTTAAACTATAAACACTAAACTATAAACTCTTCTCGCTCACAGCGAACTTGCTCTTCGTGCGCATTTCGCGGTCCTGATCCATCACGCAGTGAATACCCCGTTCCTTCATCGCCTCAGAGTCATGAATATGTTGTGATTTAAACACGCCCTGCTTCTTAAATAGCACCCTCACGAGGAAAAAAATCATCGCGATAGCAATTATTAACGTCGATATGAGCAGAGTCTCAATCATTTTTTATATCTTTGCGGCTGCAAAGGTAAGAAATTTATATTGAATTCTATCAAAAAATAAATTAATAATGAATAAAAACGAT
Source organism: Prevotella sp. (assembly GCA_017556145.1). Lineage (GTDB taxonomy): Bacteria > Bacteroidota > Bacteroidia > Bacteroidales > Bacteroidaceae > Prevotella. Next base: position 1,967 of record JAFZCU010000025.1, on the reverse strand, counting down.
TTAAAACCTGCTGTTGTCTTCGCAGAATTTGCGAAGATTAACGAAATTCCGCGTCCTTCGAAGCGCGAAGAGAAGATGATTGAGTATCTTAAAAACTGGGGCGAGTGCCGCCATCTCGACACCAAAGTCGACGAAACGGGCAATGTCATCATCCGCAAACCCGCCACCAAGGGTATGGAACATTGCAAGACCGTCATCCTGCAGAGTCACATGGACATGGTCTGCGACAAGCTTGTCGATGTAGAGTTCGATTTCGACAAGGACGCCATCCGTACCTATGTCGACGGTGAGTGGCTCACCGCTGAAGGCACCACCCTGGGCGCCGACGATGGTATTGGCTGTGCCATCGAGCTCGCCATCCTCGCCTCCGACGATATCGAGCACGGTCCCATCGAGTGCGTGTTTACCCGCGACGAAGAGACAGGACTCACCGGTGCCGAGGGCATGAAGGCCGGCTTTATGACAGGCGACTACCTCATCAATCTTGACTCAGAGGACGAGGGCGAGATCTTCGTCAGCTGTGCCGGTGGTCGCAACACCCAGGCTAAGTTCACCTTCACCCGTCAGGCAGCACCCACAGGCAGTTTCTTCCTGAAAGGCGCCATCAAGGGTCTCGTAGGCGGACACTCCGGCGACGATATCAACAAGAAACGCGCCAATGCCATCAAGCTCCTCGCCCGTTTCATTTTCCAGACCATGAAGCGCTACGAGAACGTGCAGCTGGCACAGTTCCACTCTGGCAAACTCCATAACGCCATCCCCCGCGACGGTTATTTCGTGATTGCCGTCCCCAACGACCTGAAGGAGAATGTGCGGGCCGACTGGAACGTATTTGCTGCAGAGGTAGAGGATGAGTTCCATATCACTGATAATCAGATGGTTTTCTCGATGGAGAGCACAGATGCCGAACCCATCATCGACCCCGCTGTCGCCAAGAATTTCGTATGGGCAGTACAGGCCGTCGACAACGGTATCTATGCCATCTGTCAGGACGAAACCCTCGGCGGTATGGTCGAGACCTCGAGCAACATCGCCAGCATCCATAGTTCTGAGACCACCATCGATATTCTCTCCAGCCAGCGCTCCAATGTGATGTCGAACCTCGACAACATGTGTGCCACCATTCAAGCCGTCTTCGAACTGGCAGGTGCCGAGGCCAAGAGCAGCGACGGCTATCCCGCCTGGAAGATGAAGGCCGACTCGAAGCTACAGGAGATTGTCGTCAACTCCTATGTGAAACTCTTCGGCCACCAGCCGGTGGTGCGCGGTATCCATGCAGGTCTGGAGTGCGGACTCTTCTCAGAGCGCTACCCCAACCTCGACATGGTGAGCTTCGGCCCCACTCTGCGCTTTGTGCATACCCCCGACGAACGTCTCCACATCCCCACTGTGCAGATGGTGTGGGATCATCTGCTCGACGTACTCAAAAACATCCCGCAGCAATGATCCACTCGCGCGCGTATATATTATTAGGTATATTGGCCCTACTGCTGTTCACCGCCTGTGGACAGCAGTACCAGGCCAAGAACCTTGTCAAGGATTTTGTAAAGGAGCACGCCACCGAGGAACTCAACATCACCGGCTTCACCGACCTCGATTCCACCCGCGTCATCAGCGACTCTCTGTTCCATGCCATGCAGCAGAATGCCGCCAATGACCCGTTGTTCAAGAATGTCGACTTCAGTGGTAAGACACCCTCTTCTACCCTCCTCTACATCCGCATGCGCTATCAGAAAGATACACTCGAACTATCCAAAACCTTCTATTTCGACAGGGATTTATCGGCCATCATCGCCTTTAAGTAACTTTTTTCGAAAAAAGTCGGTAAAACATTTGGAGGTTTCGGAAAATTGTAGTACCTTTGCACCCGCAATCAAGGAGATAACCCCAAGGTTTACGGCTCCAAGGTCCTTTTGGAAGGATGGGTGAGTGGCTGAAACCAGCAGTTTGCTAAACTGCCGTACGGG
>JAFZCU010000024.1 GCA_017556145.1 Prevotella sp. | reverse complement strand
TCTTTACCCGCGAGGAGTTGCAGCAGATAGCTGATATCGTGATACGCTACGACGGCTATGTTATCACCGACGAGGTTTACGAGCATATCGTCTATGCCCCTCACAAGCATGTCTATATCTCCACGTTGCCAGGCATGTGGGAGCGAACGGTTTCCTGTAGTTCGCTCTCGAAGACCTACAGCATCACAGGCTGGCGACTCGGCTATGTCATTGCACCAGAGCGCATCATTGAACGGGTAAAAAAGGTACATGACTTCCTGACCGTTGGCGCTGCAGCACCATTGATGGAGGCTGCAACCGTCGGCCTTTGCTTCCCAGACAGCTATTATGCCGAACTTCAGGCGCACTATACCCACATGAAGCAGCTCTTCTGCGATGGTCTACGCCAGTTCGGACTGACGTTCACAGACTCACAGGGAGCCTATTATGTGTTGCTCGATGTCTCAAAGTATGGTGTGAAGGATGATCTCCATTTCTGCGAGTGGCTGGCAGAGCATGTCGGTGTTGGTGCCGTTCCTGGCAGTTGTTTCTTCCGTGAGGACGTACATCACCTTATCCGTTTCCACTTTGCCAAGCGCGATGATACGTTGAATGCCGCACTTGACAGATTGTCGGAACTTGATAGAAAGGCAAAGGATTATCTGAGATAGACCGTGGCAAAAAGATCTGAGTTGAACCTGCGAGACCTTGGTGGAATAGATGATGTTATTCCCCAAGGGCTGTTTCTGCGTAGTGGCAAACTCAGCATACTCACACCAACCGAATGCGCCGAACTCTGCAAGAGGTACAATATCCAATGCGTCATCGACCTGCGTACGCCAGTGGAGGCAGCCGAGTTTCCAGACCCGTTGCCTGAAGGAGTAGATTACCTGCAAATACCTCTCTTGAAGGATGCTGCCGTCGGCATTACCCATGAGACAGGTTCTGACCCCATGACCATCATCCGTAATCTCCGCAAGCATCCTGAGAAACTGAAGGAGATGATACCAGACTTCACGGCACTCTATACGGATATAGTAACTGACGGGTATTCCCGCAGTCATCTGGATCAAGTCGTTGAGACATTAAGAGCGAATGCTGATAAACGCATTACTACGCTGTTTCATTGTACGGCTGGCAAAGACAGGACAGGTATTGCCAGCATGGCACTACTGAAATCATACGGTGTCGGCGACAAGGAGATTATCAGGGACTATATGCGTACCAATCGCAATGCCTTTTGGCCAACTATAAAGAAATGTATAGGCATAGCCTTGCTGACGAGGAACTGGAGTCTGGTCAAAACAGCTTACAAGGCTTTCATGGCTGACAGGAAACTGATAGTAACAGCCATTGAGAACTATGGCTGATACAACTTACTCTTTCGTAAGCTATTCCTTTATAAAATGCGGGAAATCCGGCTCACCAAGAGTTGGCTCATAGACAAAGCCCTCATAGCCGAAGGCACAGAGATCTTCCGGCTTGTCGATTCGGTTCTCGATGATGAATCGCGTCATGGCTCCCCGGCAGGTCTTTGCCCATACAGCCTGTATCTTCAAATCGCTCCCCTTACGGATATAGAACAATGGTTGAACAATACGGACTTCCCGACGGACACGCTGCCAGTCGAAGAGGTGTTGGTATTCCTCAGTGGCAAGGTGAATCAGGATGCCGCCATCCGCTTTCACGGCATCAATCAGGACATCTGTCAGGCGGCTCTTCCAGAAACCGAACATGTTTTGCCCAGCTCCGCATGGCAGTTCCACATGACCCTCCATCCGATAAGGCAGAATACCATCCAAAGGACGAAGCAGACCGTAGAGGAACGAGGTAATCCATAACTTCCCTTGGGCATAATTGAGGTCATCCACATTCAGCGTCTCAGCCTTCAGGTGCTTGTAAGCCTGACCATGATAGGCAAGGATGGCTGGAAGCTTTGGCTTTTCATCGAAGAACTGCATGAACCTGAGCCTGTTCTGTACGGCAATCTGCTGACTACAGCCCAGCATCTCGGCAATCGTCTCAGCGGAATAATGGGCCATATCCCTTGCGAACCCCTCTGCCTCATTCTGAAAACGAGGTGTTGACAGGCTGATGTCAGGAATCGACTTCACCCTGTCGTTCATGATTTTGGCTGATGCGAGAATAATCTGCATTTTCTCAATTCATCTTCGTCATGTGATAACCCATTCGCTTCAACTGCATTGCAGTTCCAAAAAGGTATAACTGGTGCAGGCAGGCAACGTAGCCATTGAAGGCCTCCTTAGTGCCTGGTTCGAGTCGCTGGTGCATCAAGGCATTATAGACACGCGAGGCACACTCGCCAGTCACCTTTTCCAGAACGGTATAGTCCACGCCCTGCAGCAACAGCACTTCCTCGCGGATGTATTCGTCCATCGCATCGTAGCCTCGTTTGTCGCGCAAATAGGCGTATAGGTCTTCTATCTTAGAGTAGATTTCCCACTCTGTGTCCCACATCTTCGCTACGGCCATGCCGATATACATCATCCAGCCGAGCGAGGCCGAAGGAAAGTCTTGAAACTCGCGGATGCCGTCAGGGATATATGTTTTTGCTATCTCTTCCCACTTTTCTTCCACGTCAGGACACTCAGGCAGACGTTCGTCCACTTCCTTCATGCTCAACAGGAACTGATGTAGGTCTTTTCTCAATTGCTCTTCAAAGCTCTCCATTTCACAAATACTATTAAAAACTCTGGCAAAGGTACGTAAAAATGGGCTTTTTTTCGTACTTTTGCAGCAATTATTAGGATAGTTTATGAAAGTAAAGATTCAAACCATGCTGGGCGACATCGTAGTTCGCCTATACGACGAGACTCCCATCCATCGCGACAATTTCTTGAAGTTGGCGAAGGAGGGTTATTATGATGGTACGCTGTTCCATCGGGTTATCAAGAACTTTATGATTCAGGGGGGTGACCCCGATTCCAAGGGTGCACCTGCTGGGAAGATGCTGGGCGTCGGTGGTCCTGACTACACACTTGAAGCCGAGATTAAGGACGGACTTTTCCATAAGCGTGGCGCATTGGCTGCTGCACGCCAGGGTGACGAGGTGAATCCTGAGCGCCGTAGTAGCGGTTCGCAGTTCTACATAGTCTGGGGAGATGTGTACAGCGAAGGCCAGCTTGGTCAGTTCTCCAAACAACTGAGGATGCAGAAGGTGCAGGATGCCTTCAATAAGCTTGCTGCCGAACATCGTGCTGAGATTATGCAGATGCGCCGTGACAGGAATCGTGAAGGTCTTCAGGAACTACAAGACAAACTGGCTGCAGAAGCAGAAAGCAAGGTTGGTAAGTCTGGTCTGACCGATGAACAACTGAAGATTTACTCAACTGTCGGCGGTACTCCCCATCTTGACGGTCAATACACCGTATTTGGCGAGGTTGAGGAAGGCCTTGATGTGGTTGAAATGATTCAAGGCACAGCAACTGGACGTGCCGACAGACCCGTAGATGATATTGAAATGAAAATGATAGTCATAGAATAGACATCATGGAATACAGAAAGATAGGCGATAACTACTATATCCGCATGGATCGAGGTGATGAAATTATCTGTAACCTCCTCGAAATCTGCGAAAAGGAATCCATACCGTCAGCCGTTTTCTCTGGAATCGGAGGCTGTCAGAGTGCAGAGCTGCAGGTGTTCATTCCCGAAACTGGCAGCTTTGAGACTGAACAGTTAGAGGGGATGCTGGAGCTGGTATCGCTCAACGGAAATGTCGTAAGAGACGATGACGGCAAACTCTTCCATCATACTCATGCTTTGTTCTCATTCAAGAAAGACGGCCAGCATGGAATGGCAGGTGGGCATCTGAAAACCACAATCGTTCTATATACTGCTGAGATTGAACTGCGTCCTACTGTTGGTGGTGCTATCGGAAGGAAGTTTGACCCTGAGACTGGTACTGGATTCTGGAACTTTAAAGATTAAAAGTTATGGTACAGAACTATAAGGTCGTTACACTTTGTGGAAGCACCCGTTTCAAGGAGCAATACATGGAAGTTCAGAAACGATTAACGCTGGAGGGCTACATTGTCATCAGCGTAGGACTGTTCGGGCATTCCGGCGACGAAGAGGTTTGGAAACCAGGCACGAAGGAAATGCTTGATGACATGCACCTTCGCAAGATCGACATGGCAGACGAAATCTTTGTCATCAATGTCGGCGGCTACATTGGCGAGAGTACCAAGAGGGAAATCGCCTACGCTGAGAAGACAGGCAAGAAAGTGAATTATCTGGAGAACGATTAGAAATGAAAAGACTCGCTTTATTCTGTATGTTTTTCCTGCCTTTGTTTGCATGGGCGCAAAAGCAGTATTTCCTGCCAACGGCTACCCCCTCTGACGAGGAAAAGGACAAGCCAATGATTGAGATCTATCTGCCCCAGCAGCCAAATGGATGTGCCGTTGTGCTCTGTCCTGGCGGTGCCATGAGATGGCTGTCGTGGGAGAGCGACGTGGTGAAGATGGCATCGTTCCTAAATGAACACGGCATTGCCGCCATCGGACTGCGCTATCATCTGAACAAGGAGCAGATGCCGCAGGGTATGAAGATGCCACCGATGGTGGATGTGACACATCCTGAAGCATTTCCGCAGGCCGATGCCAATCCGATGCACACGGCCAGTGGCGACTCTATCATCCAACTCGCAGCACAGGATGCCAAGGCTGCCATCCGTATGGTGAGAGAACATGCTGACGAATGGCACATCAACAAAGACAAGATAGGATTCCTCGGTTTCTCAGCTGGAGGCGGTGTGGCTATCGCTGCCACGATGTCTGCCGACAGCACGGAGCGTCCCGACTTCCTCTGCACCAACTT
>JAFZCU010000160.1 GCA_017556145.1 Prevotella sp. | reverse complement strand
GCGTATGAAACGGAAGAGGAAGAGCATTATGCCATCATCCATCCACGGCTGAGCCGCGACTTCGCTTTCCATTTCGCTGTGGGATTGCCGTTCTGAAACATTAAAAATGTATAATTCTTTGGTCGTACAGTGTTTTTTGTGTACTTTTGCACAAAATATAAACCAAAATGCTGAAATTTATATCGTTTGGGAGCGGTAGTAGTGGTAATTGCTATTATCTCGGCACCGCAACCGACGGGTTGTTTGTAGATATAGGAGTTGGCTTAAGAACGCTCAAGAAGTATGCGAGGGATTATGGTATCAGTCTCAATTCGGTGCAGAGAATCCTGATTACGCATGATCACGCAGACCACATCAAGTCTGTCGGTGCCTTCAGCCATGATTATAATGTGCCTGTCTATGCCACAGAAAAAGTACATGCAGGCATAGAAATCAATTATTGTGTTCAACGGAAGCTGCTGAAAGAACTGAAACTGTTTCTCGAGCCGCGAACCACCGTCAGGTTGGGTGATTTTCTGGTGACCCCTTTCCTTGTACCCCATGATGCCAATGAGAATGTGGGCTATAAGATTGAGGTTGAGGGAGTGGTCTTCGTCATTATCACAGATGCCGGCAGTGTGACGGAGGAGATGAAGGGATTCATCGGTGAGGCCAATTATCTCGTAATCGAGGCCAACCATGATGTGGAGATGCTGCAGGACGGTCCTTATCCCCAGTATCTGAAAGAGAGGATTATCAGTCCGAATGGCCATCTGTCGAATAAAGAATGCGGTCAGGTGTTGGCCGAGAATATGACAGAACGGCTGAAGCATGTCTGGCTGTGTCATTTGAGTGAGGAGAACAATCATCCGGAGCTGGCACGTAAGACGGTGGATGCCATTCTGCGCAGTTATGGCATCATCCCAGGAAAGGATATCCAACTGGAAGTGTTGAAGCGGAAAATGCCCAGTGAAGTGTATGAATTAGAGTAAAAAGTGTAAATTTGATACCCTTTTGCGCAAAAAAACGACAAAATGTTTGTTTGTTTCGCAAGAAAGTTATACCTTTGCCCCCGATTATAAACAAAAGCAAAAGAAAAGATGATGAATCTCGGCCTAATTAGCACCATTATTATTATTCGACTGCAAGGCGTAGTCGGAAGTGATTTGGGTGTATATATAAAATAGGTATAGGATACATAACGATATAGAGCCTTTCTCACTTCCGAGTGTGAAAGGCTCTTTTGGTGTTAGAAATATAAGATCATAATAAATTGAAACAAAAATGAACGACAGACTTTACATTTTCGACACGACTCTCCGCGATGGAGAACAGGTGCCAGGTTGCCAGTTGAATACCGTTGAGAAGATTCAGGTAGCGAAAGCACTGGAACAACTCGGCGTGGATGTGATTGAAGCAGGATTCCCTGTCAGCAGTCCTGGTGATTTTAATTCAGTAATAGAAATCTCGAAAGCGGTGACGTGGCCCGTTATCTGTGCGCTGACACGTGCTGTGGAGCGTGATATCGATGTGGCTTTCGAGGCACTGAAGTATGCCAAGCACAAGCGTATCCATACGGGTATCGGCACCAGCGATGAGCATATCCAGTTTAAGTTCAACTCCACCCGTGAGAAGATACTGGAACAGGCAGTGGCTGCCACGAAGTATGCCAAACGTTATGTCGACGATGTGGAGTTTTACTGCGAGGATGCCGGCCGTACCGATAACGACTATCTGGCGCAGGTGGTAGAGGCCGTGATCAAGGCAGGTGCCACTGTGGTGAATATCCCAGATACGACAGGCTACTGTCTGCCTCAGGAGTACTTCGAGAAAATCAAGTATCTGAAAGAGCATGTCGACGGCATCGACAAGGCCATTATCTCAACGCATTGTCACAATGACTTAGGTCTGTCAACGGCTAATACTTTCAGCGGTGTGATGGCAGGTGCTCGACAGGTGGAGGTAACGGTCAATGGTATCGGTGAACGGGCTGGCAATACATCGTTGGAGGAGATCGCGATGATTCTGAAGTGCCATAAGAACATTGGCATTGATACAAATATCAACACCACGAAGATCTATCCCATCTCCAGGATGGTTTCTTCACTGATGAATATGCCTGTGCAACCCAACAAGGCCATTGTCGGTCGTAATGCCTTTGCGCATTCCAGCGGTATCCATCAGGATGGTGTGCTGAAGAATGTGCATACCTATGAGATTATGGACCCGAAGGATGTAGGCATCGATGATAACAGCATCCTGCTGACGGCACGTAGCGGAAGGGCAGCCCTGAAGCATCGTCTGCACATGAACGGTGTGGATCTGGAGGAGCAGAAACTCGACAAGATATATGAGAAGTTCTTGCAGTTGGCTGACCATAAGAAAGAGGTGAGCGATGCCGATGTGCTGATGTTGGCAGGTGCTAATACGGCAGAGGCACATGCCGTTAAGCTCGACTTCCTGCAGGTGACAACCGGTAAGGGTGTGAAGAGTGTGGCTTCCATCGGTCTCGACATCTCCGGACAGAAGTTCGAGGCGGCTGCCTCAGGTAATGGTCCTGTGGATGCTGCCATCAAGGCCCTGAAGAAGATTATCATGAAGCAGATGACCCTGAAGGAGTTTACCATTCAGGCCATCTCGAAAGGCTCTGACGATGTGGGTAAGGTACACATGCAGGTGGAATACGACGGTTCGCTGTATTATGGATTCGGTGCCGACACCGACATCGTAACGGCCTCTGTGGAAGCTTATATTGATTGTATTAATAAATTTAAGAAGGCTGACGAATGAATACACTCTTTGACAAGATATGGGACAAACATGTGGTCCAGCAGATAGAGGATGGTCCCACACAGTTGTATATCGACAGGCTCTATTGCCATGAGGTCACCTCGCCACAGGCTTTCGAGGGAATGAGAGAGCGGGGTCTGAGATGCTTCCGCCCCCAGCAGATCTTCTGTATGCCGGATCATAATACCCCGACGCATGATCAGGACAAGCCCATCGAAGACCCCGTATCCAGGAAGCAGGTGGATATGTTGGCAAGGAATGCCGCTGATTTCAGGCTGACTTATTATGGTATGATGTCGCCAGATAACGGCATCATCCATGTGGTAGGCCCCGAGAAGGGGTTGAGTCTGCCCGGCATGACCATCGTTTGTGGCGACTCCCACACGTCTACCCATGGTGCGATGGGCGCTGTGGCTTTTGGTATCGGTACCTCAGAGGTTGAGATGGTTCTGGCCTCACAATGTATCCTTCAGCAGAAACCCAAGTCGATGCGAATTAATATCAACGGTAAACTGGGCAAGGGTGTGACAGCCAAGGACGTGGCCCTCTATCTCATGGCACAGTTGTCGACCTCTGGAGCTACGGGCTATTTCGTCGAGTATGCTGGTGATGTCATCACCGCATTATCGATGGAAGGTCGCTTGACACTTTGCAATCTTTCGATAGAAATGGGAGCGAGGGGAGGCTTTATTGCTCCTGACGAAACGACTTTCAATTATATAAAGGGTAAGGAATATGCACCGAAGGGCGAGGCATGGGAGCAGGCTGTGGCAGAGTGGAAGACCTTGAAGAGTGGCGATGATGCCGTCTTCGACAAGGAACTTGTCTTTGATGCGGCTGACATCGAGCCTCGTATCACCTACGGAACGAATCCCGGTATGGGAATCGGCATTACAGAAACGATTCCATCCGAGAGTGGTGCAGGCTTTGAG
>JAFZCU010000159.1 GCA_017556145.1 Prevotella sp. | reverse complement strand
GTAGGTATCTACAACGGTGAGGGTGTTAACCAGAAGGATATGGACAACCGTAAGGACCTCATTGCCGGTGCCTGGGTGATGCCCATCAAGGGGGTACGTGTCGGTGCCTTTGGATGGACCGGTAGCCGTGGTGGCATGTATGATCCGGTGACCAAAGAAACCCGTAGTATAGAAAAGAACCGTTACTGTATCTCTGCTGAGTACGATCTGAACGAGTACACTTTCCGTGCGGAGTATATTCACAGCCAGGGTTGGGGTGCTAAATCTCCTGGTAATAACGTTCGCGAGATCTACTACGAGAATGGCGACAAGGCCGATGGTTGGTATGTGTTCGGTATTGTGCCTATTATCAAGGGCAAGCTCCATGCCAAGGCACGTTATGAGAGTTATCGGAATCAGAAGAATTGGGCGACATCAGTCAACCAGGTGGAGTGCGGTTTGAACTATTTCTTCACAAAGAATCTGGAACTCCATATGGAGTATTCACGCGTAAACGACCGTAATCTGGCCAAGCACGACTACAACTTGGTAGATATGGAACTCGACTTCCGCTTCTAATCTGGCGTCTTCCGCAGCCAAGGCAGGCGTTTCATGAGTGCCGTCCAGAGATGGGTCTTCTGATGAAGAATCACTAATGAGAACATCAGGCTGACCAGCAACAAGCCGATGCCGAAGACCCAATAACCGAAGCCGTCGACCGTGATGGTGGTAAAGAATGCCAATAATCCTATCAGGATGTGAATGGCGCTATACCGCATCACGGCCGATGACATTTTATAGCCATAGCGCCAACGGGCCACACCATGAATCATCAGGAAATCGAACACATTGGCCAGGGTGATGGCAACACCCGTTCCCATCAGACCCCAATGCCGGTAACCGAACATCACCAGCAGCACGAACACGATATAATAGGCCGTTTCCAAAGCCAGGAAGATGAGCGAATAGCCCCTCGCAAGGGTAATAAAGGCAGCAGGCAGCGTGATGGCCTTGAAGAACATCGCCAGCGCAGCCACCTGCGTCATTGCCACGATGGGCAGGAATTTCTCACTGAGCAACAGGGGTATCAATACCGGCAACAGCACAATCAACCCTACCAGCATTGGCGCAATAATCAGCATGGTCACCTCCATCTGCTTATTCACCGTCTCATTGGTAGCTGTCACATCGCCATTCACAGCCGACAGACGCGGGAAATAATCAGCCTCCATCGCCGAGAACACCATACTCGCATAGGTCACCGTTATCATATAACCCGCATTATAGAGTCCCACAGCATCCAAGTCTCCCTGCAAATTCAGCCACGAACGGATCAGCATCTCAGAACCTGTACCTACGATTCCCGCCAAGGTATAGGCAACACCCAGACGGATCATCTCCATACCATCGCCGAGAATACCCTTCGAGCCGCTGACGTGGTAAGGATAGAGCCGGAAAGAATAGTTGATGGTGAACAACAGCGTGACAAGCGCCATCAGCACGATAACTGGCACGATACCCGCCTCGCCAAAGAAATAGTAGGCAGGCACCGTCAGGAGCAAGGTGGCCAGTACCGTAAATGTCTGCACAACCACTAATGGTTTCAGTTGGCGAGTACCTTTCAGAATGGCTGACTCACCAGCCGTTACGGCAATCATACCCACTGCCGGTGCCAGCAAGATGAAGTGCAGGGTGTGATTACCCCAGGCAAAGGTGTTGCTGCTGAGGAAGGGGCCTATGGCCACACACACCAGCACACCCAGCATAGCCGCCAGCAACGACCAGGCACGCACCACCTTAATATAATAGGCCCGCTGCGCCTCGTCACCTGATTCCGTCAGTTCAGAGATATGGCGTACGGCACTCATGGAAATGCCGAAGCCTGTGGCCTGTGAGATAAAGGCAACGGTGGAATTAAAGAGCGAGACGAGACCCATGCCCGCAGGACCGAGCAATACGGCTGCAAGCTTATTGCGTACAAGGCTCACAATGATGCTGAGTCCCTGTACGCCGCCAAAGATTCCTGTGTATTTCAACACCTGGCCGTAGGCGCCTTTCTCGTTTTCACTCATCTATTTTTAATAACGTAAAGACGGGCTTTTTATTTTATCACGACAATAATTTGGCAGTCTCATTATTTTAGACTACCTTTGCACACGAGTTATCAAACAAAGTATGACAGTGACCGACAACACGCAACAACCGCTGGTCAGTTTCATCGTGACCTGCTACAACCTGCCCGTAGAGATGCTCTGCGAGTGCATCGACAGCATCCTGAGACTGAGCCTCGACCCCTCTGAACGCGAAATCATTGTCGTTGACGACGGGTCGGACCAAAGTCCGATGAACGACCTGCTCAAATACGGTGATGACATCATCTACGTGCGCCAGAAAAATGGCGGACTCAGTGCTGCACGGAACAAGGGCATCGAGGTGGCCACAGGCATCTATCTGCAGTTTGTGGATGGTGACGACCAACTGATCCGATTGGGCTATGATTCCTGTCTCAACATCATCCGTCACCATCTGGATGCCGACATGGTGCTCTTTGACTTCGATGAACACGAGTGTTCCGAGCAGGCAATCATGAATGAGATTCCTGCACCTATGAGCGGTACGGACTATATGCGACACCACAATATCCACGGCACTGCATGGGGCTATCTCTTCCGCCGCAACACCTTGAGCGACCTGCGGTTCACACCAGGCATCTATCACGAGGACGAGGAATTCACCCCGCAGTTGCTGATACGCGCGGAGACAGTCTATCCGACAATGGTGAAAGCCTATTTTTACAACCGCCGTCCCGATTCGATCATCACCAGTCAGGACAAGGCACACATAGAAAAGCGGTTCGATGATATGCTACAAGTAATCAGGCACCTGCACCAGACGGCAGACCGTCTGCCCAACAACGACCAGCTGGCTATGGAGCGTCGTGTGGCACAATTGACGATGGACTATATCCACAACGTCATCCTCCAGACCCGCTCGCAGGCCATCACCCAACAACGGATTGAGACGTTGCGTGCCGAAGGCCTGTTCCCCCTCCCCGATCGCAACTACACCAAGAAATATCAGTGGTTCCGTCGCATGACTAACAGCAGACTCGGCCTGAGTGTCCTCGTCAGAATCCTTCCCCTCATGAAGAAAGAACGATGAAAGCCATTTCCATGATATCCGTCATCGTAGCCACCTACAATCAGGAAAGGACGATTGGCCGCACACTCGATTCTATCCTGTGCCAGAAATGTCATCTTCCTTTTGAAATCGTGATAGGCGAAGACTGCTCTACCGACGGCACGGGCGACATCTGCAAAAACTACGCCAGGAGATATCCGGAAAAGATCCGACTCTTCAGCAACCCGCAAAACAAGGGCCTGGTGGATAATTATTTCGACTGTCTGATGGAATGCAGAGGCGAACTGATAGCCGACTGTGCCGGTGACGACTTCTGGGTGGACGACCAGAAACTGGAGAAAGCCTTACGGATCATGGAGAGCAACGACCGTATCACGCTGGTCCATACAGCCTGGCAATCCTACAACGAACAAACCCAGACAGCCAGCGACTCTCCCCGACAGCCGTTTCCCGCCCCCGTCACCGATGGTAAGACGATGCTGGAGGCCATTCTCACCCAGACGGATATGCCCGTCATCCAACTCTGCACATCGCTCTATCGGGCTGATGTCATCAAGGATGCCTACCACACCCATACCGCTCTTTTCAGAGGACCGGATATCGTATGCGAAGACCTGCAGGTAGCCTTTTTCGAGGCTATGAACGGTATCATAGTCTACCTGCCAGAGGTCACCCTCAACTATAGTCAGGGTGAGAATTCAATATCCTCGCCTAAAGATATCCGGAAACAGTTTGATTTCTTCAAGAAAGCCACGACTCAGAGTTATGTGATGGCAGAAACCTTCGGCATCAGGTCAGAGGCCACCGAGTCATTCTTCCGTCAACGGACATTCGCTATGCTGATGCATGCTTTCAGGGCCCACGATGTACAAATGCGCAGCGAGGCCGTTGATTGCCAGAAACGATGGGGTGCCAAGGAAAACACAGCCATCCGGATGATAAAAGCCATCACCGCCCATGAACCCTCATGGACATGCGCACTGGCACTCAGACAAGGTGTGCTCAGGTTGAAGCAAGTATGTCGCTGAATACGTTCGAGAGCTTCTGCCCTACCACATTCAGGGATGCGGTCTGACGTACTGATTCCGAAATCTTCCTGCCGTCGGAATCTTTCTTTTCCATTACCTGCTTCATCGCTGTTGCCAAGGCCTCAGCATCCGCTATCGATACAATCGTACTTCCACCTTCTATCCGCAGGTTCTGAGGGATGCACTCTGTAGAAACAACAGGAATGCCTGTCGACATAGCTTCAAGAAGCACCAAAGGCTGCACCTCACTGCGACTGGCCAGCACCAGGGCATCACTTTCATAGAGTAAAGCACGGACTTCCTGCTTGCCTATTCTACCCATTGCCTTCACATGCAGCAAGCCCATACGGGCAATTTCCTGACAACACGAACGGCTGTCAGTATCCTTACCCGCCAACAACAGTTTTATACTCAGCCCCTCGTTTTGCAACTTCTGAAAGGCAGCAAACAACACGTCATAGCCCTTCCGGTAAGTATAATCAGCCAGACAACAGAAGCGGAAAGGCCGTCCTTCACGAGCTGCACGAGGGCGATAGGCAAAAAAGTCGGTATCTATGGCGTTCGACAAATATTGCCAACGATAGTCGCTGCCGTAGTAGCAAGCCATATCGCCAACCAGTTCCTCAGAAACCGGTAATACCATTGCAGCCTCATGATAAGCCTCTTTGATGAAAGGAATCTGCCAGGCATTGCTGGGGGCAGGACCATATTCCTCTGCGAGAAGCAGCAAAGGCAAATGTTCGGTAATGACGTATGGAATGCCATATTCCTTGCCTGACTTCATGGCCGCATAACCCGCCCATTTGCCACAATGGGCATGGATGATATCGGGTTTACCGTATTTTCGCACATACGCACGGAACATCGACCCAACAATGCCCACCCAACGGTTCACATTATGACGAACCATACGAGGCAGACCGCGTTGATAGGACTGATAAACCGTGATGTCATCGCGCTGGTGTTCGTAGCGGCGATATGGCAGCAGAAGATAATCCTTCAGTCCGATGGTGATACCCAACTGCACATTGCTCAATATACGCACCTCATGTCCCAAAGCCTTCAGGGCCTTGGCCTGATCCAGGCAGAACTCACCGCCATACGGCGTAAAGAAGGATGGTATCTCGAGTATATGCATCGTTGACTGTCTCTTGAATAAAAAAGAGGAATGAGGTCAATTCCCCATTCCTCATTTTGTCTCGTTCTGCGGAGAGCCTTATGCCTCAGCGGGAGCCTCAGCAGCGGGTGCAGCTTCTGCAGCAGCGGCCTCAGCAGCCTTTGCAGCCTCTTCCTCTGCCTTAGCAGCAGCCTCAGCAGCCTTCTTGTCAGCTACCTTCTTGGCAATAGCCTCGTTCACGGCCTTCTCTGCCTTCAGTGCATTAGCAGCAGCATCCTTCTTTGCCTTAGCCTCAGCGTCAGCGATCTTAGCCAGACCGTTCTGCTTGTCAGCCTTCCAGGCGTCGAACTTCTTCTGTGCAGCAGCCTCGTCGAAAGCGCCCTTCTTCACGCCACCACGGAGGTGCTTCATCAGGTAAACGCCCTCACGGCTGAGGATGTTACGTACTGTGTCTGTGGGCTGGGCACCTGTCTCAACCCAATAGAGTGCACGGTCGAAATTCAAGTCTACTGTGGCAGGATTGGTGTT
>JAFZCU010000158.1 GCA_017556145.1 Prevotella sp. | reverse complement strand
TCCGCCAGCATCACCAAGGACGGCAATGCCGTTGCCTCTGGCGCAGAGCTGAGCGAGGATGACGAGGTGGAGATCTCGATCACGCCCGCTGAGGGTCAGGTACCCACGGCAACGCTGAACGGTTCAAGCATCGAGCTCACCGAATCAGATGGCGTCTATAGCGGTAACTTCGCGATGCCCGGTCAGGCTTCGAGCCTCGTAATCAACACGGGCGCAGCTGATGATGACGGGTTCGACAAGGATTAAGCGCTGAGTTTGAAAATGGCACACAGATCTCTCAGATCTCACAGATTGTTGTCCCTCACGGGACGAGTAAGCAAATGAGATCTTGTTATTCCGAATGAGATCTTATTATTCCGGAGGAATATGAAATCTGTGAAGATCCGTGAAGATCTGTGTGACAATAAAAAAACGACACTATGAAGAAGAGATTCATTGAGATTGCGGTGAAGGTGATAGTAGCCGCGCTCACGGCCTTCCTGACGGCCATCACCACCACGAGTTGCATGGGACGAGGACCTTTCGTATTCTAAAAAAACAAGGCTGGCATCACAAGGATGTCAGCCTGTTTGATTGAATGGAGGGTATCTTCCCTACCCTATTTCGTAACCAGCAGTCGGGCGCGGTCGAGGGCAATGTTGATGTGAGAACAGATATTCTGCTCACCCAGCATCGCGTCGAAACCCGCCTTGTGGAGCACAGTCTGCACCTTCTCGTTGACACCCGAGAGCACCACCTGGATGCCTTCGGCCTGTGACATCAGACAAAGGTTGGTGAGGTTGTGGATGCCCGTAGAATCGACAAAAGGCACCTTTCGCATACGGATGATGCGCACCTTCGGACGCTGATGGCGCAAGGCTCCCATGATCTCCTCGAACTTATTGCCGGCACCGAAGAAATAAGGTCCGTTGATCTCGTAGACCTCGACACCCTCGGGGATGGTGAGATGCTCGAGATTGCCCAGCTGGAAGTCGCTCTCCTCCTCTTCAGGATTAATCTCGTCGCTGATAACCTTGACATCGGTGGTCTCGGCCATGCGGCGCATGAAGAGCAGACAGGCGCAGATGAGTCCCACCTCGATGGCAATGGTGAGGTCGAAGATGACGGTGAGCAGGAAGGTGACCCAAAGCACGATGACATCGCTCTTGGGATTCTTCAGGATGCTCATAAAGCTTCGCCAGCCGCTCATGTTATAGCTCACGATGACGAGCACGCCCGCCAGACAGGCCATGGGGATATACTGCGCCAGCGGCATGAGGAACAGGAAGATGAGCAGCAGCACGGCAGCATGGATGATGCCAGCCACAGGCGTACGGCCGCCATTGTTGATATTGGTCATCGTACGGGCGATGGCACCAGTGGCGGGGATACCGCCGAAGATGGGGCTGGCCAGATTGGCAAAACCCTGTGCGATGAGTTCCGTGTTCGAGTTATGACGGTCGCCGATGACACCATCCGCCACCGTTGCCGACAGCAACGACTCGATGGCACCAAGGATGGCAATGGTGAAGGCCGGCGCCACAAGGCCCTTGATGACATCCCACGTGAGCTCGGGCACCTGCGCCCCGGGCAGCTGGTTGGAGATGCTGAAACGGTCGCCAATGGTCTCGACACTCGTCACGCCCATATACTGCTTGAGCAGCAGGGCAGCGACAGTCATCACGATGATGGCTATGAGCGAGCCAGGAAGCTTTTTCAACACATTATTGTAACGTGCGAGTTTCGGCCAGAGGGCAATAACAGCAACAGAACCGATGCCCACAGCGGCACTCCACCAGTCGATGGTGGGAAACGAGCCGATATAGGCAATCCACTTCTCGATGAAATCGCTGGGCACGGAGGCCATCGTCAGTCCGAAGAGATCCTTGATCTGCGTGGTGAAGATGGTGAGGGCGATACCCGACGTGAAACCCACCACGATGGGATACGGGATATACTTGATGATGGTGCCCAGATGGAGCACGCCGAACATGATGAGGAAAACACCCGCCAGGAGCGTGGCGATGGTCAGACCCTCGAAGCCGTACTGCTGGATGATGCCATAGATAATGATAATGAATGCGCCTGTGGGTCCTCCGATCTGAACCTTGGAACCACCAAAGACCGAAACGATCAGTCCGGCGACGATGGCAGTGATAATACCCTTCTCAGGGGTCACGCCCGAGGCGATACCGAAAGCGATGGCCAACGGCAAGGCCACAATGCCGACGATGATGCCGGCAAGCAAATCTGTTGTCAGCTGTTTCCGGTTGTAATGCTTCAACGTCGAAAACAGCTTTGGTTTGAACTCTAATGTTGTCATCTACTGTTAATTATCTTGAAAACGGCTGCAAAATTAAGAAAAAAGTTAAAAAGCTAAAAAAAAAAGAACAAGTTATTTAAAAATAACCTAAATTTGTTGCCGAAAATCAATTCCCCCACAAAGTGGGGGCCCAATTTGAGAGAGTAACAGTTCACATTATTAACTATTAAAAAGAAAGCATTATGAAGAAAATTATGTTTGCTGTGATGGCAATGTGCGCCATCGGTTTCACCGCATGTGGTAACAAGGCTCAGACTGCAGAGGCTCCTGCCGATGAAGTAGAGGCTGTGGTTTACAACGCTGAGGAAGAGGCTGCTGCTTCTATCAACCAGTTGACAGAGCAGATCGAGGCTCAGGACGCCAGCAAGTTCCAGGAGGTGCTCACCGCTATCCAGGAGAAGATCAAGGACATCATCGGTTCTGACCCCGCTGTGGCTAAGGAGTATGTGACCAAGGTTCAGGACTTCCTGAAGGAGAATGCTGACAAGATCAAGGCTTTTGCTGGTGAGAACGAGGCTGTGCAGACGGCTCTGGCTGCTCTGACCGCTGCTCCTGCCGAGACGGTTGTCGACGGTCTGATGCAGGCTCTCAATGGTGCCAAGGAAGCTGCCGGCGATGCCGTTGACGCTGTACAGGACGCTGCAGGCGATGCTGTTGATGCTGCCAAGGATGCTGCTGAGAATGCCAAGGACGCTGCCAAGGAGAAGGCTGGCGAGGCTGTCGACGCTGCTGCTGATCAGGCAAAGAAGGCTCTGGGAATCTAATCCAAGATTGTAATGAAGAAACTATTCTTAGCTATAACAGCCCTCATGACCTGCCTGGTCGTGAGGGCTCAATTAACGGTATCCGTCGAATTCAGCGGGGATAAGGCCCATGTCACCATCCCTGCGGATGCAGCCCCATACGTAAGCTGTTCCAGCGGCGAATCATCACACGTAAGTCTGTTACAGGCAGAAACCGTAGGTGAAAACACCTCTGGTGAAATCATCTATACGCTTTCTGGAACGAGTAATGACGGCGGATTCACGTTGGAAGGAAAATACAAGGCCACCATCGAGCTGAACAACCTGACACTGACGAACCCCTCGGGCCCTGCCATTAACATTCAGGATGGCAAGCGCATCAAGATCGAAGTGAAGAAGGGTACCACCAACTCGCTGGCAGACGGCAAAAATGCGGACTACAATGGCTGTATCCACTGCGAAGGCCATCTGGAGTTCAAGAAGACAGGTACGCTGAACATCGTTGGTAACAACAAGCATGCCGTCTACAGCAAGGAGTATCTGCAAATTGCCAAGCCGACCATCAACATCACTGGTGCCAAGAAAGACGGTTTCCACTGCAAGTGGTACTTCTGGATGGAAGATGCCGCCACGGTGACCATCTCAGGTGTTAAAGACGATGGCATCCAGGTAGAGATTGACAAGAAGAGACCCGTCACGGGTTCTCTGCCTAATCACGAGGATGTAGATGAAAATGGTGAAGAGATTGATGAGAACAGCGGTAACGTGTATTTAGACGCTGGTTCGCTGACCATTGGCGAATGTGGCAGTTATGCCATTAACGCTGACGGTAAGGTGATCATCAACGGCGGCAAGCAGAACTATGATGCCTCCAAGGTGTCGGAAAACAATACTACAGATATTGCCATCCTGCGTAACGACTTTACGGGCTATACGCTCAGCGAAACCGTCTACGACCTGAACGGCCGACAGCTGAACGGTCTGAAAGGACGGCAGAAAGGAATCGTCATCATTAAGAACGGTGACAAAACCAGGAAAGTGATCATCCCATAAACAAAGATCCCCGCCGAATTTGGCGGGGATTGTTGTTGGCGGGAATGCTTGTTCTTACCAAATCTGTGCGCGTTTCTTCTTGGGGAGGAAAAGCTTGTTGCCCTTCTTGACGTTAAAGGCATCGTACCACTCATTGATATGCGGCAGGGCTGCATTCACGCGAGCCTTGGCCGGTGAGTGTACATCGACCGTGATGAGATACTCCAGATACTCCGGACGGAAATTGCCAGCCCACACACGCGCCCAGCTCAGGAAGAAACGCTGTTCTGGTGTGAAGCCTTCGATCTTGCCAGCAGGATGCTGCTTCAGCACATTCTGCAAGGCTCGGTAGGCGATATTCAGGCCACCATTGTCGCCGATATTCTCACCCAGTGTCTGCTGACCGTTGATCTTCTTGCCAGGCACAATCTCGATCGTGCTGAAATAGTCGGCCAGCACTTTCGTACGTGCCTTGAAATTCTCCTTGTCCTGATCCGTCCACCAGTTGCGCTGGTTACCCGTCTTGTCGAACTGAGAGCCCTGATCGTCGAAGCCGTGGCTCATCTCATGACCAATCACACCGCCAATGGCACCATAGTTCACGGCATCGTCGGCCTTAGGATCGAAGAACGGCGGCTGCAGGATGGCTGCAGGGAAGCAGATCTCGTTGGTGGTAGGATTGTAATAGGCATTGACCGTCTGCGGTGTCATGTGCCACTCTGTCACGTCGACGGGCTTGTTCACCTTACGATTCAGCACGTCGAGGGTTTTCCACTCAGAGATATTAGCCAGGTTCTCGTAAAGCGACAGGCTCTCGTCGACCTTCAGGCCGCTATAGTCCTTCCACTTGTCAGGATAACCTATCTTAATAATGAAGTTCTCGAGCTTATCCTTGGCCTTGGCCTTGGTTTCAGGACCCATCCACGTGGCCTCGTCGATGCGCTGGGAAAGTGCCGTCTGCAGATTGTGTACCAGGTCGAGCATACGCTCCTTACTTGAAGCAGGGAAATACTTCTCGACATAGAGCTTACCGATGGCCTCACCCATGATGCCGCTCACCAAGCTGACGGCACGCTTCCAACGCGGACGGTCCTGCTGGGTGCCGCTCATCACACTGCTCAGCTTAAAGGCCTCAGCACGGAATGCATCGCTCAGCTGGCTGCTGGCACCTGCAACGACCTTGATCTCAGCATAGGCCTTTAGGTCGTCGAGGGCAGTCTCAGCCAGTATTTTCTCTACCTCATGGATCGCTTCCGGCTGACCCACATCGATGAAGTCGAAAGCAGGGAATCCGCCAATGAGGAAGAGGTTACCCCAGTCGATGCCAGGATAGTCCAACACCAGCTGGTTGTAAGGCATCTTGTGATAGTTGGCATCGATGTCACGCAGTTCCACACGGCTCTTGCTGGCCTTGGCGATACGCGTCTCGATGGCCATCACGGCCTCCATCTTCTTCTTGGCTACGGCCTCATCATTGCCAACCATTGAGAAGAGGTTGGTCATATAGGTCTTGTAGGCCTCACGGATACGCACGGTCTGCTCGTCATCGTTCAGGTAATAATCCTTCGTGCCCAGACCGAGTCCACCCTGCCCGATGCTCACGAGGTTCATTGAGGCATTGCGCATGTCAGAGCCCACACCCACGCCAAACATCATCGTCTCCTCACCCTTGCGGTCGAGCTGAGCACAAACCAGCTGGTACTCGCGACGGTCCTTGATGGCGGCAATCTTCTCGAGGGTGGGTTTCAGCGGTGTCCAGCCCTCACGGTTCAGGCGTACGCTGTCCATCATCAGCTTATAGAGCGAACCGATCTTCTGACCCAGTGTGCCCTGCTCCTGAGGCGTGTTGGCATACTGGAGGATGAGTTCCTGAATCTGCTTCTGATTCTCGTCATACAGGTCGGTGAACGCACCGTTGTTCGTGTGCTCGGCATCGAGGGGATGGGTTTTCATCCATCCGCCGGCAGCATACTGATAGAAATCGTCACCTGGACGCACGGAGGTGTCGAGGTTCTGCGTAAAGTTCTGCCCCATGGCTGTCATGGCCATCATCAGGCAGGATACAGTTAAAATCTTCTTCATATCATTAAAATTTAATATATAAGTTGTCAGTTTGACGCTGTTTGAATGCGCAAAGATACACAAATATTCATAAGAAATGCTGAATTTAAGATTATTTAATCACTCTTGCTTGTCGTCTCCGCGTTTTTTCACTAAATTTGCACCAACAAACTTCTCTACACTAAAACGAAACGTTTATGAAAGATCTGAAAATGTACATCAACGGCCAGTTCTGCGAGAGCTCAAACGGCCAATGGATTGAAGTGTTGAACCCCTCAACAGAGGAAGTGATTTCCCGTCAGCCGGAAGGCACCATCGAGGACGTGAACCGTGCCCTCGACGCTGCCCGTGCTGCCCAGAAGGCCTGGGGCAAGACGCCCGCCATCGAGCGTGCGCAATACCTGCTGAAGATGGCCGAGGGCATCAAGAAGCGCGAGAAAGAGTTTACGGAGATTATCATGCGCGAGCAGGGAAAGACGCGCACATGGGCTGCCATCGAGGTGGGCGCCACCATCGCCTATTTCGAGTATATGGCCACCTTTGCCCGTCATATTGAGGGTGAGATCATCCCCAGCGACCGTCCGAATGAGACCATCCTGCTCACGAAGAAGCCCATCGGCGTGGTGGCTGGCATCCTGCCCTGGAACTTCCCCTTCTTCCTCATCGCCCGTAAGGCCGGTGCTGCGCTGATTGCCGGCTGTACCATCGTGATCAAGCCCTCACAGCTCACCCCGGAGAACTGTACGGAGTTTGCAAAGGTCGTCGCTGAGACGGGTCTGCCCGCAGGCGTCATCAACATCGTAACCGGTAAGGGCACCGTCATCGGCAACGAGATGGCCGGCTCGCCGAAGATCGACATCGTCAGTGTGACGGGTTCCGTAGGTGCCGGTGCGAGCATCATGGCCGCTGCCTCGAAGAACATCACGAAGGTATCACTCGAGTTGGGCGGCAAGGCCCCCGCTATCGTCATGAAGGATGCCGACCTGGAGCGCGCTGCCCAGTGGATTGTCGACAGCCGTATCGGCAACAACGGCCAGATTTGTAACAATGCTGAGCGTGTGTATGTGCAGAAGGAGGTGAAGGCCGAGTTCACGAAGATCCTCGTCGACAAGATGAAGGCTGTGAAGGTGGGCGATGTCTGCGCTGACGAGAGTGTTGACATGGGACCATTGGTAGAGGCCCGCGCCCTGGAGAGCGTCACAGAGAAGGTGGAGCGCGCCATCCAGCAGGGTGCCAAGCTGCTCTGCGGTGGTCATCGTATTGGCACGAAGGGTTACTTCTATGCCGCCACCGTGCTCGACGACTGCCGTCAGGATATGGACATCATCCATGAGGAGACCTCGGCCCGGTCATCCCGCTGATCGAGTTCTCCGACATCGACGAGGCTATCAAGTATGCCAACGACTGTGAATACGGTCTGGCATCGAGCATCTTCACCAAGGACCTGAACATCGCCGTGAAGGCCTGCCGCGAACTGGAGTTTGGCGAGACTTACATCAACCGCGAGCACTTCGAGGCCATTCAGGGCTTCCATGCTGGCGTGAAGAAGTCGGGTATCGGCGGTGCCGACGGTAAGCATGGCGTCGACGAATATCTCGTCACACACGTCACCTATCTCGACACTTACGAGGACATGTAGAAAAGGAATCCCCGCCGAATATGGCGGGGATTTCTATTAGAACTTGAATTTATACGTGAAGCCTATCAAGTGGATGTTCGGTTCCTCGTTGTCATCGTCATTGTGCACCGACTGATAACGGTAGAACAGCCCAAGGCTGTGTTTCTTCGACAGATCGTAGTCCATTCCTGCTGTATAACGAGTCTTCTCTAACGACCAGCCATTAAACAGCTCCATATGAGCATAGGGCGAAAGGTTTGTGTGGGGCACGCTATACACCACTTGCAGACGGCTACGGAGCAGATGCTTCGCCTTGCCGTTATAGGTCTTCGACTCATAATCCTCATCGTCAACATCATAGCGTTCGATGGTCTTCTCCGGACGGTAGGTGTACTGCCAGCGCTCACGCAGCGAGACCTTGAAATCACCCAGTTTCTGACTCGCCGTCAGGGCCACGTTCACACGATGACGCACACCCCAGAATTTCGCGAGTTTATTCAGGTCGCCATTGCTTTTATAGGTCGATTTGTCGCGGTTGTCAATCAGCAGGTCGTAACCCGCTGAGGCCTTGAGCCATTTGGCCACCTTGTAGTCTACACCCACGCCCACGCTCCAGCGGTCCACTTTCTTGGTATTGTCACGGGTACGCAGTTCACCACCCAGACTCATCGACCACTTCTTGGTAAGTTTCTTCTCTGCCTCAAGCTGCAGGTCGAGTCCAAAGTCGTCGCCGCTGCCTTGCGCACAAACAGTCTGGGGAGTAAACAGTGAACAGTGAATGGTGAACAATAGGAAGAGACGCAAGAACTTTCCTGTAAAAGGTCTATACGCTTGCATAATCAGAGTTCTTGATCTTCAACATATTCTTCACATCACCGCTGTCGTTGCCTTCGTAGTAGACGCGCAATACCGTCATATCACGCAGAAAGTCGACGGATCCTACCCTCACGGAGACAATCTTAAGTCCAAGGCGCTGCTCCAGGTCGGCTATCAGTTCTTCCTTACGTTCAGGTTTGATCAGGTCGATGCGGTCGTACTGCACCAGTTTCGAAGCCTGAACCTTGAGGGAGTGCTCGAAAATGACAATGGACATGATGACGATCACATCGATCACCGCCAGCTCAGCAAATGGTGTGCCAACGAGTACGCCAGCAGCGTTGACCCCTAAGGCATCGGCCATCGCATGAACCACCGACAGACATACCACGACGAAGAGATAGGTCATCTCGCGTACAGGCATCGCATCGGTACGATAACGCATAATCGAGAAGATACCAAACAGTCCGAGACCTACACCCATCGTAGCCTTTCCGCGATCCATACCCATCATCAGGTAGACCAAGAAGAAGATGGCTACGGAAATAATCATAAAAGTGAAAAAGAAATCACGCCGTTTGGCCTTCTTGAAATAAAGGAAGTTGACGATGATCCAGTTCACGAAGAAGCAGAGAGCGAATCTCAGCAGTGTGTCTCCGAAATCAGGGGAGAACAGTTCTTTTAATTCATTCATAATCTATAATGTTATTTGTTGATTGACGAGTTTATCCACTTCGATGAGCTTTCGCTTGAAGCGGTTCACGGGAAGCTGGCCGTTGCAGGTCAATGCCGAACCCATGCAGTATTTTGAATAGCCGTGGGGATGAATCCGCAGCTGTCGGAGCATTTCCAGAACGGGCGAGAAGACCAATCCGTCACGTTTCAGTTCGATGATCACCAGATCGCCCATGTCGCGTTCGCAGCCGTTCTGCATATTGTGGAAGCGGAGGCCGGAGTCGATGGTCAGCCGCTCCGTTTTTGCCTTGTTCACCAAGGTAATGCGGGAAAAGTGGTTGTTAAGGGCAGGCACCAGGGTATCAACGCCATAGCGCAGGTGCTTGGCAAGGAACAGGCGTTTCTCCTCATCAGCGAGATTCATATCGCCCACCTCAATACGCTTTTTCTTCGTGCGCCCATGGTTGTTCTTGGTTTTCACCTCCATGAACTGCAAACCACTGACGCAGTAGGTGCGAAAGCGGATTTTCTGGCGGTTGGTATGCCCACACTGATGCTGGCAGTACATGTCGAAGTCGGTGGTATCGAAGTAGGTCGTGTCATACTCCAGATTACGCCCGCCATCAATGTCCTGCACATAATAGTCCGTCTGGGCCATTTCCAGGAGCTGGCGAAGCTTATCGAGGTTAGTGACGAACTTCGTATCAGTACGGTTCATCAGCTTCACACTACTCATCTGTTCCAGCGTAATGGGAGCAAACTTTGATAATATATCTATCATATCTTGTTGGTCTATGGTGCAAATTTAGTCATGAAAAGACGCCTGAGCAAATCTTTTCAGCGAAAGGACGGATACTGTCAGTGAATCACCAGTTCTACGGGGCAGTGATCAGAGCCCAGGATATCCGTATGGATCTTCGCATCGTCGAGTTGCTCGCGCAGACGATCGGAGATGACGAAGTAATCGATACGCCAGCCCGTATTCTTCTGCCGCGCCTGAAAGCGGTATGACCACCACGAATACTTCACCTCGTCGGGATACTTAAAGCGGAAAGAATCCGTAAAGCCCGCAGCCAGCAGTTCGCTGAACTTTGCACGCTCCTCGTCGGTGAAGCCCGCATTCATACGGTTGGTTTTGGGGTTCTTCAGGTCTATCTCCTCATGGGCCACGTTCAGGTCGCCGCAAAGCACCACGGGTTTCTTCTGATCCAATCCTTTCAGATAATCGCGGAAATCATCCTCCCACGTCATTCGGTAATCCAGACGCTTCAGGCCGTCCTGCGAATTAGGCGTGTAACAGCACACCAGGAAGAAATCTTCCATCTCGAGCGTAATCACACGTCCCTCATGGTCGTGCTCATCGATACCAATGCCGTATGTCACATTCAGCGGCTTATGCTTGGTGAAGACGGCAGTGCCGCTATAGCCTTTTTTGTCGGCATAGTTCCAATAGCTCTCATAGCCTTCGAAGGCCAGATCAAGCTGTCCTGCCTGCATCTTCGTCTCTTGGAGGCAGAAGAAGTCGGCATCCAACTGTCTGAATATCTCACTGAAGCCCTTACCCTCGCAAGCGCGCAGGCCATTCACATTCCAACTTATGAATCTCATCATCTTCCTTGGTTTTGAGTTTGAGGTTGCAAAGATACTGTTTTTTCCCGAAAAACCAAAAAAAACTAGCTGTATTCTTTGCGTTCTAATTTTTTTTGCTTATTTTTGCAAAAGAATCTCATAATAGGTACTGACTCTAAAACAACATGAATATGAAGAAGGTTTATAAGGCTCATATCCTCTATACGAAAGAGCAAAGCCGTTTCGAGGTGCTGGAGAACGGTTATGTCGTCGTAGATGCCGATGGGCGTGTGACAGGCGTAGCGACCGATTTAGCATCGTTAGACAGTAAGGATGCAGAGGTCATTGATTTCGGTGACCGTCTGCTAATACCGGCCATGAACGATCTGCATGTGCATGCCCCGCAGTATCGCAATCAGGGCATCGCTATGGATCTGGAACTGTTGCCTTGGCTTCAGAACTACACCTTCCCAGAAGAAATGAAATATGCCGATACGGGTTATGCCGAGCGGATGTATCGCCGGTTTGTGCGTGACCTCTGGCGCTTCGGCACCATGCGGGCCTGCGTGTTTGCCACCATCCACACAGCCAGCACCCGTCTGCTGATGCATCTCTTCCAGGAGGCTGGCATGGGGGCACTGGTGGGTAAGGTGGCCATGAACCGCAACTGCCCCGAAGGGCTCTCGGAGGAGGTGGAGGATATGGTGCAGGGCTATGAGGCGCTGATAGCTGATTTCAATAAGCCGGAAGCACTAGTACAACCGATTATCACGCCCCGTTTTGTGCCCTCGTGTACATCGGAGATGCTCCGTGCCTGCGGCGAACTGGCTGCTAAGTACCGGTTACCTGTACAGTCACACCTCTCTGAGAATAAGGATGAGATAGCCTGGGTGCAGACGCTTGAGAAAGAGAGCACCTGCTATGGCGACGCC
This sequence comes from Prevotella sp., assembly GCA_017556145.1. Taxonomy (GTDB): domain Bacteria; phylum Bacteroidota; class Bacteroidia; order Bacteroidales; family Bacteroidaceae; genus Prevotella. The sequence continues at coordinate 14,581 of JAFZCU010000158.1, read as the reverse complement.
TATAACCGATACGGCCTCTTCGGTCAGACACCTACCGTGATGGCCCACTGCGTATGGACTGAAGGTGAAGAGCTGGAACTGATGAAAAAGAATCATGTGATGGTGGCTCACTGTCCTACGTCAAATTTCAACGTATCATCGGGTATGGCGCCTATCCGTCTGTTCCTCAACGAGGGATTGCAGGTGGGACTGGGCAGCGACATCAGTGGCGGCCACGACCTGAACATCTTCCAGATGATGGTCTATGCGATACAGGTGAGCAAGATGCACTATCAGCAGAATCACGAGCGGTCGTTCCTCTCTCTGTCTGAGGCATTCTGGATAGCTACGAAGTCGGCAGGAAGTTTCTTCGGCCATGTAGGAAGCTTCGAGCCTGGCTATGAGTTCGATGCCCTCGTCATCGACGACAGCGACCTGAATCACGACAATTATTCACTCCTCCACCGTCTGGAGCGGTATATCTATCTGGGCGACGACCGCCAGATTGTGCACCGTTTCTGCCGTGGAAAGGAAATTAGAGAGCCAAAGGTATGAAAATGAATATTTGGGGGCTGCTGAAGAACATTCTGCCGTTTGTGACCCCTTACAGGTGGCTGATCGTGATAACACTGGTACTGACGCTCGTCGGTTCGCTGATGGCTCAGGTGAATGCTGTGGTGCTCGACCGAGCCGTGGATGCCATTAACGCCCTAATTCAGCAGCCGGAGGGATTCCAGTGGAGTCAGGCCGTGAAAATCCTGACCGTGATCACCGTCATCCTGCTGGGTAAGGAGGTGATCGGCGCTTTGGTGACCTTCTTCCAGCGCTACTATGGCGAGCGGATGCGTATCCTTGTGAGTCGCGATATGTCGTTGAAGGTAGTAGACAGAATCCTCTCCTTCCGCATGGCCTTCTTCACCAGCGAAGGCAATGAAACGGGCAAACTGCAGTCGCGTATCGATAGAGGTATCATGAGCATGAGCAACACGGTGAACAATTTCTTCATCGAGATACTGCCGTTGTTTACAAGTGCCATCCTCGCCTTGGGACTGATGTTTGCCGCTAATTTCTACGTGGGTTTTGTGGCCTTGTGCATCGTCCCTCTTTATTTCTGGGTGACTTATATCCAGGCTTCGAAGATGAAAGGCGGACGCAGAGGTATCTTCGGCGGGCATCAGGCTGTGAGCCAGGGTATCCTGAATATCATCGAGAGCATCACCGTCATCAAGTCGTTTAACCGCGAACAGATAGAGGCCGATCGTCAGGCTAACATCCAGCGCACGATGACCGACCTGCAATTGAGCACCCGCAAGAAGGCGTACCTCTTCAATGGTCTGAAGAGTTTCCTCGAACAGATCGGTACCGTGCTGATTATCATTCTGACGGCCTATCTGGTGCTGATAGACTATCCGGGCATGTCAATCGGAAAGATCATGTACCACGTGATGCTCTTCGCCAATGTCAGCGCTCCTATCCGCCAGTTGCACCGCATCTATGATGATATGAACGACGCGCTGATCTATGCCGAGGGATTCTTCGGTATCTTGCAGGCAGACGAAGAGGTGGAGCCAACGGGCAAATTCAAACCGCAGACGGTGAAAGGCGACTTCGAGCTGAAGAACGTGGACTTTACTTACTCAAACGGTACACAGGCACTTTGGGATGTGTCGATGAAGATTGAGAGTGGCAAGATTACTGCCCTTGTGGGATTGAGCGGCGCAGGAAAAAGCACCATCGTGAACCTGCTCGATAAGTTCTACCAGCCTCAGCAAGGCATCATCAGTCTGGACGGCACCCCGCTATCCGAGTGGGATACGGAATGGCTGCGTGAGAACGTGGGACTGGTGCTGCAGAAAAACCATATCTTCGACGGTTCAATCGAGGAGAACATCAAATACGGCTGTCCGCAGGCAACGCACGACGATGTGGTACGTGCCGCCAAGCAGGCCTATATCTACGACCAGATCATGGCGCTGCCTCACGGTTTCGAGACTGCGGCCCTGCAACTGAGCGGCGGCCAACAGCAACGCATCGCCATTGCAAGGATGTTTATCAAGAATCCACCTATTATTTTCTTAGACGAGCCTACGGCCAGTCTCGATGCCATCGCCACGGAACAGATCAAGGCCTCGATCGATGCCATCAAGAAGGGGCGTACGGTCATCATCATCTCGCACAACATCGGCCAGATTATCGATGCCGATCATATCTACGTGCTGCAGCAAGGACGGGTAGTGCAGTCAGGTGAGCCATCGGAGGTCTACAAGCAGGGCGGACTCTATAAGGACATCTTCGATGCCAGCGCGCGAAGCATGAATGCCGACAAGATTGCTGCTACCACCAGTTTCTGATGAGAACGGATACAAAAAAAAGACCTCACCAGGAAAGGTGAGGCCCAAAACGGTTGACTAATCATCCTTTAGAACTTTGCCATTTTGATAGCGACGATGGCGCACTCATCACCCTTGTTGCCATGCTTGCCGCCTGAACGGTCACGGGCCTGTTGCAGGTCGTTGGTCGTCAGAAGGCCATAGACAACGGGGATATTACTAGTGGCATTCAGACGGGCGATGCCCTCTGTGACTCCCTGACAGATATAGTCGAAATGGGGTGTCTCGCCACGGACGACGGCGCCCAGAATAATGACAGCATCATAGCCGTCGTTGAGCGTCATCTGATGCGCGCCATAGATGAGTTCGAACGAGCCGGGAACGGTCTTTACATGGATATTCTCAGACAATGCACCATGCTTCTCCAGCGTTGACACACAACCTTCAAGCAGCGCGCCCGTAATCTCCGGATTCCATTCTGCCACCACGATACCGAAAATCATGTTCGATGCATCGGGAACAGCGCTGAAATCGTACTCGCTCAGATTATGTAATGAGGTTGCCATTATTCCTTGCAGCGCTCAATATAAGCATCGATGGTCTGATACTGCATCGAGTTGAAGTACTTGTCCTTCACCTCCTGGTACAGTTTCAAGGCATCGGCTTTCTTACCCTGGCTCTCGAGAATCTCGCCAGCCTGGATGAGGAAAGTGGGTGACAGACTATTGTTGTCAGCCTTCTCAGCAGCCTTCTTCAAGTTAGAAACAGCCTTATCGAGCTGGTTGAGGTGAGCATAGACATTACCCAGTGCACCAATGGCAGCAGGTGAAATCATAGCATCGTCAGCACCATCGAACTTCTCGAGATAGTTGGCAGCCTCCTGCCACTTGTCGAGCTGGGCATAGCAGAGTCCTGCATAGAGGTTGGCCAGATTGCCTGCCTTAGTGCTGCTGTATTCAGAAGCCACATTGAGGAAACCCTTGAACGAAATGCTGTCGCCATTGAGGGCCTTCTGGTAGTCGCCAGCGAGGAAATACTCCTGGCCCTTGGCCAAGATGGTGCTGGCCTTGTCTTCTCTGGGACCAGAGTAATAAGTCTTGTAAAGAACGATACCTGCGATGATTACCACGATAGCAATCACAGCAGCGATAATTGCCTTCTTGTACTTGAGGAAGAAAGCTTCACTCTGACTGATGGTCTGCTCAACAGGAGCAGCCTGGGGTTTGTTGTTGTTGTTTGCCATTATCTTAATTATTTTTTATATTTCACAAGAAACGGCTGCAAAATTACAAAAAAAAAGTGAAAAGTGAATAGTGAATAGTGAAAAATTTGCTGCTGTCCGACTCTTTTAACGATTTTTGGGCGCAACTTTTGGCTTTTTGCCCGCTTATTCGTATCTTTGCATCATGATTCTGGAACAATTATCGCTCATCAACTATAAAAACATCCAGACGGCCACGCTGGACCTCTCGCCGAAGATCAACTGTTTCATCGGCCAGAACGGTGTGGGCAAAACGAATGTTCTCGATGCGATCTACTATCTCTCCTTCTGTCACTCAGCCAACAATCTTGTTGACTCGCAGGTAATACGCCATGGTGAAGAGTTCTTTATGATCGAGGGCAGATATAGACTACCTCAGAACGATGAGCTACTCATTTCCTGCGGTTTCAAACCCGGCACAAAGAAGCATTTCAAGAAAAACAAAAAGGAATACAAGCGGTTATCGGAGCATATCGGACTGATACCCGTAGTAATGGTATCGCCCTCAGACACACTGCTCATCGACGGTGGCAGTGAAGAGCGCAGACGGCTGATGGATATGGTGATTTCGCAATACGACCACACTTATATCGAGGCACTGAACCGCTATAATAAGGCATTGCTGCAACGAAACACGATGCTGAAGGCCGAGGAGGAACCTAATATCGACGTGATGAGCCTATGGGAGGAGCAGATGGCGATGGCGGGTGAGCAAATCTATCAGAACCGCGATGCTTTTGTGAAGGAGATGGTGCCCATCTTCCAACGGTTTTACGAGACTATCTCTGGCAATCGCGAACAGGTGTCACTGAACTATGTATCGCATTGTCAGCGAGGTACGTTGCTGGAGGTGATTCAGCGTGACCGCTTCAAGGACCGCGCTGTGGGTTATTCGTTGCACGGTATTCATCGTGACGATCTGGAGATTACCCTCGGTGGCCATCAGATGAAGCGCGAGGGTAGTCAGGGGCAGCACAAGACATTCGTGATTGCTCTGAAACTGGCGCAGTTTGATTTTCTGAAGCGCACGAACACGCAGACTACCCCACTCCTCTTGCTCGATGATATCTTCGACAAACTGGATGCCCAGCGGGTGGAACAGATCGTGAGTCTCGTGGCAGGAAATGAATTCGGGCAGATTTTCATTACAGATACGAATCGCGACCACCTGGACCAGATTTTATCGGCCTCGTCGCATGATTATAAGATATTCTACGTGGAAAACGGAGATATCATGGAGAGGTAAGAAAAGTGAAAGGGACAAATGTTCAGAAAGGATGTAAAGACTATTAAGGAACTGATTCTTAGGAATCTGAGGGTGCAGGGACTGGAGACACCATTGCTGCAGAAGCGGTTGATTGAAGCATGGCCGGTGGTTGCTGGTGAGGCCATCAGCCGTTATACGGGCAACGTGGCCATCCGCAATCAAACCTTGTATGTGCATCTGACAAGTCCGGCTCTGAGAGCAGACCTCTCCATGCAACGCAGCGAATATGTAAAACGGCTGAACGACTATGTGGGTAGTCAGGTGATTACCGATATAAGATTTAATTAAATGAGGGCGTCGACGGTGATATCGTTGACATCGACAGGCACTTCTGAAACCTTCTGAAAATCAAAACAGACACCTATCTTATGCATTCCGAGATGAGCGGCCAGGAACCGGTCATAATAGCCGCGTCCCCTCCCAAGGCGATGACCAGCTGCATCGAAGGCGACTCCTGGCACAAGAATGACATCATTGTTACAGAGGGACGGTTCTTTTGATACATCGGCAGGCTCCATAATATGAAAGGCACCTTCCTGCATGTCATCACGGCCAGTATAGCGACACAGTTCCATCGTATCATCGCCAGTCACCTTGGGAAGGAATATGGTCTTACCTTCAGCAATCCATTCGTCGAGAAGCGGACGGATATCCACCTCGTCAGACAATGGGTAATAAGCAGCTATCGTCTGCACATCATTCAGCCGCTGACGCAGACGGGCCACAATAGGAAGCGACAATTCTTCCAATTGCTGTGGTGTGAATTGTCGCTTGATCTGTTGTATCTGCCGTCGCAGTTCTTCTTTACGCATAAGCAATCAAAGTTGATTTGACATGGGTGCTACGATAGTCGAAAGCCTTCGCCACTTTCTGATTCTGTGCTTTCCCATCAGGTTTGGGAAAGGCCTCATTGTTGCGGAAGATCTTCAACGTTTCCTGGATGGCGGGATCGTCCTGATTCAGGTATTCTGTCCAAGCTTCCTCATCGAGCATGTTATAGATGATGCGACTGTTGATGAAGCGTTCCAACAACTTGTAGGATTTCTGAATCATCAGGTTACGACGCTTCAAGCCATTCTTATCTGCCCAGGTCACAAACTTCTCAACAGTGTTTTGACGCTTCAAATAGTGCTCCAGACCAGAGGCACTCTTAAAGTCCTTCATCTTACTGCGATTTTCGTCGGTATAGTTAAAGGCAAACTGCAGAATCATACCAGTCATAGAAGCCTCTTTGTAATATGACGTAACACCTAAAGTATCCTCAGGCACAAAAATATCAGGCGTGATACCACCACCGCCATACACCACGCGGCCATTGCCTGTATGATACTGCGGACCCGTATGCTTGATGCTGTCCTGAGAAAAGAACTCACCATGCTGGTAACGCGACAGAAGATCCTCCTCATAGTTCTTGTCAGAGCCTGAGGTATAAGGTTTCTGGATGCATCGGCCTGACGGTGTGTAATAACGGGCAACGGTGAGACGGATCATAGAATGGTCGCTGAACTCAATCGGCTGTTGTACCAAGCCCTTGCCAAACGAGCGACGACCAATGATGGTGCCTCGGTCGTTGTCTTGAATAGAGCCAGCGAGAATCTCAGAAGCAGAAGCAGAGGCTTCATCAATAAGCACTACCAACGGTATATTCTGATAAGAACCACGTCCATCGCTACGATAATCCTGACGAGGCGACTTGCGACCTTCTGTATAAACGATGAGCCGACCCTTGGAGAGAAACTCATTGGCAATCTGAACGGCTGAAGCCAAATAGCCACCCGTATTGTTGCGCAGGTCTATAACCAGATTGGAGAAGCCGTCCTGCGACAATTTTGCCAAGGCGATTAACAATTCAGGATATGTATTCTCGCCAAAGTTCTTGATCTTAATATAGCCTGTCTTGTCATCGAGCATATAACTGGCCGTCACACTCTTCGTGGGAATCTCGCCACGCGTGACCGTGATATGACGAATCGTCTTTTCGCCATAACGGATAATGCCCAACTTTACTTTCGTATCCTTGGGCCCCTTCAGACGATGCATCGCCTCTTCGTTGGTCACATCCTTGCCAACAAATGGCTGATCGTCGACCTCGACAATCTTGTCGCCAGCAATCAGACCAGCACGCTCAGCGGGTCCATTGCCAATCACATTCTGCACACGGACGGTATCATTGCGGATGGTAAACTCAATGCCCACACCAGAGAAAGAACCCTTCAGATCGTCGTTGGCAATCTGCACATCCTTGGCGCCAATATAGACAGAATGGGGGTCAAGTTCTGACAAAATCTGCGGCATAGCCTTTTCTACCAGATCGTTGACGTTGATGGTATCCACATACTGGTCGTCGACTATATGCAGCAGGTTATTGAGTTTATTGCCGCTGGAGTTGATGATACTCAGCCGATTGCCGGAAAAATGGTTGGCATAGAAAGTGCCTACCAATATGCCAAGGACGACACACAAAGCCATCCATATGGGGGTAAAACGATTTGACTTATTGCTCATCTTCACTTATCACTATTCACTATCCACTAATCACTATTCACTTCCATATAGATCACCTCAATACCTGCACGTTTCAGCAAGTCGATGCCGTCAGTGAGACGATATTTCTCACCATAGACAACACGTTTGATGCCTGACTGGATAATCAGCTTGGCACACTCAATACATGGTGAGGCGGTGATATAAATGGTGGCACCATCGCTATTGTTATTACTACGGGCCAGTTTGGTAATGGCATTGGCCTCTGCGTGGAGCACATAGGGCTTGGTAACATTGTTGTCATCCTCACAAACATTTTCGAAGCCACTGGGCGTACCATTATAGCCGTCGCTGATAATCATTTTGTCCTTGACCACCAGTGCGCCCACCTGGCGACGCTGGCAATAGGAGTTCTCTGCCCAGATACGCGCCATGCGCAGATAACGCTCATCCAATTTCCTTTGTTTCTCTGTCATTTTGACTACTTCTTCTTGATTCCATTCCGTTTCAGCAGGGCATCGATGGTTGGCTCACCACCCTTGAAACGCTTATAGAGCACCATGGGGTTCTCCGTACCACCCTTTGAGAGGATGCAATCGCGAAACCGCTGAGCCGTCGCAGGATTGAAAATTCCCTCCTTCTTGAACACGGCAAAAGCATCGGCATCGAGTACCTCAGCCCATTTGTAACTGTAATAGCCTGCAGCATAACCGCCAGCCATGATATGCGAGAACTGAACGGTCATACAGGTATCAGGCAGTTGTTCCGTCACCATAGCCTTCTCCCAGGCTTTCTTCTCAAACGGGATGATATCGTCAGTAAATGCATTCTTCTTTGTATAATAGGCCATGTCAAGCAAGCCAAACGACACCTGGCGCAAGCAGGCGTATGCCACGTTGTAATTACGGCTTCTGATAATGCGATGAATCAGTTCGTCAGGAATAGGCTCACCTGTCTGATAATGAAAGGCAAAGGTGCGCAGGAATTCCTTTTCGATGGCGAAGTTCTCCATGAACTGCGAGGGCAACTCAACGAAATCCCACCATACATTGGTGCCGCTCAGGCTCTCGAAACGGGTATTTGCAAACATTCCATGCAATGAATGGCCGAACTCGTGGAGGAAGGTTTCCACCTCGCCCAGTGTCAACAATGCCGGCTTTTCCTCAGTCGGTTTGGTGAAATTCATCACTACGCTGACATGCGGGCGCACATTCTCCCCCTTACGGTCAATCCACTGTCCCTGATACTCCGTCATCCAAGCACCGCCCTGCTTGCCCTTTCTCGGATGGAAGTCGGCATAGAATACAGCCAGGAAAGAACCATCCTTATCGAACACCTCATAGGCCTTCACGTCAGGATGATAAACTGGAATACCCGTATTCTCCTTAAAGGTGATTCCGTAAAGGCGATTGGCAAGGCCAAAGACACCGTCGATGACCTTAGACAATTCGAAATAAGGGCGCAGCATCTCTGCGTCGAGATTGTATTTCTGTAACTGGAGTTTATGCGAATAGAAGCCAAAGTCCCAAGGCTTGAGTTTGAAATCCTTGCCCTCTGTTTTTTTTGCCAACTTCTCGATAGCAGCTATTTCCTTTAAAGCTGTAGGCTTATAGGCTGTAATCAGATTATTGAGCAGTTTATAGACATTACGCACATTGCCAGCCATACGGTGCTTCAGCACATAGTCGGCATAGGTTTTATGTCCCAGCAACTGAGCCAGCTCACGTCTGAGGTTGATCAGACGCTTACAGATCTCAATGTTGTTTTCACTATTGTCATGAATACACTCCGTATTCTTAGCCATATACATCTGCTGGCGCAATTCGCGCCGCGTGGAATAGGTCATGAAGGGAGAGTATGAGGGAAAGTCGAGGGTAAACACCCAACCATCCTTCTCCATCTCTTTGGCTGTCAAGGCTGCCGCCTCACGAGCTGTCTCTGGCAGACCATCGAGTTGTGATTCATCTGTAATATGGAGGGTGAAGGCCTTGTTTTCCTTCAGAAGATTCTGCGAGAACTGCAGCCCAAGTATCGAAGCCTCCTCAGTCAACTGACGAAGGCGCTCCTTGCCTGCTGCATCCAGAAGCGCACCACTACGCACAAAACCGTCATAGCAATTGTCGAGCAACATTTTCTCCTCAGGTGTCAGTTTACGATGATGCTGGTGGACATATTTGATACGTTCGAAGAGCTTCTCGTTCAGACGGATATCATTGGCATGCTTGGTCAGCACTGGACTCAATTTCTGTGCCAGGGCATCCATATCGTCGTCAGTCTCTGCAGAGAGGAGGTTGAAGAATACTGACGACACACGACCTAACAAGTCGTAATAGCCTTCACCGTCCTTCTCGTCATCGATAATGATAATCGTGTTATCGAAAGTCGGCTTGCGAGGGTCGTTCACGATCTTGTCGATCTGCTCATCCTCACGACGGATGCCTTCCATGAAAGCCTCCTCATAATCCTCGAGCCTGATACAATCGAATGGCACCACATCATGCGGCGTATTGTAAGGAAAGAAAAACGGGTTCTTTCGCTCTTTCTGTTCACTCATCTTTCTATACTAACGTTTACAAACTGCAAAATTACAAAAAATGCGAAAACAAAGCAAATTGCAGCCAATAATTTTATATTATTTCACATCAGCAGACGTTCCATCAGGGGAATTTCCACTCTTCCACGTCGCAAAACAATTTTTCCCTCATGCTGCAAAGCATTGAGTGCACGGCTGACATTCAGACGACTATCGTTGAGTTCACTGGCCAGACGGTTCATAAGGATATGGAACACTTTAGGGCCAGCAGGATAAAGACAATGCTGGGCAAAAAAGCGGACAATACGATTTTCTAATGAATCAGGCACATGCTGCCAAAGCAGACGGGCAGTCTTTTGCGTTTGAGTGGCAAACATGTTCAGCAGATTTAGGCGGAACACGAGAAAATCCTCAGACAAGCGCAACACCTCGTCCTTGCCAACGATGATAAAATTAGTATCTGTCTGAGAGATATAGGTATGGGTATAGCGTTGTGTATAACCAAAGATAACCTCCGGCTGCAGGATGACAGGTGCCTCCAATTGTTCCACTACCATGTAACCACGATCATCGGACGCAGTCTCCACACGGAGTGATCCATTAATTAGAAAATACAACTGACGGCAATCATCTCCCTCAGCCACAACGATTGAGCCAGAATTCATCTTGGAAAAGCCAAAACGTGTATGACCTGCCACCAGTTCCAAATCATCGCGGCTCATGCCCTGAAACAAGGGAAACAGAAGAAGTTTCTCATAAATCTGCAAGGTGGGCATAGGCTATCACTCCACAATTTTATCCTTCAACGAAGGAGAGCACCAGACGGCGTTTTGTCCATTAGCATCAGAATAGATAAAATATGCCATCAACTCCGGATGACGCTCAAGTACTTTCTTAGCCCCATCGATGCCAAGCACCATAAACGACGTAGCATAGGCATCAGCCGTTGCACAGTCTTTTGCCAAAACCGTCGCTGACAACAAAGAATGCTGGACAGGATACCCCGTCTTGGGATTGATCGTATGGGCGTATTTCTTTCCGCCCTTGTAATAGAAATTGCGATAATTACCGCTTGTAGCCATCGCCAAGTCTGTAACATTGAGGACACTCTGTATCTCACCTTTGACAGACAAGGAATCGTCAGTAGGCTTTGTTACACCTATCTTCCACGGCAGGCGCTGGGGATTGACGCCACGGGTAACGATCTCTCCCCCGATCTCCACCATAAAGTTATTCACGCCTTGTTGTTGCAGGAAATGTGCCACCACGTCAGACCCGAAACCCTTGGCGATGGCAGAGCAGTCGAGCATGATGCCTGGTGCCTGCTTCACAATACGTCCATCTTTCAAGACCACTTTCTCATAACCAATCAATCGGCAAAGACTATCTACTTGATGACGATTAGGCTGGATACCATTCTTAAATCCAAACCCCCAGGCATTGACCAATGGAGCCACCGTAATGTCAAACGCCCCATTCGTTTCCCGGGAAATCTCCTTGGCTTTGTTAAAAACGGTCAGAAACATCTCGTCAGGTTCTACATCCTTGTTTTGGTTAATAGCCGTAATAATACTATGGTCATTGAAGGGAGACAATGAATTATCGACCTTCTGCAGTACGGCCTTGATGGCCTGATGAAGATCTGAGTCACACTCGTATGTGATATTGTAAACTGTACCAAAGACCATACCAGAATTCGTCTGATATGGTATTGCCCGCTGCTGGCGGATAATCAGTACCGTTCCCACTATCAACAGAATCAGAAAAGGCAACTGCCAGATAAGTTTCTTCTTGTTCATATATCAATAATCACATTGAATGTACCACCCAAGCGCGTATCACCATCTACACCATATCCCGGCACATACCATGTGCGACCTATGATGCCATCGTTATGAGCGATACGCCGTTTATAACGTACGCTCCATCCTAAATGCAGCGGCCCCCAAATAGTGGCATCAGCCCCAAGAGCAACTTCTAACCAATGATAGCTGCACTGCTCATCTTTTACGCCAAAACCTGTATCCCACAGCCAGACCGGATCAGGGAAATTATCACGAGACAAATCAACCTTATAAGAGGTAAAAGCATAGCGCAGACCCGCATATAAACGATAGGGACCATGTTTCTGCTTCAACAGGTTTTTATCAATACCTATACGGAAATAAGGTGCCTCCGTCTCATAGCGGATACCCGTAACAGGATCGTCGGTATGACTGGCCTTTCCATAGCCCAATTCGACTATCGGAAACCACTCGTCATGAAGATTGATGCGCAGGGCGCCTTCATACTGACCATAATCTGACAACTCCATCATGCCCAAGCCTACCAAATCGAAAGACACAGCAAAGCCACGGAAAAACGGTATGGAGTCCTTCTGAATTGAAAAGAACTTTAACTGCGCCGATGACGATGCTGATACCAGAAGCAGCAGGCTAATTGCCAGTTTTCGGATAGAGATAGAAATGGACGGTATTGACATCATAAGTTACTGATGTATTGACAAGTACAAGCGAATCGATAGCGTTATGAGTATATCTCACATTCGTCAGTTCGTGGAAAAAAGCAGCAGAACAGTCAACAGATTCGAAGTGGGGAATATCATCTTTCTTAATCCAGACCGTATCTATCAGAGTCTTCTCACTATCCTTAAAGCAGAAATAGAGAATATCTTCAGGATGAGAATAGCTGATGGGGAGACTGAAGGCAGACTTGCCAATCAACCTGTTCAGGGAAACGTATTGTCCATCCTGCCGCTCAGTTATTACTGATAAAGAATCGATAAGCGACAGGGCGGCTCCTGTTTTATCATGGATTTCATATTGCACAGAAACCGTATTCTGGACCGGACAGTCGATGCTTGAACAAGAGGAAATAACAAACAATGATAGACATGTTAATAGTATCAATACCACACACTGTCTTCTGCTCATCATCAGCATTTCCTGTATAAATCGCTTATCCATCACCTGCCACTTAATATTTCCTCTACCTGATAGTCATTACGGCCCTGAGAAGAACGACTCACCAAGTCGGCCACAAATCCTGTCAGGAACAATTGAGTACCAATGATCATCATCGTCAGGGCAATGTAGAAATAAGGAGAGTCTGTAACCAAACGCTGAGGGATGTGATTAGCCAAACACCACAGTTTATCAGCTCCTATGCAGAACGCCGCCACGAAACCTATAAAGAACATCAGAGTGCCCAAGAAACCAAATACGTGCATGGGCTTTTTACCGAAAGTACTCAAGAACCAAAGTGTCAGAAGGTCAAGATAGCCATTTACGAAGCGATTCAGACCCATGAATTTAGATGAGCCATACTTGCGAGCCTGATGTTGAACAACCTTTTCTCCTATCTTGTCGAAACCGGCATTCTTAGCCAGATAGGGAATATAACGGTGCATCTCGCCATAGACCTCAATATTTTTAACGACATCCTTGCGATAGGCCTTCAGGCCGCAATTAAAATCATGCAGATTTTTGATGCCGCTGACCTTACGGGCCGTCGCATTGAACAATTTGGTAGGAAGGGTTTTCGAAATGGGGTCATAGCGTTTCTGTTTATAGCCACTCACAAGATCAAAGCCATCTTCCTTGATCATCCGATATAACTCAGGTATCTCGTCAGGAGAATCCTGCAGGTCAGCATCCATCGTGATGACAACATCACCCTGAGCCTGTTCAAAGCCACAATAGAGTGCAGGACTCTTGCCATAATTCCGACGAAACTTAATGCCTTTCACCTGATCAGGCTGCTTACGATGCAGATCTGTGATAATCTCCCAAGAGCGGTCTGTAGAACCGTCATTGATGAATATCACTTCATAGCTAAAACCTTTCTCCTTCATCACCCGCTCTATCCATGCGTAGAGTTCAGGAATTGATTCGTCCTCGTTATATAGAGGTATTACGACTGATATATCCATTATTACGATTTACTTTTCACTATTCACTCGTTTGACACTCCGCTGCATAATCAAGCTTATGGGCAGACCCAAGATAAAACCCAATGAGATATTGATTGTCAACATATTCAACGCGTAGTCTATCGGACGAGTATTCGCCATCTCCTGAAGGCTCTCATCCACCATCTGCGTCATACCGTATTGCTTCAATACCTGCTGCATCTCCTCTGACGATACCATCTTTGAGAACTGGCTCAACAGAAAGCCATGATCCATAAAAGCGAAATAGAGATATTGAGCAACAGCAAATAGCACGCCACCATAGAAAAACACAAAAACCGTATAGGCATAGCCACGACGGAATGAAATAATTCCTTCACGGCAGTAGTCACGAAATTTAGCCAGACGTTCACCTACGAAAAACGGTGTATAGCACATCAGAAAGAATGCGGCGAAACCAAGCAGTTGATTCGACACACCTATTATATATAACAGGAACGTCGCAACCCAAAGTAAGGCGAGCAAAGCACCATCCTGACGGGCAAATGCTTTCAATTGTACATATTCTATAAAAGTCATCGGCTGCAAAATTACGCATTTTTCCGCACATATCGAGTGCTTTGACTCAAAAAATAGTTAAAAATGTCGTGCTGCCGCATTTTTTTCACTATTCACTATTCACTATTCACTTTTTTATTGTACCTTTGCACCCGCAAAACGGGCAAGTCCTGTACGGCCAGCTCCCTTTGAATCCCCCAGGGTGGGAACACAGCAAGGGTATTAGGTTGTAGCGGCGCGATGCAGATCGCTTGTCCAC
>JAFZCU010000023.1 GCA_017556145.1 Prevotella sp. | reverse complement strand
GGTGTCACCACGTACTCGGAGCATCACGACACATAGCGGAAGGGAGGTCGTGCTGTGCATCAATGGCGTGGAGGTCTTGTCTGAAGACGTGGCCTCGTTGCGCTCCAAGAACATCAGCAGCATCGAGTACATCCGTACACCAAGCGGAAAGTATGCCGGTATGGCAGGGCTTATCAACTTTGTGACCGTCAAACTGGAATATGGTGGCAATGTCTATCTATCGGCTTCAGAGGGCTTTGCCTACAAGACAGGCGACAATCTGGCTTTTACGGACTTCACAAAGAAAGGGCTGACGCTGTCGCTGACGGCTTCGGGCGACTGGGCTCACGACCACAGTTATGCCGACGGTCATGAGGACTTTACCTTTACCGACCACTCGACACTGACACGCGACTTTTCCAGCCAGACCTCTCTACGTAAGAGTGATAACGAAGCGATACGTCTGAAACTGACATCAACGGGTGAGAACCATCGGCTGAACACCTACGTCAGCCTGACCCGTCAGGCCGTGCCAAGTGCGGAGGCGGTGATGAATGCGCGATATACTGGCCGATACAACGCTACAACGGAGCGGCTGACATCGTCGGACAGCCGTGGACTCGCCCCTACACTCTACGCCAACTACACATACTGGTTGCCCAAAGACCAGACGCTGGATTTCACGGCATCGGCATCGTTCGGACATAACAAGTACAACAGTCAGTACAATGAGACAGCACAACCGACGATGACATCTGCCGTGACGGAGGATAACAACAGCATTCATGGTAATGCACGCTACTATAAGTCGTGGAAGAGCGGGCTGATGCTGTCAGGCTCGCTCACTCACGACCACAATCACTACAAGGACATCTACGCGGGGACTTCAACGGGTGACCAGCGGCTGACGACCGATGTGACGATGGGATTGCTGCAACTGAGCGGCTCCACGCAGAAGTATTACTACTATGTCTCGGCAGGCGTATCGAACTCTGCCGTGTCGCTGAACGACGTACATTATAACTATTGTGTACCCGTGGCGTTCTACGGTGGCAACTATGCGCTGAGCCAGAAACATTCACTCTCGCTCAACGGACTTTTTACTCATACGCTCTTCGACCCGTCGAACAAGAACGGCATGACCGTACCCACTTCGTTCTTCGAGGCAGTGAAGGGAAATCCAGACCTGGCACCGCTGAAAGTTCTGGGTAATACGCTGGCGTACAATGGGCAGATAGGCAAGTCGAAGATTTCCCTGTCGTATGACAACAACATCTACTTCGACAACATCCTGCACCAGTACACCGCTGATAATCAGACCATCTTCGACACGCGCATCAACGATGGCACTTTTTACGGCAACATGCTCACGGCAACCTACGCCTACAGTGCATTCTCCGACAAGTTGCGCCTAAGCCTGACTGCCATCGAGGAATACAATATGCTGCGTGGCGACGAGTACGACATGGAGCGCAATATTTTCCGCATCAAGGCATCCGTCACCTATTTGCTGGGCGACTGGATGCTGAAGATGAACTATCGTTCGCCTTATACGTCACTCGACATCCGAGAGCCGCACCTGATTCATCGCCGTCCTGTCTATGAACTGCTTGTCAGTTGGAACCACAAGGATTGGGCAGTGGAGGCACTGGTGCGCAATCCGTTCAGTCGTTATGACAAGCAGCACATAACGATGGACTACGGCTGCTATCGTCGTGACACATGGAACTACAGCGAGCCTGACGGATGCAACCTCAATCTGAAAGTGACCTACAGCTTCGGGTACGGCAAGAAGCAGGAGCGGGGCAATACGGAGATAAACAAGCGAATCAACAGTGCCATCATGCGGACATACTAAATTATGAGAAAGGCCATCTTCATATTCATTGCAGTCATCCTTGTAGCGGTGAGCATCGACTGGATTCATTCTTGTGCCGACTTGAAGTCCCACAAGGAGGTATTCATTCGTTACCTTACATACGCCGACATGTACGAATACAAGGACAAGGACTATGACTACGTTGTTCGTGTCCCGTCGTTCTTCAACGCCCAGCCCGATTCGCTACAGGAAGAGAAAGGCCGCATGCGCTTTGACTATGCCGACCAGTGGATAAACCTGGTCATCGAAAGCCACGTGATAAACTCGGAGGGCATGTCGCTTCATGCGGGCATGGATTCGCTGGCACAAATGCTAAATGCGACAGAGCACAGACTCGGCAGCGATTACTTCATCCTCTCCGGTCCACAATGTGAAAATGGCAGTCGCATCGACGGCTACAGTTATTACTCGAAGGTCATGGTCAATCACAAACTCTGGTTTGTCTATACGATGATCTATCCCGACGATTATAAAGACGTCCTTACTCGTCTCTTCAAAGAGATTGACGACTGGCAAATCTGGGAACGCCCGCATCTACAACTAAAGCAAGGCGAGTCACAAACGCCCAAAGCAGTATCGGAATAACACATTTTTACCGAAAAAGTATAGCTGGAATTCCAAATATTCACAAAACCCCTGAACATTTGTTCAGACTTTCACCTCGGCAGATACTTTTTCGGTCTTGTCGGGGGCTTTTTCGTGGGACTTTCTGTAACTTTGTGGCTCGGAATGACAAAATTATTCTAAAATGAAACATCTGAAATTGGAACTAAGACATTGGACGCAAGCAGACGCAATGGAACTGACAAGCCTGTGCAATGCTGTTGACAGGCGTTTCCTTTCAGACCGTCTGCCCTATCCTTATACAGAAGAGGATGCAAAAGCATGGCTGAATATGGTTGCCCAGAATGATTCTGTCACAGGAATCTATCGAGCAATCGTAATGGACGGACAACCTATTGGCAGCATTTCTGTTGAACAGAAGGAAGACGTTTATCGTATTGATGGTGAAATCGGCTTTATGCTTCACGGCGATTATTGCAACAAGGGTATCATGACAGAGGCGATTAGGCAAATGTGTACAATCGCATTCCGCGACTTGCCGATTGAACGGATAACTGCCAACATCTTCCTGCCTAACACCGCTTCGATGCAGGTCTTACGTAAGAATGGCTTTGTTCACGAAGGCACCATGAAGCGAGCGATCATAAAAAATGACCTAATATACGACCTCTGCATTTTCGGATTGACAAAAAACAACAATAGTATATTGAAATGAACAAGAAAACTATTATCACCGCACTGCTCGCCCTCGTCGCTATAGCCTGGTCGGGGATTTCAGATGAATTTGCATACGAAATCAGATAATTATATGTACCTTTGCACTCGAATTGTTTAGTCAAAGCAAGAAAAAATGAAAGAATAATGAAAATAGTTGGCGTTTCCGTAAAAAAACGATTGGTCTGAAGTGTCTTATATATAGACGTGCCCCAAAAAAGGGGTGCAAATATGAATAGACTGATATGCTTGAACAGAGAATACTTGAACAGCTTTTCCGCCGGAACTACAGCGAGATGATTCACCTGGCCAGTGTCTTGCTGGGCGATGACGAAGAGGCTGAGGATGTGGTGCAGGACATCTTCTTACGCGTGGCAGATAGCGACATTCCACCAAAGAATGACAATTACCTGTTGACTGCCGTGCGCAATGCCTGTCTGAACAGAATCCGACAGATGCAACTTCACGACAAAGTGAAGGGCTTGATGCCCATAGACAATGAAGCCGACCAGCAACCGATAGACAAACGGTTGGAACGGCTCGACGACATTGCCGCCTACGTGGACGGGCAACTGGAGGAGCCGCACCGCAGCATCTTTCACCTCCGTTTCGATGAAGACCTGATCGTTAGCGAGATTGCCCGTCGGCTTGGCCTGAATCCGAATACTGTCTACAAGTATCTCATGCAGAGCATTCAGCAAATAAGACATCACTTCGAGAAACATTAAACGACAACAACAATGAGAACGACCAACGAAAACATCCGCCAACTATTGGAAATGCTTGATAATCCCGATGCATATACCGAGCAGCAGATCCAGGACATCATCAATCGTGATGAGGATACCCGTGAGACCTATCGCCTTATGGTAGAAGCCAAGCGTAGCAGCCGCCATCGTCAGAACCAAAAGCCTGTCGATGTAGATGCCGCATGGCAAAGCTTCAACCAGAAACTTCAGCCTAAGCAACAAGGCTTTGGTTGGATGAAGATAGCCGCCTCTTTCATTGGCGTGCTACTTGTATCTGGCATTGCCTTCGCTGCTATCCACCTCGTCCGACAGTATCAGAAGCAAGAAACTCCACAAACTGAAATTACGGAAAACGTGACAACGCCCGTCACAACACTCCCTGCCGATACGCTTACCAAAGATACTGTCACCGTGCAGCCTATCATTTACGACAACATCCAACTGGAGAAGATGTTGCCAGAGATAGCCGCTCACTACGATGTCAAGGTCATATTTACCAACGATGAAGCCCGACAGTTCCGTTTCCGCTTTGTATGGAATCCACAGCAGGGCATCGATCAGGTCATCAGCGACCTTAACCAGTTCGAGCGTCTGACCGTCACACGAAAGGATAGTCAAATCATTGTAGAATAGTCAGCCGCCATGAATAGACATATCACACTCCTCTTTCTTGCCCTGCTGCTGACTGTCAGCACACAGGCTCAGAAACGCATATCCCATGAATATAATAATGTGTCTCTCTCCGATGCTCTCAGTGGGCTTGCAGAGCAACAGACAGACTACGCCATCATGTTCCTTTACAACGAACTGGAGGACTTCCGCATCACCACTACCGTAAACCGCAAAACTCTGCCCGATGCCATCCTGCAGATGATAGGCTTCTATCCCATCCGCATGACCGTTGACACAAGCAACCCAGAGGGAAAGAAAATCTTCGTGGAGTGTACCCACAAGACCGACCGCCACCTGACAGGAACTATCGTTGACGAACAGGGCCAGCCAGTGGCATACGCTAATGTTGCCATCCTCAATCCCACTGACTCCACTTTGCTCAGTGGTGGTGTCAGCAACGAAAGCGGCTACTTCGCCATTCCATATGAACAGCCCACAGTCCTCGCCCGCATTTCCTACGTCGGCTACAAAACGGTCTATCGGCTCTGTAACCAACCAGAAGTTGGAACAATACGGATGCAGCCAGAAACGCAGGCAATACGGGGCGTGGTGGTCAAAGGGCAGCCCCCCATTCTGCGTCGGGAGGCGGGAGCTATTATCTTCGATACGCGCAACATCACAGGTGCCATCAATGCCACCGACTTGTTGCGTTACGCCCCTGGGGTGCTGCTGACCGATGACGACATCACGCTGTTCGGCACCAGTGGCATCATCTTCTACGTCAACGGCAAGGAGCAGCGCATGGGGCAGAAAGAAATGCTTCAGATGCTGAAGTCGTACCCCGCCAGTGATGTGGAAAAGATAGAAATTATACAGTCGCCAGGTGCTAAGCATTCGGCAGCGGGTAATGCGGGCATCATTAACATCATATTGAAGAAGAAAGGCAATGACTACATCGGTGGTTCCATCGGCTATGCTCATACGCAGTATGAAGAACACGGCGACGAGGCAAACGCCAACATCATCTACAACAAAGGTAAGGTATCAACCTCGCTCAATGTGGCGGGGACTTGGGACAACACCCGCTACTGTGAAACGAACACGATACAGTTTGATGACTACGTCCGTTACAACACTGACAACGGACATATCAAGAAAGAGAACTATTCAGCCCGATGGCAGATAGATTATAATGCCTCCGACCGTCTCAGTTTTGGAGCCTACGCAATGATGGCTGACGGTGAAAGATGTCTGGACGTCGACGGTGAATATATCTACGGCGGCTATAGCCTATTAGGCATGAACAAGCTCAACACCTGCACTGACCGCCAGGAGGACACCAAAAACTATGCTCTGAACGTCAATGCCTCGCAGAAACTGAATAATAAAGGCGCGAAGGTAGACTATAACCTTGACTACTACCGTATGAAGATGGGTGACAATCGTACGGCAAGCAACGTCCATGCACTCGCAGGGGCCAGGCCAGGTGACCTCTTCTACCAGAACGACATCGCTCAGACCGTCGATAACTACTCGGTGAAGGTCGATGCCTGCGTGGGAGACATAAAATTTGGCAGCCACTACACACAGACCCGAAGCAACCGACAACTGGACTACACAGTGACGGAACTTGACCTTCAACACGATGCTTTTATCTATGACGAGCGCGTCTTGGCAGCATACGCTGAGTGGGGTAAGCGTTTCGGCAACAAGTGGTCGATGAATGTCGGTGGGCGCTACGAATACACTTGGACGAAGGGTGACAACCAAAGTGTTGGCTCTGTAAGCCACACAGACTACGGCAAGTTTTTCCCATCACTCTGGATTGGCTATAATCCCAGCCAAAACCATTCTTTCAATTGGAGCCTGAGCAATCGAATCACCCGCCCGAATGTCATCAACGTCAATCCGAGTGTTGTATGGAATGATACCTACCACAACTCCAAAGGCAATCCCGACCTGCAACCCTCCTATTTCTATAAGGCGATGATGGGCTACACCTACAAAGGCGTACTGAGTTTCGACCTCTATTATACCTACGAGCCAGACCGCGCAAGTGCCATTTCAAGAATGGGTGATGCGCAGGTGACCACCACTACATGGGACAATGTGGTCGATGCCCACTCATTCGGCATCAACTCGTTCTATTACTTTGCCCGTCTGAAATGGATGACGGCCATACTGATGCAAGGCATCGGCTACTCGAAGACCACCAGCACGTCGCAGTGGGCTCAACCCAGCATCGAGAGTCTCAGTTATGTGGGTGTCTTGCAGACATCACTCTTCCTTGACCATGAGCGCAAATGGATAGTTAACCTTAACTTCACTTATAACTCGAGGGAGAAGGACGTTACAAAGGTTCTCAATAGCCTATATATGATGGATTTGGGCTTGCAGCACACATTCTGGAAAGACCGCCTCACCTTCGGTCTCACCTGCCGCAACCTGCTCGCCTCGCGCATCAAGGGAACGGAATACCTTGGCGGCTCGACGATGGACTTCAACAACAAGTTCAACTACCGCCAGCTGCGCCTCACCCTCACCTATAACTGGGGTGCCCGTCTACGCCAAAGCCACCGCCAATATCAGAGTGACGAGGTGAAAGAGCGTGTGGTCAATGACTTCTGAAGATGTTTTATCATCGGGATAGCCGCCGACCTTGCGCTGGTGCTATCCCATTACAGTTAAACGATTCATTAAAATGACTAAATGGCACTTTTACATCAAAACACTGAAACAAGTTTCAGACTTTCACCTCGGCAGACACTTTTTCGGTCTTGTCGGGGGTTTTTTCGTGGGACTTTCTGTAACTTTGTGGCTCGGAATGACAAATAAAACGAAAATGAATATGAACAAAATGAAACACTACAGACGATTTCTGCTCCTGCTGGCGATGCTGTCAGCAGCGACATCCGAAATGGCTCAAACCGACAGCTTAAAGGACTGCAATGTCTTTGCTAATGGGAATCGTGATATAGTGTATCTGCTGCCATCTAAAGAGATATGCGAGACAGGAGAAGATTTGTGGTTCAAGGCATATCTGATGGATAAGCAGACTTTGGCCTTATCAGATAAAAGTCAAACGCTCTATCTGCAAGTGCGAAACGAAAAAGGTGAGGTAATATGGAGTGAGAAATATCCCCTTATGGCAGGACGAGGCAACGGACATACCTATATCGGAGAGAATTGGCAGCAGGGGGAATATTATATGGAGGGTTATACGCGTTCTTCCTTTACGGCTGACAGTACTACAAATACTCATCCACGACGGATCCGAGTGGTAGAGCGTGTGACACAAATGGATTCCATTTCGGCAGAAACGGTCAAAAGCGATTCAATACAACGGCTGACGGCAAAACACTGTTTTAACCTTTTCCCAGAAGGTGGGCATTTGATAGATGGTATCAACTGCGTGATGGCTTTCAAGGCAACATACGGAAATGGTTTCCCTGATGATGTCACAGGCAAGGTTTTAGAAGATGGAAAAGAAATTGCATCATTCATAAGTGTGCATAATGGAATGGGTAAATTTGCCATAACACCACGACAGGGTAAGGATTATAAGGTGGTACTAACTGATGGCAGGACATACTCACTTCCAGCAATAGAACGGACAGGTATGGCACTTCGCGTATTACGCAACAATAATACCAGCGTCACAATGCTTGTATCCTCATCCGATAGTCTCCCACATCCTTTCACGGTATTTGCGAAACAAAGAGGTGTTCCTTGCTGTAGTGCCAGGGGAATAGTAAAAGGTCAGCAAATAGTCAGACTGCCAATAGATAGGTTTCCATTACAAGGGATTACTGAAATTACGTTATCTGACGAAAACGACTATCCTGTTGCAGAACGATTGGTATATGTCAACCCTACGCAACAGCTGAACATCACCGTTTCAACAGACCGTCAGCAATACAACAGACGCGACGAGGGAAAAGTATGTCTGAAAGTCACTGATTCTTCTGGTCTGCCTCTCAAAGCAGAACTGGCCGTAAGTATCTTCGACAAAGCCTATCTCTATCTGCCTGGGCATGAGAATATCCTATCCCATTGTCATTTGTCCGAAGAAATTCGGGGTAACATCTTCAACCCTACTTACTATTTTGACGAACGGAACGAAGACCGTTTACAGGCACTTGACCTGTTACTGATGACGCAAGGCTGGCGTTCCTATGTCTGGAATGAGAAGCCGATAAAAGGACGACAAGTTTTGACGGACGGGTTGTATGGTAAAGAAACAACCAGCAACAAACTCACCAACAAAATGCAACTAATCAGTGCGTTTTCGCTCCGGAGTGATTCC
>JAFZCU010000157.1 GCA_017556145.1 Prevotella sp. | reverse complement strand
TAAAGTTGGCGTCAAGGAGCGTCAGCCGTCGATTTTCAATTCACACGCTCAAGAATGCAAATTAATTTGTATTTTCTTTGCTAAATCGATTATTTGCACTATCTTTGCATCCGAAAGTTAGGAAAAGTGTAGTATAAATACATAAAATCGAACTATTTGGTGTGAATTATGAGGATAGAAAGAGACATCATCAATCAGTTTAAAGCGTGGAAAGAGGCTCCCGACAGAAAGCCAATCCTGCTAAAAGGTGCCCGCCAGATAGGAAAGACGTGGGCGATGGAGACATTCGGCAAAGAGTGTTTCAAATATTGTGTCAAGTTTGATTTTGACCGACATCCTGAATTGAAGTCGGTGTTTCAGGTGTCCAAGGATCCTCAGCGACTCATCAAGGAACTGACGCTCTACTGCGATCAACCGATTGTAGCAGGCGAGACATTAATGATTTTCGATGAGATACAAGAGTGCGAAGAAGCGTTGAATAGTCTGAAATACTTTCGCGAAGAAGCGCCTCAGTTTCATATTATTGCCGCAGGCTCACTATTGGGTGTGGCAGTCAAGAAACGCAAGATGACAGTTCCTGTAGGAAAAGTGAAGATTATCAACATGTTCCCTGTTACCTTCCGTGAATTCCTTCGTGCCAGCGATGTGCGAACATACGAATATATAGATTCTTTGGATGAAATCCACCATCTGCCTGAAATCATCATGAACAAGCTGCGCACTGAGTACCGACGCTATCAGGTGTCAGGCGGTATGCCGGAAGCTATTGTGGCACTACTTGAAGACAAAGGGATTGGCGAAGTGGAGTCTGTACTTCAAGGCATTCTCGATCTCTATGAGCTGGATTTCGCCAAATATGCAGAGCCTCGCGAGATTCCCCGCATTCATGCCATCTGGCACTCATTGCCGGCCCAGCTGTCGAAGGAAAACCGTAAATTCATATATAAGGTCATCAAGAGTGGGGCCCGTTCGAAGGACTATGAAGATGCCTTGATGTGGTTGGAGGATGCAGGAATGATCTATCGTATCTTCAGTATCAGTAAGCCTGGCATGCCATTGTCTGCATACGAAGAAACGGGTGCCTTTAAGGTTTATGCTTGTGACTGCGGCTTGCTCCGCCGTCTGGCCCATCTGCCTGCAACCGTTGTTACAGACCCCATCGCCAACTATACGGAGTTCAAGGGAGCTATGGCCGAAAATGCCGTCTTGCAGTCCATCATGCCTTTCATGGATGACCAGACGCCTTATTATTGGACATCACCAGGAACAGCAGAAGTGGAGTTCGTCATACAATGGGACGATGAGGTCATTCCCGTGGAGGTCAAAGCCGAAGAGAATATCAGCGGTAGCAGTCTCTCTGTCTATTTCAAGACATACGGTCCCCGCTATCGCATGCGCTTTTCTATGTTGAACCTCCAATACAATTGTGGTCTGCTAAGCAGTCCAGCTCCATTGGCAGGATGGCTCGATAAATGGATGATGCTCATGCGATAACAATGGACGACTTGTTTGCAATCTAATGACGAATAAAGACATGCGAAAGATACCACTCTATATTATCCTTGTCATTGCAGCCATCCTCGTAGTTGGCTGCACAGGAAACGGCGAGGGAAGAGGAAGAGGCCACGTGCCACAGGCATCGGACTCGCTCTATACCGAACAGGCGGCGATGGATGTGTATGGCAAGCAGCCGGAGCGGGCATTGGAAATCATCGACTCGGCTGAGATAGTGGGCAACTTGACAAAGGACCGTGCCTCGCTGTTGCGGGCGAAAGTTTTTTGCTTGACATGCGGAGAGGAAAGGCTCGACACGGCGCGACAGATTTGCGAAGCCTTGTTGCAGAGCGATTTCGTGAAGGACGCCCCTGAAAACCGTGAGCCGGTGCTCGACCTGCTCGTTACCATCTCCCGCAAGAAAGGCGACAACGAGCAATGGCTGCGCTGGTCGACGGAGAAGGCTACTTTCTGCCGCCAACAAGGTAACGAGACCGAAGCACTTCGCACAGAGGCTGAGATAGGCATCATTCTCACCCATCTGGGTCGTCAGGACGAAGGTATGGCAAAACTTGACGATGTAATTCGTCAGCTCGATGGCACGCGGAAGTTCAACGAGACCGATGCCTGCATCATTGCCCTGAAGCGCAAAATAAACGTACTTCAGGAGCAAGAATGTTATGCCGAGATTATCGCCCCGGCAACACTCATCGTTGAGAAGATGAACGACTATGAGCTGCATCCCGGCGACTTCCATGACGGCACCTACCGCGAGCCTGCAGCTGTCGATGTGCCTGGTTATTGTGACTTCTATCGCTCTCAGGCATATGGTTTTCTGGCATATGCGTATGCCAACATGGGCGATCGTGCCAACGCCCGCCAAAACCTTACGCTTTTCGAGCAGAGCCAATACGGTCAGACCTTCAACGGGCGTAAGACAATTGCCCCGACGTGGTGCAAATTGGGCGACTACGACAAGATGCTCGCCGTTTACGACGAGGTGGAGCAACACATGGGCTCCGATACGATATGTTTCGACTATGCCAAAATACTCTACGATCGCGCCGAGGCTGCCGAAGCTCGTGGCCACCACGCCCAGGCCTACGACTACATGAGCCGCCACGCCGCGCTGAGCAAAACGCTCAACGACAGTCTGCAGGCCGGTGAGGCCCATGAATACGCTGCTCGCTACCACGCTCAGGAGCAGCAGCTACAGATTGAGCGCGAGCAGGCCAAGAACGCTCGCAAGAACATCTACATCTGGTCGTTCGTCATCATCTCCTTGCTGGCCATCGCCATCGCAGCCATCCTATCCAACAAGAATCGGGAAATCAGACGTAAGAACCGTGTGTTGGCAAAGCAGATAGCCAAGGCTGCAGAAACCCACGAAGAACCATCTGCACCCCTCTCCACCCAGCGAGAGGCAGGGGACGAGGAGCTCACCACGCTGACCGACGCCCAACTCTTCCAATTCTTCCGCGAGGTCATCATGGGCGAACAACTCTTCCTTGACCCCGCCTGCGACCGTCAGCAGCTCATCGACCGCTTCCACCTCTCCAAGGACCGCATCGGTGCGGCCTTCAAGCAAGGCAGCGAGTTCGAGTCGCTCATCGACTTTCTCAACGACTGTCGCCTGGACTATAGCACCAAACTCCTCGCCACTCATCCCGACATGTCCATCGGCGAGGTCGCTGCCGCCAGCGGATTCTCCAGCATCAACACTTTCGGGCGCAACTTCAAACGCAAATTCACCCTCACCCCCTCGCAATACCGCGAACAACTGGGCTGAATCGTTCATCAATTCGTCCAAAACCATTCATCAATTCGTCCGTGCCATTGCGCGGGCGATTTTTTTTTCTTTATTTTGCGCAAAATTTAAAAAACCATCGGCTTATGACCACTTCAACATTCATCTTTCTGTTAGTCGCCATCATCGTCGTTCTCGTCGTCATGGTGGCCGTATTGCTTTGGCGCGTCTTCCGCAGTCACGATGAGCTGCAGCGCAAGAATGAAGTCATCGTCCGCGAGGTGCAGAAGAACGTCCACCTGCAGGACGAACTGCGCGAGTCGTGGCAGAAGAACGCCAACCGCGCCGCCGTGCTCTGAAAAAAACTACAGTAAACAAATAACAAAAACAATAAAACAATGAAAAAGACAATTC
>JAFZCU010000156.1 GCA_017556145.1 Prevotella sp. | reverse complement strand
GTCGTGTGGCCTGTGCCATGAACAGCGAGGCGGGCACGCCTTTGCCGCTGACGTCGCCAAGGGCAAAATAGAGCTTGTCGCCCTCCAGATGATAGCCGTAAAGGTCGCCACCCACCTCCTTGGCAGGTGTCATCGACGCATACATGTCGAGGCCTTCATAGTCGGGGAACGCGCTGGGCACCATCGACATCTGAATGTCGCGGGCAACGCGCAGTTCACTCTCTATGCGCTCCTTGGTGGTTGTCGTTTCCTCCAACTGGTCGTAGGCCTCCTTCAACTCATGATGTGCTTTAGCGAGGCGCTGTTGTACCCGATGCCGGTAGATGGTGTAGGCAATGAAAATGAGTAGTGAGATACCCAGTATCAGAAAAGCGGTTCTTTTCTGCCATTCGGCCGTTTTCATCTCCTGCTCAGCTATCTCGGTGTTTTTCTGCCGGATAGTTTCCAGACCTATTGCTTCAGTGGTGCGTGTATGTTGGATGGCCGAATCGAGATTCTCGCAAATGCTACGTGCCACGACATTAGCCGAGTCAATACGACCGGTCATCATGTTGGTCTTGAACTTCTTAAGCATGTAGCGCTGAACGAGGTCCAGTGAAAACATGATACTATCCACATTGAAATAATAACTGGCTGCATTGTAACATTCGGAAGCCTCTTGCCATCGCTTGGCTACGGTCAGGTAGTCGGTAGCGTTGTTCAACCCGTCCAAGGTCTGTGAAAAAGAGGTTTGCCTGAACTCGTCATATTCACGTGCGGCCTCCTCGTGTCGTCCCAATCCCTCAAGGACGATGGCGTGGTAAATCTTATATCTAGCCCATTGTTTGTCGATGTATTTCTCGTCATCGGGGAAGCGGGCTTTGTACTCGGCAACGCTCTGTCCCATACGCTCTGTCCATACCAATCCTTCCTCATACATGCCTTCCACAGACATTCCGTAGGAAATGTTAATAAGGCCGACCACAATATCGTGGTAGGCATCTCTGGTTCCTTTCTGCCGAATATTGTCAAGATGCTTCTGATAAGCCTGTTCGAACAGTTCCTGACTCGTAGGGTCGTTGTGGTCGAAATGCGCCCTGCAACAACCTGTGAAGACAAGCAGGTTGGTATAGTCGCTGGTGCTGTCGCAGTGCAGCTGTTCCAGACGGCTGACGGCAGGCATAGCCGTCTGCAAGGCAATGGAAAACTCGCTGTTGCGCAAGTACATGCCCGTGAGATAACTGGCAGCCTTGGCATAGTAGGCCAGGTCGGTGGGGTCGGTGGAGTTGGCCGTTTCCTTCATAGTCTCTTCCCAATAGTATTGCGCCACCTGACGCTGCCTCATCTGATTGTAGGCGTAACCCTGCCAAAAGCAACTTAGGCTCTTGCTCAGTACGCCCGCTTTCTCCAAGCTGTCGGCCACCATCAACGTGCGGTCGTTGTTTTTCTGTTCAGAGACGCTCTCCATCAGTGCAACAGCTTCCGGAGTGCTGGCATGATTCTGTCTGCTATCGCAGCCTACGAATACAGAAGTTACAGCAATGCATTTAACGAGAATGGCGGCAAAGGCTGCGATTGAGCGAGCACTTAACGAGCTTGCTCGTTTTTTCGAGCGTGAGCTGGCTCGACAAGATGTCAAGGCTGCGATTAAGCGAGAGCAGAGCGATGCTAGCATCAGCTCTGCCGAGTGTGAGCAGGCTCGACCGAAGGTCAACACCCATAGCTTAATTTGTCTCATTGTTGCTTATGTAATGTGATGACGTAAGGATTCGGCTTGCCTGTCAGACCGAACTGGCGGTCTGGCTCATCGGCCTCCAGACTGTAGCGCCGCAACTCCATCATGTCGTAATGACCATTGCGGTCTGTGTCAGTGAAAGTAATGACTGAGGCGCGTCCCAGTTTCAGGTAGCCGGCATTGGCGTAGGTGAAGTTGAGCGGACAACGCAGCACACCAGTGATGCTGTCGCCCTGAATATCGATGCTGTCGCCTGCGGTCAGCAGATAGCTATACTGGTCGAGGCTGTCACCGAATTCCTCCAGCGTGTGGTTGTGCCCCCAGAGCACCAGCACGTCGTGGGTCTGGGCAGCGGCGGTCAGAGCCTTATACCATGTCATGGCACCGATATTGTCGCCACGGGTGGCGTGCAGGGCGGCGGCGGCCAGCATTTCCTGGTCGGGTGTCATCGTGGCCACGATTTCCACGGCTTCCATCGGGTGAACGATATAAGGAAAGCCCTTGCCGCGACGCTCAGTCCCGGCATGGGCACGGACGGCGAACACAATGGCACGGTCCAGTAAAGTAGTGTCTAACGGTTTGTTTGCCATAATTATACGAATGCTTTGATAATATCTTACTATTATATTGTTTGTTACAGTAAAGTCGAGGTTACACGACTCACGGATGTAGTTGTACTTAAACGCTGCAAAGATACACAATTTTCTCAAAAAAACACAAAAAAACTATTTTTTTCTATTTTCTTAAATACAGGAAATCAAGGGGACTGGTGATTGATCTTTTCAAAAAAGGAATCAAAGATATCCTCACTATATCAGAAGGGACGGAGCATTCGATATATCAAAAGAATCGTCCGATATCACGATTGCTAAACAGATAAAAAGCCCTCCGCTGAGGGCAACATTGTTTAACTTTAAATCTTATTACTATGAAAAACACGAACGGAATCGTCATCACGACGATATATATCTAAATCCAATTCTCTGGTCGATGCAAGACATGGCCATTTGGCAACGTGACCTCATCGGGCAGCAGAGACTGTATAAAACGTGCTCTATAATGCCCAAGCCATACGGTTGTATCGCATTTGTTGACCAAGGCAAATGACTTTTGATTGGGAGGAATGAAAGCGTGAACAGGATGACAGGGATCTTCTGACTTGATGATTTCTACAGATGGAATCATATCACTATCAGCTGATACGATGACGGTAATGTCGCAACGATCAGAGAGCATGTCAACGAGCATTCCGGTGGCGACCCTGACATCTAACTCCTTTTCCTCGTAGGTCTTGTTCTTAAAACCACAGTTCTGGCACTTGAATTTCTTTTTCTTGTATCGGCCAAGAATTAATTTGAATTTTGAATTGAGTAGATTAGCCTTGAAAAACTTGTCCTGATTATCCGCAGCCAACTGGTCATCAAGTGGCCGTGCTGAATAATAATTCACCTCTACCAGCTCCTGATTTGGCAGCATCATTTTCTCAAAGAACTTCACGATGTCCAGCCAATAGACACGTTTCC
The DNA here is from genome assembly GCA_017556145.1 of Prevotella sp. Lineage (GTDB taxonomy): Bacteria > Bacteroidota > Bacteroidia > Bacteroidales > Bacteroidaceae > Prevotella. The sequence goes on along the minus strand of JAFZCU010000156.1, from coordinate 9,920 downwards.
ATTTGGCTCCACCATTTCTCAAACCATAGTAGAAATTGTAGCCATCAACATAAAGAATAACTCTTTTTTGTTCCATAGTTTTAAATTTAAAATAAAGCCCCCCGAGGGAGGCTTGACCCAAGTAATTTGCATACAAGGGGGGATTTCTGCTGCAAATATACGGAGTTTCTTTCAAACTTCCAAATTATTTGGGAGAGAAATGTTCAATTTTGATATTTTTAATAATATACCGCCTTTGGAACACACTGTGTCAGAACGATGTGACCGTGGTTATAACTCATGCGCCTGTCCCAGTGACTAAGAAAAAATCCCATTTGACACAAAAATCATATATTATGCAACAAAAACCTATGGCGTTAATGGTTTTTTTGCGTAATTTTGCCCGCAAAAAATAAAGATATATGCGTAAGATTATCATTTCACTGTTGGTTTTTGTGTCATCTGTTCTGGAAGCACAAGTTCAGACGGGACATTTTTTTCCTGCTGATCAGTTTTCCAGTGGGTTGATTAATGATATCTGTCAAGATCGCTATGGCTATATCTGGATAGCCACCGATTATGGTCTGAACAAGTTCGATGGCTACCGTTTTACGACTTATCTTCATGATCCTGCAGATTCACTGACACTGTGCAACAATGTGGTAGGCTGTCTGTTTTGTGATAGCAATGGCCAATTATGGGTAGGCACCAGTAAGGGCCTTGACCGTTACGACTATGCCACCGACGAGTTTATACACTACCAGTTTGATAGGGGGTCACATCCCCGTGTCAGCAAGCTATACCAACAGAAAGATGGCCGTTTGATTGTATGCACCAGTGGTTATCACGGCTTATATCAGGTGAAGGACTCTAAGGTCGTCGATTTTATGACGAATCGCGGTGATGACTGGTTGTCGTTCATTAATAGTGTCCTAGAGGATAACAAGGGGCGTTTCTGGAAGTGTGGATATGACAACGATATTATTTATAGTGATGCCTCAGGTGAACACAAGATGACATCGACACAAGGCTTCGTGGTCGATTTTGCCGAAAGGAGCGATGAGATTCTGATTATCTGTCTGCACGGCATTCATAGTTTCCGAAATGGACAGCTTACTGTGGCTGACATCGACCTCTCATTACTAGGAGGTCGTGAGGTTATCTTCCGCCGAGTCTTTCAGGATTCAGACGGGAATATATACATAGGTACGCGCGGGGACGGCCTGTTCCGTCTGGCTGCCAACAGTCGACGATTAGAACGGGTGGAGGGCATCGCGCCTGGCATTGACCTGAACTCCGCCAAGATATGGGCCATCACCGAAGACCATTTGGGAAACATTTGGTTGGGTTGCCAATCGAAGGGGTTACTGATGCTGCCGAAGCAACAGCCGCAGTTCCAATCGTGGAGTTTTGCGGCCCAAGGACTACAGATCAGTTCCACGGTAACGTCAGTCTGTAGCGGTGATAATGGCATAACCTGGTGTACGGTGCAGGGCAACGGCGTCTATGGTTTCAGTCCTGAAGGACGTATCGTCTCGCACCCCTCTTCCCCCTCCAATTCTGATATTATCTACCGTGACCATCAGAGCCGTTATTGGATAGGAGCCAATGAATCACTTTATCGCTATGAGCCGTCAACGGGACGATACGAGAAGTTACTGACCATTGACTGCGATCGGTTTAACACGATGACCGATGATGGCGCAGGCAACCTTTATATCTCCACCTTCTCGCGTGGTTTCTGTATCTACAATACGGAGTCTCGTAAAATGCGCTGTTTCAGTTCAAGCCAGCACGATTCCAATAAGGGGTGGCTCTGTAACAATTGGGTGATGGCAATGCTTCCTGACCACGCAGGACGTGTTTGGGTTGCTACATCGTCGGGGGTATCCTGCTACGATCCGAAGGCAGATAGTTTTCGCCCCTTTGGCTGGCATCAACTGCTCCAAGGCGTGATGTGCTATTCGCTTTGTGAAACCCAACGTGGTCATCTTCTCATCGGCACAGAGAAAGGTCTATACATCTATGAGCCTGGTAAGCAGCAAGCAGAACCTTTTCTTGAGGATGAGAATGCCGGACTTTCCAGCCGCAACTCCGCTGCTGCTCTCCGCAGCAAGGTGGTAGGTTATATTGCTGAAGCCAATAATGGCGACTTGTGGCTTTCCACGTCAATGGGTATTTGGCAATATGCGATAAGTAAGCGTCAATTCATCGGCCATGTTAACGGTAATGGTCTGACAGCCAAAGAGTATATCAATTGTGTAGGTCTGCATACAGATAGCGATGTTATATACTTTGCCAACAACAATGGCCTAACGGTGTTCCGACCACAGGATGTGACAGGAAGTCACAAGGCATTACCCGCAGTTTGTCTGACAGGCTTTATGATTGCAGGGCATCCCGTGAACACGATTACAAAGAGCAATGGTGCATCTGTTGTTGATGGTCCAACCGTCACCTCCGACCATTTCAACGTGTCTTATCTCGACAATGCTGTAACGCTGGAATTCTCATTGCTCGATTTTAACAACCCAGAAAACATCCTTTACGAGTATCGTATTAATGATGGAAAATGGTTTCAGAATGTCGAAGGGCAGAATAGCATTCAGTTGAGTCATCTTCAGCCAGGCACTTATATCATCGAAGTGCGGGCTTTGTCGGCTGGCATCTACTCGCCGTCGAAGATTATCACAGTCAAGGTGACACCACCCTGGTATTGTACCACATGGGCATATATGTTGTATGCACTGATGGCATTAGGTCTCTTGTGGCTGCTGAGTTGGAATCAACGAAAGCAAGCCCGTCGCCAGCTTGATGAGGAAAAGATGAAGTTCCTCATCAATGCCACGCATGATATCCGTTCACCTTTAACCTTAATAATGGGACCTCTGGCGAAACTAAAAGGTATCGTGACCGATGACAACGGCAAAGCCTATATCGACACTATCGACCGTAATGCCCAGCGCCTTATGTTGCTCGTGAACCAAATTCTCGATGAACGGAAGATCGACAAGAACCAAATGCAACTGCACTGCCGCGAGACCAATCTTGTAGAGTTTATCAGTGGTATCTGTAAGCTATATCAGTATAATGCCGGACAGCGCAACATCACCTTCCTTTTCGAACATGACAAGGATCATTTGCTGGCCTGGATTGACCGCGTCAATTTCGATAAGGTCATCTCGAATCTACTCTCAAACGCTTTCAAATATACCTACGATGGTGGTGAAGTGAAGATAACGCTTCGCGAATTGGAACATGACGTAGAGATACAAGTTGTCGATAATGGCATGGGTATCAAGGATGAGGATAAAGATCGTCTTTTCGACCGTTTCTATCAGGGACGCAATGCCGACAGTCTCGGTATGCAAGGCACAGGTATAGGCCTGAACCTGAGTCGTAACATTGTCAAAATGCACGGTGGACAGATCAAAGCTCAGAACCGTACAGACGGACAGCAGGGGGCCTGTTTCACAGTAACCATCCCGTTAGGAACAAAACACCTGAAGTCGGACCAGATTATCACCGATAGTCCAGCCCGTGAGATCTTATCAGCTGGCAGCCGACAGTCATTCCGTCAGTTCCATATCCTGATTGTAGATGATGATCATGAGATAGCCGACTATATCATTGGCGAATTGGGCGATAGGTACAAGTTCAATCACGCACCCAACGGCAAGGAGGCACTAAAAACACTGCTCACAGGCCAGTACGATTTGGTCATCAGCGACGTGATGATGCCTGAGATGGATGGTATTGCCTTGCTGAAACGCATCAAGGACAATCCCACCATTTCACAGTTGCCCGTGATTATGCTCACATCAAAGGCGGAGGTGGAAAACAAGTTGGAAGGACTGAAGAGTGGTGCCGATGCCTATATTGCCAAGCCCTTTAATATGGAAGAATTGCATATACAGATTGACAATCTGATCGACAATGTGCGCCGTCTTCGTGGCAAGTTCAGTGGTGCCCTCCAGCAGGAAGATCGCGTGGAAAACATCGAGGTCACAGGCAACGACGATGCCCTGATGAGCCGTATTATGCGTTATGTCAATGCCCACATGTCTGAACCGGAATTCAATGTCGATGCCTTGGCCTCGGACGTCGGCATCAGTCGTTCGCAACTGCACCGCAAAATGAAGGAGATAACTGGCGTTTCTGCTGGAAAATTCCTGCGCAATCTGCGTATGGAACAGGCTGCCCGTCTGCTGCGTGAGGGTAAGGTGAATGTCTCGCAAGTGGGCGATAAGGTCGGCTATGCCGATCAGGCTCATTTCTCTACCGCCTTTAAGAATCATTTTGGTATTTCCCCTTCAGAATACTTAGAGAAACATAAGTCGGTATAAAGCGTCAAATATATGGCTTTTGTTTCGGCATCTTGCATATTTGTTGCAAGATGCCGACTCTTTTTGGTTTGCAATAAAACAGCATTTCCATGAAACGTTTTTCTTGTAATATAAAGCCATTTATACACTAATTTTGCACCAAGAAACTTTCTAATTACATTTTTAAATCAACTGACAATGAGAAAAAGACTAATTTTACTTCTACCTCTGCTTATGCTAAGTGTAGTTGGAGCGTATGCGCAAAACGTGCTGCGCGGCATTGTGATTTCAGCGACCGATCAGGAACCTATTATTGGCGCCTCTGTCGTTGAAAAGGGATCATCAAATGGAACCGTAACCGACCTAAGCGGACAATTCCAGATTTCAGTGAAGAAGGATGCCAAACTTGTGATTTCGTTTATTGGCTATCAGACCAAAGAAATTACGCCTGCTGGCAGTGATGAGATTAAGGTCGAACTGAGTGAAGACAACAACCTGCTTGACGACATCGTGGTTGTAGGTTATGGTACCATGCGCAAGAGCGACCTGACAGGAGCGGTGACTAGAGCCAATATCCAGGCATTCGAAAAGTCTACCAACACTAACTTGCTACAGTCACTCCAAGGTACGGTGCCGGGATTGAACGTGGGACAGGCTAGCTCTGCAGGTGCAGATCCTGCAATCTCCGTCCGTGGTGCCAACACTATTTCCGGTAGCACTGCCGTATTGATTATCCTTGATGGAATCATCTATACAGGAAGTCTTTCCAGCATCAACCCCGCCGACATCGAAAGTGTTGACGTTCTGAAGGATGCCTCGGCTACAGCCGTTTATGGTGCACAGGCTGCTAATGGCGTTCTGCTCATCACCACAAAAAAAGGTGTCAAAGGCAAGGCTAAGGTCAACTTTTCGAGCAGTATTAGTTGGCAGACACCAACGAACAAAATGGATATCATGAACCGCGACGAGATGCTCTCGTTCAACAACGAGTGTCTATGGCTGTACTCCAAGACCGAGGCTTCGGGCTACACCCAGCAGAATCCGGACTTCAAACTCGCTGAGCGTCTGCCTGATTCCTGGATGACCGACGACTATGGCAATGTTATCCCCGGCGATTATGACTGGTGGAGCGATTTCACACGTACAGGAACCATTCAGGAAAATAAACTTAATATTTCCGGAGGCAGCGAGGCCATGTCGTACCTCATCTCTGTTGGCAATACCTCGCAGAAAAACTATCTGCTTAACGACGATTACAAGCGTAACTCTGTCCGCGTCAACCTCGATATCCAGCCTGTTTCATGGCTCAAGGCCGGCGTGCAGGCGTTCGGTTCGTTTGAAAACCGCGACGGTCAGGAAACTTATCTCCCATTCCTCATCGAATGCAGTCCGCTGACGAAACCATATGACGAGGATGGCAATATGATAGACTATCCTGCCCATGATGCTCGCGAGAATCCCTTCCACGGATCACTCGTCGACGACTACGACCGCACCAACTCTTTCTTCGCCAATCTCTATGGCGAGGTGCAATTGCCTCTGAAAGGTCTGACCTATCGCATCAACTTTGGTAACAATTATCGCATTGGTGAGCATCACTATGCCAGCCAATATGCTGAGAACAATAATGGTCAGGCTTACAAGCACCACTCCACCTATTATGATTATACGCTGGATAACATCCTGAACTATATAAACGATTTCGGCAAGCATAGCGTAGGTGCCACTTTTGTCTATGGTGCCTCACGTCGTAAATACAACTATACCGCAGCAGATGCCAAACTCTTCCCACGTATGACATTGGGTTACAATTCTTTGGAGCTGGCCTCTACACAGACCACGAATTCCGATGCATGGTTGGAAACGCTACTCTACCAGATGGCCCGTGTCAACTATACCTACGACACCCGCTATATGCTCACTGCTACCGTGCGTCGCGATGGCTACTCTGGCTTCTCTGCCAACAACAAGTCGGCTGTGTTCCCGTCAGTGGCTTTAGGATGGGTGTTGACTAATGAAGAGTGGTTCAAGATACCTCAGCTTGACTATCTGAAGCTGCGCGCAGGCTATGGCGTCAGTGGTAACCAGACTTCCCGTTATTCATCACTTGCAAGAGTCAACTCGTCCATCGGCTACATCTTTGGAGATGGTGTTTCTGGAGTAATGCGTCAGGAGCTGGCTTCTATGGAGAATTCCGACCTGAAATGGGAAAAAACCGCAGGTTTCAACTTTGGACTCGATTTCGGCCTTCTGGGCAACCGCATCACTGGTAACATTGAATACTATACCACCAAAACCACAGACCTGCTTTATGCCGTGTCGATTCCCTCCATCACTGGCTTCACCTCCATCATGTCGAACGTGGGTGAAATCCAAAACAAGGGTTTTGAGTTGACCATCAATTCTCGCAACATCGCCACCAAAGACTTTGAGTGGACATCGATGTTCAACCTTTCCACCAACACTAACAAGATAACCAAGCTGGCAGGTCTTGACACCGACGGCGATGGTAAGGAGGATGACCTCACCTCTTCTTCACTGTTCATTGGCGAATCGCTCTCCGCCATCTATGACTATACCATCGACGGCATCTGGCAGGTAGGCGACGATATCCCCGAAGGCTATCACCCCGGAAATTATAAGATTGTCGACATCAACGAGGACGGCAAGATCAATGAGAAAGACCGTAGCATTATTGGTAAGAATGATCCTTCATTGCGCATGGGTCTGTTGAACACCTTGAAGTACAAAGGCTTCACCCTGAGTTTCTTCCTCAATGCCATCATCGGCGGAAGCAAGAGCTATTTGGGTAAGAACTCATACGCTGAGCTGGTCAACGACAACACGCTGCGTCATAACCGTCTGACCGAGCAGGTGGATAATTTCTGGACACCCAGCAATCCTAGCGGTATCTATGCCCTGTATCACGCCAATCCTGCTATTAACCCCTATCGCTATGAGAACCGCTCGTTCTTGCGCCTGCAGGATATCACCCTCTCCTACGACCTGCCCCGCGCTTGGATGCAGAGAATTCATATTGACGGCATCAATGTCTACATGAGTGCCAAGAACCTGTTGACCATTACTGGCTGGCATGGCTGGGATCCCGAGCCCAACATGACGTATTCGGATATCAACGGCCAGAATCGCACAACTGGTAGCTGTTACGACAACCGCCCCGTCATGAAGAGTATTACATTAGGTATCAACATTAATCTCTAACGCACAATGAAAAAGATTATAATATTCACCATACTTTCAGTCTGTGTGCTGACTGGATGCAACGAAGACAAGTTTCTTGAGGAAAAAGCGCTCGATTTCAATTCGGCATCAAACTCCTATAATACAACAGCCGACTTTGACGCCTCTATCGCCGAGCTCTACTACCTGACACGTCAGGAGTTCTACACCACTTATGACCGTACGACAGACCTCTCAAAGTATGCAGATATGTGGATCACAGCCGACCCCCTGCAGTCGAACTGTACCGCCGACCTTTCACCCTCAGGTGCCATTGCCAAGTTCTATTGGGATCAGAATTATAAATTGATTGCACAAGCTAATACTGTCATCAGTCGCCTGCCTGCCGCTACGGCTCTTGACGATACTCAGAAGAAACTCTATGAGGCTAAGGCCCGCTTCTTCCGGGCTTTGGGTTATCATACGTTAGTATTGCTCTTTGGCGATGTACCACTCCAACTTGAGGAAGTGACAGCCCCTAAGACCGACTATACCCGTGAGTCGAAAGACAAGGTGTGGGCACAGGTCATTGAAGATCTGGAGTTCGCAGCCGGCATCTTGCCCGATATCAATGCCGTGCGCGACGGTGAAATCAGCAGTCCAGCCGCTAACATGCTGCTGGCAGATTCCTATCTGGCTACAGGTGCTAATGAAAAAGCTATCAGTACGACCTCAGCTATCATCAGCAATCCCAACCTGAAACTGATGACCCAGCGTTTCGGTTCACAAGCCAGTGAGGACGGCGATGTATTCTACGATCTGTTCCGTCCCAATAACCAAAACCGCAGTTCTGGTAATACTGAGGGCATCTGGGTTATTCAGTTAGAAACCAATGTAGATGGTGGTGGCAACAATACCAGTGAGTTCTTTTGGTACACCTCCAGCTTCTGGGGAGAGCGCTTTTTCGCGCCGCAGGTAGATAAGTTCAATATCATCACTCCTGATGGCACGCACCTTCAGCTCTTCAACTGGCCTATCGGTGACATGACAGGAGGCCGAGGCATTGGCACACACTATGCTGTAGACCACCTATATAATGGTATCTGGAAGGACGACTTCAACGATATGCGTAATTCGGAGTTCAACTGGCCGCGTCGCTTTAAGATTCACCGTCCTCAGGTACTCGACATCTATCCTGAACTGAAAGCTGCCATGCCTGACGGATATTTTGATCTAGAGCATACCGTGCTGCCTACCGGCTATTCTATGGAAACTGGTTATAGCGGCGGCACAAATGCCGACAATGTCCTGCCCAACCGCTTCATGTGCGGCTACTCCACAAAGATGACCACCCCGTTTCACCATCCTGATGCCCAGTATGGAAACAAATCTACCTATACCCTTGCTGGCACAGGTGGAAAAACTTTCACCGACCAATATTTCTTCCGTTTGGCTGAGGCTTATCTGCTGCGTGCCGAGGCCTATATTAATACAAACAAGAAAAGTGAGGCTGCTGCCGATATCAACGTATTGCGCAGTCGTGCCCAGGCTACGAACGTGACAGCCGAGGAGATGACTATTGATTTCATTCTTGATGAGCGTTTGCGTGAACTTGTCTGCGAAGAGAAACGCCGACTCACCTTGGCCCGTGTAGGCAAACTCAGTGAGCGCATTAAGAAATATAATCCTTATTTCAGTGCGGCTCATAGTGCCGACGGTAAGGACTATGATTCTCACTTTGATTTATTCCCGATTCCACTCTCTGCTATTCAGGCCAATAAGGATGCTGATTTAGGTCAGAACCCAGGATATTAAAAAAGAGTATTTAGAATAGTTAGTTAAAGTTAATAGTTAGTTAGTAATGGGAATATGGTGCGTAGGGATTACGTGCCATATTTTTTTGATATGAAAACAAATATGAATGTATATGAAACGTTTTTCTGTACATGTTTGCCCCTTATTATCTACCTTTGCAGCCAGAAATGATTATTTTTTCTTATTAACTTTTTAAAACTTTAGCAACATGAGAAAATCTTACCAATTGTTATTTGCATTTGTGCTGATGGCACTTTATGCAATGGATGCTTCGGCTGGTTTGAAGCGTGTGCCGCTGACAGCCGACATGATGTTTGAATGGGACGGATGGGGTGCCGATGCTCAGAAGAAGAGCGACACACCTGCAGCCTGTGCCTTTGAATTGGGTAAGCCAACTGGATTGGCTTACGGTGATAACAGTGTGATCAATTATGCAGATCTCTCGGCTTACGCTTCGTTGGAGATTACTTTTAGTGCAGGTACACCACGACCCATGCTGAACCGTGATCAGAATGATGGCCAGTGGAATGCCGACGAAGCCAACTCGCACCTGATAGAATATCCTAAAGGTGGCGAAGGAACATGGTCGGGCAAATACTTCAAACTCGAGGGCAATGTATT
>JAFZCU010000155.1 GCA_017556145.1 Prevotella sp. | reverse complement strand
TTTTTTTATTGTTTTTACTTACTCAGCATTCCTTGCAGCCAATCAGGAACGGGTGATGGCGGCAATGGGGTTACAAACTCCGCATTCGGCGTAGCCATCAGCGAGTTCATGCCACTGTGAGGCACGTTGCGATGACAGTCCCAGCACACCTTACCTCCCTGAGCCTGCTGTTTCATATACCCCATGCGGCCCGTCTTAACAAACTCCTGATTCAGTTGGGTGTGACAGCGGATACAGTTGTCCATCACCACCTGTCCTGTCAGCGTCTCAGCCATCGGAGCCTGACGCTCGGCATGGGTCACGAAATAGGCCGTGTGCTTTAGTCCGTCCATCGCCTTGAAACCATATTTCAGTGCGAGGTTCTGGTGGGGCACATGGCAATCGTTACACGTGGCGTCTCTTCCGTGTGAGGAATGGCTCCACGTAGCATAATAAGGTGTCATGATGTGGCAGTTGACGCAGGCCGACGGATCGTCACCCACGAAATAGGTATGTGCCCTAAGCAGATACATAAACAATCCGCCAAGACCACATACAACGCCAGCCACAACCAGCAGGCCCACCTTTTGACGATAGGAGAACCAATCTTTGACCTTCGGTCGAGCCTGCTCACGCTCGGCAGAACTCAAGCGAGCTTGGTTCTGCTCTCGCTCAACCGCAGCCTTGAAGGATAGTAGTTTGCGTAAATCCATATAGGTTTAATTTGCTGCGAATATACGAAAAATATTCGATATTTGCACATAAAAGTATTTCTCATTAACATCATTTATGGAATTTCTGAGAGATTTTAATGCGTTTCTCACGGAAAAGTGCTGAATAGATAACGTTTGCGTATTTTTTCTCGTTGAACTAATTATGAGTTACAAAGATTCTTTGTACCTTTGCGGCATGATGAAGAAACTTAGACAATTAACAATCTTTTTAGTATTGTTCGCTCTTTGCTGCTCACAGTCAGCTCCTGCTGAGAATTATCCCTACCGCTCAGACTATCTTTGGCTGACGGTGCCCGACCATCCTGACTGGCTCTACCACACTAATGAAAAGGCAAAGATGGAAGTAACCTTTTGCCTCTATGGCATCCCCCAGAACGTGGAAGTAAGTTACGAGATAGGTCCTGACATGATGGCGGCTACATCGAAAGGTAAGGTGTTGCTGAAAAACGGTAAGGCTACCATTGATATGGGAACGATGAGGCAACCGGGATTCCTGGACCTGAGACTAACGGCAGAGCTGGGCGGCAATAAGTATCAACACCATGTGAAAGTGGGCTTCTCGCCAGAACAGCTGAAGCCCTATACGAAGAACCCGTCAGACTTTGACGCCTTTTGGAAAGCTAACCTCGAAGCAGCGCGTAAGGCAGTGAATAATGAAAATATATTAGTAAAACGCGAGAAGGTGGAGAAATACACTACCGATGAGTTTGACTGCTATCTTCTGAAGCTGAAGGTCGACAGTCGCCACTGCATCTACGGCTACCTGACAAAGCCGAAAACTATAGGGAAATACCCCGTCGTACTCTGTCCACCGGGTGCCGGCATCAAGACCATTAAGGAGCCCATGCGCAATACCTATTATGCTAAGAACGGGTTTATCCGGTTGGAGATGGAGATTCACGGACTGAACCCTGAGATGACCGACGAACAGTTCAAAGAGGTTACCACGGCTTTCGACTATGAAAACGGTTATCTGGCGAATGGACTCGACAACCGCGACAATTATTATATGAAGCACGTCTACGTGGCCTGTGTGCGCGCCATTGACTATCTGACATCGTTGTCGGAGTGGGACGGTCAGAACGTGTTTGTACAGGGTGGCAGTCAGGGTGGAGCTCTGTCACTGATCACCGCTGGCCTCGACCCTCGTGTGACGGCTTGTGTGGCCAATCATCCGGCCCTCTCGGATATGGCAGGTTATCTGGACAACCGTGCAGGCGGTTACCCCCACTTTAATCGACTCAACAACATGCTGACACCTGAAAAGGTTGAGACAATGGCCTATTACGACGTGGTGAACTTCGCCCGTCGTATCTCCTGTCCTGTCTATCTCACTTGGGGCTACAACGACAATGTTTGTCCTCCTACAACAAGCTATATCGTGTGGAATCTGATTACTTCTCCCAAGGAGTCGCTCATCACACCCATCAACGAGCATTGGACATCGGAAACAACTAATCATCGTCAAATGTTATGGCTAAAGGAACACATCAGATAATCATTGCTTTTTGTGCTTTGTTTGTCGCCTTGACGGCAAGTGCCGTAGAGCGACAGAAGCTCAACGTTTTCGATAAGCCAAATGAGCAGAGTGAAGCTCGCTTCGACTCTGCCATGGCGAGAAAAGGTCGAGCAAAGCTCAATTTCAATGCCGACTGGAGGTTGTTCATAGGTGATGTGGATGAAGCATCGAAGCCTGATTTTGACGATAGCCAGTGGCAACGAGTGACGTTGCCCTATGCTTTCAATGGTGACGAAGCTTTTCGCAAAGATATCGTAGACCTGACGGACACGGTTTGTTGGTACCGAAAGACATTCCTGCTCTCAGAACAAGACGTTAAGGGTAAAGTGTTCATCGAGTTCGAGGGCGTGCGTCAGGGTGCGGATGTCTATCTGAACGGGCATCACGTGGGCTTCAGCGAGAACGGGGTGATGGCCTTCGGCTTTGACCTGACACCGTATATGAAGGAGGACGAGAATGTACTGGCCGTGCGCTGCGACAACAGTTGGACATACCGCTCACGTAAGCATGACAGTCGCTACCAGTGGAACGACCGCAATTTCAATGCCAACTATGGTGGCATTCCGAAGAACGTATGGCTGCACATGACGGACAAGCTCTATCAGACGCTGCCATTGTACTCAAATCTCGGCACCACTGGAACCTACATCTATGCTACCGATTTCGACATTCCTAACCACAAGGCCATGATCCATGCTGAGTCGCAAGTCAGAAACGAAGACACAAAAGCTCGTGATGTAGCCCTGGTGTTCACCCTGAAGGATGCTGAAGGCAATCTGGTAGCCCGTGAGGAATGCCCTGACTTCACCCATATCGAACCAGGGGAGACGGTGACGCTGAAAGCCTCATCAGAGGTCTTTGGGCTCCATTTCTGGTCATGGGGCTATGGCTATCTGTACACCGTAGAGACACGTCTGAAGGAGGTGACACTAGACGGCGAAAGGATTGAGTACCACGATCCTGTCATCACTCGCACGGGATTCCGTAAGACGCGCTTTGGCGAGGGCAAAATCTGGCTCAACGACCGTGTGCTGATGGTACATGGCTATGCCCAGCGCACGTCGAACGAGTGGCCTGGTGTAGGTCTGAGTGTCCCGGCCTGGCTTAGCGATTACTCAAATGGGCTGATGGTGGAGTCTGGCGGCAACCTGGTCCGTTGGATGCACGTCACACCATGGAAGCAAGACATCGAATCGTGCGACCGTGTGGGACTCATTCAGGCGATGCCAGCCGGCGATGCAGAGAAGGATGTGGAAGGACCCCGTTGGATACAGCGCACGGAACTGATGCGCGACGCCATCATCTATAACAGGAACAACCCCTCGATCCTCTTCTACGAAAGCGGCAACGAGAGCATCAGCCGAGAGCACATGCTGGAGATGAAGGCCATCCGCGACAAGTATGACCCCTACGGTGGACGCGCCATTGGCAGTCGTGAGATGCTGGATATCGACGAGGCTGAATATGGTGGTGAGATGCTGTATATCAACAAGAGTAAGAAGCACCCTATGTGGGCGATGGAGTACTGTCGCGACGAGGGTCTGCGCAAGTACTGGGATGAATGGAGCTATCCCTACCATCAGGAGGGCGATGGTCCTCTGTATCGAGGCCAGCCTGCTACAGACTACAATCATAATATGGATCAGTTTGCCGTCGAGATGGTGCGTCGCTGGTATGACTATTGGCGTGAACGTCCCGGCACAGGTACCCGTGTCTCGTCGGGTGGTGTAAAGATTGTTTTCTCTGACACCAACACCCACCATCGCGGCGAGTCTAACTATCGCACCAGCGGAGTCGTTGATGCCATGCGTATTCCCAAAGACGCTTTCTTCGTGCATCAGGTGATGTGGAGCGGATGGGTAGAGCCAAAGCATTCTCAAACATACATCATTGGCCATTGGAACTATCCTGCCAATACCGTTAAGCCGGTGTATGTGGTGTCGACGGGCAATGAGGTGGAGCTGTTCCTGAATGGGCGCTCACTGGGTTTAGGCAAGCAGAGCTACCGCT